>JANXZA010000084.1 GCA_025355745.1 Rhizobacter sp. | reverse complement strand
CTACTACGAGCCACGCCTGCCGTGCGACGCCACCCAGATCGGCCGCTTCCGGCGCCTGCTCGGCGAGGACGGACTGGAGCAGTTGTTCAAGGCCACCATCGAATGCGCTGTTGACATCAAGGCCGTGCGGCCCGCCGATCTGGAGCGCGTGATCGTCGACAGCACCGTTCAGTCCAAGGCCGTCGCCCACCCGGTGGACAGCAGGCTGCTGGAGATCGCACGCCACAAGGTGGTCAGCGCTGCCAAGCGGGCCGGTATCGGCTTGAAGCAGACCTATGCGCAGGAAGGCAAGACCCTTCGCCGCAAGGCCGGTGGCTATGGCCACGCCAAGCAGTTCAAGCGGCTGCGCAAGACCGTCAAGCGCCAGCGCACGATTCTCGGGGTGGTGATGCGCGAGGTGCGGCGCAAGCTGGGTGCCGATCAGGCCGCGGTGGCTCAAGGTGGCGCCCCGGCGAACGAACCCAACAACCCGAAGGCCCTGGGCGACCTCGCCATGTGGCTTGAGCGTGCCGAGCGCATCCGCACCCAGCAGCGCAACACCAAGAACAAGCTCTACGCGCTGCACGCGCCGGAGGTGGAGTGCATCTCGAAGGGCAAGGCCCGCAACCCCTATGAGTTCGGCGTGAAGGTCAGCCTGGCGGTGACGCACAAACAGGGGCTAATGGCAATACTGTTCAGATACGAATATTCGGGGTTGGAATGTGGGCTCCGATGGAGCAACTCGCCACGATGGCGGACGTTGAAGCTGCTCATTTTGCGCCGTACGCCGCGAGGGTTGAAGCGCCCGCGACTGCTGACGCAGCGGCCGCGGGCGATCTCCTGCAGCAAAGCATCGCGCCAAGCTGTCAGGCGCTCAGGGGGGAACGGCCGCAGCTTGCGGCATCTTGCGCTTGATCACGCGCACGGCGTGGGTAAAGCTCAAGCGGTCGGGATCGAGTCCGCGAGGCCAGGCGGCTTGCGTCATGAGCTGGCGAATTGCGAAGTGCGCCAGCAGCAACCCCCAGAGTTCTTGCTGCACCAACTCGGGCGTCTTGCTGCGCAAGACCGTGCTGTTGGAGCGCAGATGCGTCTTGAGTTCGTCGAAGACCCCTTCGATCTCCCAGCGCTCGTGATACAGCGCGGCCAACTCCAGCGCCGGGGCCGCATCGGGGTCGAGGATGTTCGTCACCAGCCGATAGCTGTCTTGCGTCGGGGTGGCCGAATCCTGCAGTGTGTAGTCGATCACGCGCACGGGCTGCCCGGACTTTCGAGCCCGATCGGCACTGTCGAAGACGGTGCTCAGGTACGAGCCATCGCTGAGCAGTTGCTTCACCGGCAGGCCCAGGGTGGACTTGACTCGCCACGCCAGCTTCGCCCCGGTGGCGCACGTGGCTTGCCACAGCTTGAAGCTGTAGAAGTTGCGGTCGGCCAGCACCAGCATGTCGGGCTGCACCTTGGCCGGCAGCAATTCAGTTGCCATCGCGATCTCGCTGCGTGCGTAGGGGGCGATGCCGGCGGCCACCACCGCATGCGTACCGCACTCCACCAGCCCCAGCACGCGCGCTTGGGGGAACGCACTCTGACCTCGTGAGGCGCCCGGATAGCCGAAGAACTCGGCGTTGGCCGCTTCGTCGGCCACCTCCATGCAACTGCCGTCCACCGCCATGACGCGCAGGCCCCGATACCACGCCCCCGGCGCATCGGGTGGGGCCAGTGGGCGCAGCACCCGCTGCGCGAGTTGCTCCATCACCTCGGCCCCCAACCGGCTGCGCGCTTGCGAGATGGCCGACTTGCTCGCCTGCACCGCGCCGGCCTTGCCGCCGCTTAACCACTGCAGGCCCTCGCAGACCACGCGCAGCACCTCCTCCAACGGCGCCTCGCGCCACAGCGCCAGCGCCATCACGTATTACACCACCGCAGGCGCCGGCAGCAGCCGCTCACGCTGGCTGGCCTTGCCAGTCTGGGCCAGTACCTCTTCGATCAACACTCGTGGACAAACGCTGGCCAGCACGCCAGCGCTGATCAGGTGCGCCACGTCGATCTGTGCCGGCAAGGCCTTGCGTGCTCGCGCCATCGCTCTCGTCCTCAGAAACCTCGATGGACGGGAATTATGACTGATGAATATCTATCTGAACAGTATTGCACCTAGGCCCGAAGGTGCTTCTAATCGGAAGCTGCGTTCTACAAAGTTCGCAGTGTTACTCGGTAGTACTTGAGGACCAACCTGCCTCGTGCCGGGAAAGTGTACTTTGGTCGGCTTCGGGCAGCGGCGTACATCCGTTCGTCATTGGTCAGCCATTCGCGTTTGACTTTCGTCTGGCGAGCATCTCAATGGCAGGATGCTCTTGCCGATGTCCGCTTTTATCGCTATGCAGTGTCAGCTCCGGGCCGACAACGGTCGCCCACCGCCCACCACCCACCACCCCACCTACCTCGGCCCCACCCCCCGCAACACCACCCCCTGCACGTTCGCCACCGTCTGCTCGAAGAACACCGGGTTCGCCAGCGTCTGGCCGGTCAGTGCCTCCACCTGCACCGCGAAGTCGGCGTAGTGCTGGGTGGTCGCCCACAGCATGAACAGCAGGTGCTGCGGGTCGACCGGCGCCAGGCGGCCGGCGTCGACCCAGGCCTGGATGACGGCGGATTTCTGCTCGATCAGGTCACGCAGTTCGCGGCCCAGTTCGTCGCGCAGCAGCGGTGCGCCCTGGATGATCTCGAGGCAGAACAGGCGCGACGCGTCGGGGCTGTCGCGCGAGGCCGCCAGCTTGTGCCGGATGTAGTCGCCGATTACGCGCTGCGGGTCCTGCTCGGCGCTGAACTCACGCAGCGGCGCGAGCCAGACCTGTAGCAGGTCGCGCAGCACGCACACGTAGAGAACTTCCCTGTTCACGAAGTAGTACAGCAGGTTGCTCTTGGACACGCCCGCGCGCGCTGCGACCTGGTCGACGCTGGTGCCATGCAGGCCGTAGTGCGAGAACAGCCCGAGAGCCGCGTCCAGCACGGCCGTGCGCTTGTCCGCGACCGGCGCGGCAGTCTTGCTTCGGGTCACGGCCGGCGGCTTTTTTCGAGTGAATGGGCGCCGAGTCTCGCCCTCGACTCAGTATTTGTCCATATGGTCAAACTGGCATGCGGGTTGCATGCTGGCGAGAGAACGGTGGGCGCACGCCACGGATGGGTGCATAAGTCGGATCTCGTCGAAGCGGAGCAGGAGCGCACGTCATGGCTGAACTGAAAATCAACCGCGATCGCCTGTGGGCGAGCCTGATGGAGATGGCGAAGATCGGCGCCACGCCGAAAGGCGGCGTGTGCCGGCTGACGCTGACCGACCTCGATCGCGATGGCCGCGACCTGTTCGTCACCTGGTGCAAGGAGGCAGGCTGCACGGTCAAGGTCGACCAGATGGGCAACATCTTCGCGCGCCGCCCCGGCCGCAACAACAGCCTGGCCCCGGTGGGCACCGGCAGCCACCTCGACAGCCAGCCCACCGGCGGGCGCTTCGACGGCGTCTACGGCGTGTTGGCCGGGCTGGAGGTGATCCGCACGCTGAACGACCACGGCATCGAAACCGAACGCCCGGTCGAGGCCTCGGTCTGGACCAACGAGGAAGGCTCGCGCTTCGCGCCGGCGATGGTCGGCTCGGGGGTCTACGCGGGCGTGTTCTCGCTGGCCTGGGGCCACTCGCGCACCGACCAGCAGGGCAAGACGCTCGGCGAGGAGTTGGCGCGCATTGGCTACCTCGGCACCGAGCCGATGGGCAACCGGCCGGTGCATGCGTTCTTCGAAACGCACATCGAGCAGGGGCCGATTCTTGAGGCCGAAGGCCAGACCATCGGCGTCGTCACCGACGCGCAGGGCCAGCGCTGGTACGAACTCACGCTCACCGGCCAGGAGTCGCACGCCGGCCCGACGCCAATGCCGGTGCGGCGCGATGCCTTGCTCGGTGCGGCGAAGGTGATCCAGCTCGTCAACGAGATCGGCCTGAAGCACGCGCCGGTGGCGGTGTCGACGGTCGGGATGATCAACAGCTACCCGAACTCGCGCAACGTGATTCCGGGGCGGGTGTTCCTGACGGTGGACTTCCGCTGCCCCGACAACGCCGAGCTGACGAAGATGGACGGTGAGTTGAAAGCAGGCGTGGCGAAGATCGCGGCAGCGAACCGGCTTGAACATGAGCTGAAACAGATCTTCCAGTACGACTGCGTGCACTTCGACGAGAGCTGCGTGGCGATGGTGCGCGCCGGCGCCGAAGCGCTCGGCTACAGCACCCGCAACATCGTCTCGGGCGCGGGCCACGATGCCTGCTACATGTCGACGGTCACGCCCACCGCGATGATCTTCGTGCCCTGCATCGGCGGCATCAGCCACAACGAGATCGAAGACGCCAAGCCCGAATGGATCGAGGCCGGCGCCAACGTGCTGTTACGGGCCATGCTCGCAAAGGCGAACGAGTTGCCGGTGGTGGGGTTGAACCCTGAAACGCTGGCGATGGCGTGATGCGATGCCTTCCTTGCCCCAAAGGCACAAAGACACCAAGTTGAAAGGCAACAGGGCAAACAAGTCAACAAAGTCAATGGCTTTGAATTCTTCGTGTCTTGGTGCCTTTGTGGCAAAACCCCGCCCGGAGTAACCCAACCATGAGCGTACTGATCAAAGGCGGCACCATCGTCAATGCCGAGTCCAGCACCCGCGCCGATGTGCTCACCGAAGGTGGCCTGATCCGCGCCATCGGCCCCGACCTGCAAGCCCCCGCCGGCTGCACCGTCGTCGATGCCGGCGGTGCTCTCGTGATGCCCGGCGGCATCGACCCACACACCCACATGGAGCTGCCGTTCATGGGCACGGTGGCGAAAGACGACTTCTATACCGGCACCTCGGCCGGCGTGTCGGGCGGCACAACGATGATCATCGACTTCGTCATCCCCGACCCGAAGCAGCCGCTGATGGAGGCGTTTCGCAACTGGCGCGGCTGGGCCGAAAAATCTGCTGCCGACTACGGCTTTCACGTCGCGGTGACGTGGTGGGATCAGAGCGTGCACGACGACATGGGCACGCTCGTTCGCGAGCACGGCGTGAACAGCTTCAAGCACTTCATGGCCTACAAGAACGCCATCATGGCGAACGACGAGGTGCTGGTGAACAGCTTCACGCGCGCCCTCGAACTCGGCGCGCTGCCCACCGTGCACGCCGAGAACGGCGAGCTGGTGTTCCAGATGCAGCAGCGCCTGGTGGCGGCCGGCATCACCGGGCCGGAAGGGCACCCGCTGTCGCGCCCGCCCGCGGTCGAGGCCGAGGCTGCCGAGCGCGCGATCCGCATCGCCGAGGTGCTGGGCACGCCGCTGTACATCGTGCACGTGTCGACTGAAGACACGGTGGCCGCCATCATCCGCGCCCGCAGCCATGGGCAGCGGGTCTACGGCGAAGCGCTGGCGGGGCACTTGACGATCGACGAGTCGGTCTATCTCAACCCCGACTGGAACATCGCCGCCGCGCATGTGATGAGCCCGCCGTTCCGTGCCAAACATCATCAAGATGCACTGTGGGGCGCGCTCGCGGCCGGCCACCTGCACACCACCGCCACCGATCACTGCGCGTTCTGCGGCGATCAGAAGGCCGCGGGCCGGGCCGACTTCAGCAAGATCCCGAACGGCTGCGCGGGAGTCGAAGACCGGCTCTCGGTGATCTGGGATGCGGGCGTGAACACCGGCCGCCTGACGCCAAACGAGTTCGTCCGCGTGACCTCCACGAACGCCGCTCAGATTTTTAACCTCTACCCACGCAAGGGCGCGGTGGCGGTCGGCAGTGATGCCGATCTGGTGGTCTGGGACCCGGCTGCAACGAAGACGATCACCACTGCCGGCAGCATCTCGCGGGTCGGCTACAACGTGTTCGAGGGGCGTGCGGTGACGGGGCTGGCGAAGGTGACGTTGTCGCAGGGCAAGATCGTCTGGAACGACGGGGAACTGCGCACCGAGCGTGGCGCCGGGCGCTATGTGAAACGGCCTGCGTTCGCGCCGGTGTTCGATGCGCTGAAGCGGCAGGCGGGGTTGCAGGTGCCGAGGGCGGTCGCGCGTGTGGTGTGAAAGGTTGGCGGACCGCCGATGCTTCGATCCAAGAACTACGAGCCCCACATGCCCCTGCCCGACGTCAAATCCGCCCGCCTTTCCGCCTGCCAGTACGTCGCCAACTTCAGCGATTCCCATCCCCCGCTGACCAACGTCCGGGCGCTGATCGAAGCCGAGCGTTGCTACTACTGCCATGACGCGCCCTGCGTCACCGCCTGCCCGACCGGCATCGACATCCCGTCGTTCATCCGCCGCATCAGCGAAGACAACGTGCGCGGCGCGGCGAAGGCGATCCTCGACGCCAACATCTTCGGCGGCATGTGCGCCCGCGTCTGCCCGACCGAGGTGCTGTGCGAACAGGCCTGCGTGCGCAACACCAACGAAGACAAACCGGTCGAGATCGGCCTGCTGCAACGCCACGCGACGGACGCCTACTTCAAGGCCCCCGGCGCACCGCTGTTCAAGCGCGCAGCCCGCACCGGTAAGCACATCGCCGTCGTCGGCGCGGGCCCGGCCGGCCTGGCGTGCGCGCACCGCGCCGCACTGCTCGGCCACGACGTGACGGTGTTCGAGGCCCGGCCCAAACCTGGCGGCCTGAACGAATACGGGCTGGCGACCTACAAGACCGTCGATGACTTCGCCCAGCATGAAATCACCTGGCTGTTGTCGATCGGCGGCATCGAGATGCGCTACGCACAGCGGCTGGGCGAGCACTTCACGTTAGCCGGCTTGCAGCAGCAGTTCGACGCCGTGTTCCTCGGCATGGGCCTGGGCGGCGTCAACGCGCTGGGCATCGCCGGGGAATCGGACCAGAGCGCTGGCCAGGGCGAATGCTCGGGTGCGGGCTCGGGTGGGTCAGTCGGTGGTCTCGGCAACGCCGTCGACTTCATCGCCGGGCTCCGCCAGGCGCGCGACCCGGCCGCCGTGCCCGTCGGCCGCCGCGTCATCGTGATCGGCGGCGGCATGACGGCGGTAGATGCAGCCGTGCAATCGCGCAAGCTCGGCGCGCAGGAGGTCACCATCGTCTACCGCCGCGACCGGCAGCGCATGTCGGCGTCAAGGCACGAACAGGAATGGGCGCAACTGAACGGCGTGACGATCCGCACCTCGAGCGTGTTGAAGTCGCTCGACGTGTCGATGGGCCAGGTGCAAGGCGCCACCTTCGCCAGCATGCATGAAGTCGGCGGCAAGCTCGAGGCGACCGGCAAGCAATGGAGCCTGGAGGCCGACGCGGTGCTGAAGGCCATCGGTCAGACGCTGGTGCTCGCCGACCCACGGCTCTCGACCGTCGTGCTGCGCGACGGCCGCATCAAGGTCGACGACGAGGGCCGCAGCTCGCTGACCGGCGTGTGGGCCGGCGGCGATTGCAGCTGGGGCGGGCGCGACCTGACGGTCGAGGCGGTCGAGCACGGCAAGGTGGCCGCGCATTCGATCGACCGCTCGTTCGGCATCGTGCGCGACGGCGCGCCGTTCCAGCGCGTGCGTCGCGAGCTCGCATGATGCGACGCGCGCTGCCGCATCACAGCCGATCTGCTGCGCCCTGAATCACCGGAACCTCGTCCATGGCCAACCTCGCCACCACCTTTGCGGGCATCAAGAGCCCGAACCCGTTCTGGCTCGCTTCGGCCCCGCCGACCGACAAGGAAATCAACGTCGTGCGCGCCTTCGAGGCCGGCTGGGGCGGCGTCGTCTGGAAGACGCTCGGCGAGGCTGGCCCGCCGATCGTCAACGTCAACGGCCCGCGCTACGCAGCGCTGTATTCGCAAGACCGGCGCCTGATCGGCTTTAACAACATCGAGCTGATCACCGACCGGCCGCTCGAGGTGAATCTGGCCGAGATCGCGCGCGTGAAACGCAACTGGCCAGACCGCGCGATGGTCGTGTCGATCATGGTGCCGTGCGAAGAGCAGGCCTGGCGCGACATCCTGCCGCGGGTCGAAGACACCGGCTGCGACGGCATCGAACTCAACTTCGGCTGCCCGCACGGCATGAGCGAACGCGGCATGGGTTCGGCCGTCGGCCAAGTGCCCGAATACATCGAGATGGTGACGCGCTGGTGCAAGCAGTACACGCACCTGCCGGTGATCGTGAAGCTGACGCCGAACATCGCCGACATCAAGCCGCCCGCGCTGGCGGCGCATCGTGGCGGGGCCGATGCGGTGTCGCTCATCAACACCATCAACTCGGTGATGGGCGTCGATCTTGATTCGCTGCTGATCGTGCCGAACACCGGCGGCACCGGTTCGCACGGCGGCTACTGCGGCCCGGCGGTGAAGCCGATTGCGCAGGCGATGGTGGCCGAGATCGCGCGCACGGCGGCGATGGCGGGGTTGCCAATCTCGGGCATCGGCGGCATCACGACCTGGCGCGACGCGGCCGAATTCATTGCGCTGGGCTGCGGCAATGTGCAGGTCTGCACGGCGGCGATGACGTATGGATTCAGGATCATCGACGACCTGTGCAGCGGCTTGTCGGAGTACATGGACCGCAAGGGATTCGCGCACATCGAAGCGTTTCGCGGCCGCGCGGTGGCGTCGATCGTCGACTGGAACCAGTTGAACCTGAACCACATCGAAAAGGCCGTGATCGACCAGGCACTGTGCATTCAGTGCGGGCGCTGCCATGTGGTGTGCGAAGACACCTCGCACCAGGCGATTACGGCGGTTAAGGAAGGCAAGCGGCACTTCGAGGTGGTCGATGCGGAGTGCGTCGGCTGCAACCTGTGCGTCTCGGTGTGCCCGGTGCCGGCGTGCATCACGATGCATGCCTTGCTGCCGGGGCAGATCGATGTGCGGACGGGGCAGGTGGTGAGCGGCGAGTATGCGAACTGGACGACGCATGCGAACAATCCGGCGAGGGTTGGTTGATGGGGGTTCGCGCCGGCACGCCCTTGCCACACCACACCCCGCCCACCGTCCAAGTCGAATCCGTCTCGGTCGTCTACCCCGCCAGAGAAAACACCGTCACCGCCCTTGACAACGTCAGCCTGACCATCCGTGAAGGCGAATTCGTCTCGCTGATCGGTCCGTCGGGTTGCGGCAAGACGACCTTGCTGCGCGTCATCGCCGACTTGGAACAGATCACCTCCGGCGCGGTCCAGGTGAACGGCATGAGCTCGCGCGAAGCACGCCTCGCCCGCGCCTACGGCTACGTGTTCCAGGCCCCCGCCCTGTTCCCCTGGCGCACCGTGCTCGGCAATGTCTGCCTGCCGCTGGAGATCCACGGCCTGGCCAAGACGAAGGCACGCCAGGTCGCGCTCGAACACCTGGAGCGCGTCGGCCTGAAAGGCTTCGAGGGCAAATACCCGTGGCAGCTTTCCGGCGGCATGCAGCAGCGGGTGTCGATCGCCCGCGCGCTTGGCTTCGAGCCGAAGCTGCTGATGATGGACGAGCCCTTCGGCGCGCTCGACGAGATCACCCGCGATCGCCTGAACGAGCAGCTGCTGGGCCTGTGGCGCTCCGAGCAGGGCGATGCGCGACGCACCATCGTGTTCGTCACCCACTCGATCCCGGAAGCCGTGTTCCTGTCGTCGCGCATCGTCGTGATGTCGCCGCGGCCGGGGCGCATCGTCGATGTCATCGAGTCGGGCCTGCCGGCCGGCCGCACGCTCGAGATTCGCGACACACCCGAGTTCAGCGCGCTGGCACACCGCGTGCGCCTGGCGTTGCAGGATGGCCATGGCGGCCACTAACGTACAACTCAGCGGGCTCAATGCAGTCTGGTCGCGCATCGGCCCGGTGCTCACCGTGGTGGCGGCCGTGCTCGTCGTCTGGCACGCCGCCGCCGTCTGGTTGAACGCGCCGCAGGTGATCGAACGCACGCTGTCGTTGCAGCCCAGCTGGGGGCCTCTCGACTTGATCCGCCTCACACTGTCGATGGACCGACCGGTGCTGCCGGCGCCGCACCAGATCGCGCTCGACCTGTTCGATTCGGTGTTCGGCTGGCCGCTCGATTCACCGCGCAACCTGCTGTACCACGCCGCCGTCACCAGCTCGGCCACGCTGCTCGGCTTCGTGATGGGCACCGCGCTGGGCGCCTTGCTCGCGGTCGCCATCGTTCATTCGCGCACGCTCGAGCGCAGCCTGTTCCCGTGGGTCATCGCCTCGCAGGCGGTGCCGGTGCTGGCGATCGCACCGATCGTCATCGTTATTCTCGGCAGCTTCGGCCTCACCGGCGTGCTGCCGAAGGCGATCATCTCGATGTACCTGTGCTTCTTCCCGGTCGCGGTGGCGCTCGTGAAAGGCTTGCGCTCGCCGGGCGTGCTGGAGCTGGAGTTGATGCACACCTATGCGGCCTCATCGCAGCACACGTTCTGGAAGCTGCGCGTGCCGGCGTCGCTGCCCTTCCTGTTTCCTTCGCTGCGCGTGGGCATCGCCGCCGGCCTCGTCGGCGCCATCGTCGGCGAGTTGCCGACCGGCGCGCAGGCCGGCCTGGGCGCGCGGCTGCTGACCGGTTCGTACTACGGCAACACGGTGCAGATCTGGTCGGCGCTGGTGATGTCGGCCTTGCTCGGACTGATGTTGACCGGCGCCGTTGCGCTGGCCGAGCGCGGGCTCACTCCGGGTGGCAAGCGATGAGCCTGACCTTGCCGCTTCCTTTGCCGGTTCCCTTGCCGGTTCCGTTACTGATCCCGCTGCTCGCCGTGCTGCTCGCGCTCGCCGTGATCAGCGTGCGCAAGCTGGCTGCGCTCGACGAACACGGCCTCGTCGGCCGGCTCGGCACACCGCTGTTGTTCGGCGCCTGGGTGCTGGTGTTCTGGCAGTTGCTGACGCAGGCGCTCGACGTGCCGCGCGTGCTGCTGCCGGCGCCGAGCGTCATCTGGCAGGCGTTGCTCGGCGGCTTCGGCGTGTTGATGGGCGACTTCGTGCAGACCGTCCTGCACTCGGCACTCATCGGCTGGGCGGCGGGCTGCACGCTTGGCTTCGCCACCGGCGTGCTGATCGACCGCAGCCCGTTTCTGCAACGCGGCCTGCTGCCGCTGGCGGCCCTGGCCAGCAGCGTGCCGCTGGTCGGCATCGCGCCCATCATGGTGATGTGGTTCGGCTTCGACTGGCATTCGAAGGCCGCCGTGGTCGTCGTGATGACCTTCTTCCCGATGCTCGTCAACACGCTCGCCGGGCTGGCGGAATCGGGCCACATGGAACTTGACCTGATGCGCTCGTATGGCGCCAGCCCCTGGCGAACCTTGTGGTCCTTGCGCATCCCGGTCGCCCTGCCCTTCGTCTTCAATGCGTTGAAGATCAACTCGACGCTGGCGATGATCGGCGCCATCGTCGCCGAGTTCTTCGGCTCGCCGATTGCCGGCCTGGGCTTTCGCATCTCGACCGAGGCCGCGCGCCTGAACATGGGGCTGGTGTGGGCCGCGATCTTTGTTGCGGCGCTGGCCGGTTCCTTGCTCTATGCCCTGCTCGGCTGGGCCGAGCGGCGCGCCACCTTCTGGCACCCGTCTTTTCGGGCCGCCAGATGAAGTCAGAATTGACGCCTTTTCGACTATTTCCCACCCTCGCCGCAAGGCATCAACCCGGAGTGTTAGCGATGCGTAAAACCCAACTCGTGCTGTCCCTGCTGCTGGCGGGGCTGACCGGCTCAGTGCTTGCCGCCGACAAGGTCACCGTGCAGCTCAAATGGCTACCGCAAGCCCAGTTCGCCGGCTACTACGTGGCCGCCGCCAAGGGCTTCTACAAGGAAGCCGACCTTGACGTGACGATCAAGCCGGGCGGCCCCGACATCGCCCCCGCGCAGGTGCTCGCCGCGAAGGGCGCCGACCTGACCGTCGACTGGATGCCGAGCGCGCTGGCGGCCCGCGAAGCCGGCGTGCCAATGGTCAACGTGGCGCAGATCTTCAACCGCTCGGGAATGATGCTGACCTGCAAGAAGGCCAGCGGCGTGAGCAGCGCGAAAGACTTCAAGGGCAAGACCCTGGGCGTCTGGTTCGGCGGCAACGAGTACCCGTTCCTGAGCTGGATGGGCTCGCTCGGCCTGAAGACCGGCGGCGCCAACCCGGATGTGAAAGTGCTCAAGCAGGGCTTCAACGTCGACCCGTTGCTGCAGAACCAGGCGGCCTGTATCTCGACCATGATTTACAACGAGTACTGGCAGGTGATCGACGCCGGTGTGAAGCCGGCCGACCTCGTCACCTTCCCCTACGAAGACCAGGGCGTGGCGACGCTCGAAGACGGCTTGTACGCGCGCGAGCCCGATCTGAAAGACGCCGCCTATGTGGCCAAGCTCGCGAAGTTCGTGAAGGCCTCGATCAAGGGTTGGGAATACGCGATCAAGAACCAGGACGAAGCGGTGAAGATCGTGCTCGCCGCCGACACCTCGGGCGGCTCGACGGCGGCGGTGCAAAAGCGCCAGCTCGAGAACGTGGCCAAGCTGATCACCGCTGCCGGCACGCCGGCGATGGGCAAGCTCGACGCCGCTGCCTACCAGCGCACGGTGAAAGTGCTGCTCGCCGGTGGCAGCGACCCGGTCATCAAGAAAGACCCGGGCACGGCCGCGTGGACGCACGCCGTGTGGGACAAGGCGATGGCGAAGTAGGGTTGCGCCGGCGGCGCAGCAGGCTACGTCAGGCACCGGGCCTGGCTTGCCGCGCCGCGCCCGCCTAACTTTTTTACTGCGCCCACATTGAGCCGTCGCTGCGTCCCTGTTTCATCTGATGCGCCTCTCGCAAATCCTGTTCTCGCAAGGCTTCGGCGCGCGCCGCGAATGCGAAGGCTTGATCCTCGGCGGCCAGGTGAGCCTGGCCGGCGCGGTCTGCGACGATCCGTTCTTCGAGGTCGAAGCTGAAGGCCTGAGCTTCGCCGTTCGCGGCGAGCTGTGGCCGTACCGTGCGAAGGCGCTGGTGCTGCTGCACAAGCCGACTGGCTACGAGTGTTCGCAAAAGCCGAAACATCACCCGAGCGTGATGAGCCTGCTGCCGATGCCGCTGCGCGTGCGCGGCCTGCAGCCGGTGGGCAGGCTCGATGAAGACACCACCGGCCTGCTGCTGATGACCGACGACGGCGCGCTGATCCACCGCCTGACCTCGCCGAAGAAGCATGTGCCGAAGGTCTACGAGATCGTCACGATCGAAGCGGTCACCGACCGGCAGATCGACGCACTGCGCTTCGGGGTGATCCTGCACGACGACCCGCTGCCGGTGCGCGCCGCCGCCGTCGAGCGCACCGGCGAGCACGCGCTGCGCATGACCCTGCTCGAAGGCAAGTACCACCAGGTGAAGCGCATGGTGGCGGCGGCCGGCAACACGGTACAGGCCCTGCACCGCAGTGCCTATGGCGTGCTGACCTTGCCGGCAGAGTTGGCGCCAGGCCAGTGGTGCTGGCTGGTCGGGCCGCAAGCCGTGCTCGGCCCGGGACTCGAATCAACCGATGGGTGAAAGACGCCACAGCGCCATCTACAGCCCCACGAGATAGTGCGCCAGGTTCTCGATGTCCTGTGCGTTCAGGGTGCCCGACACGCTGGTCATGCTGCCAGCGTCGTTCGTGCGCAGCCGGGCCTTGAAATCGGTCAACTGCTTGATGATGTAATCGTAATGCTGGCCGGCCACGCGCGGCACCTCGTTCTGCCCGGCAAAGCCGCCCAGATGGCACATCGTGCAAAGCGTTTCATCAGCCTTCAGCTTGCCGAGCCGGGCTTTCTCGGCGTCAACCGCGAAGTTCTGTCGCGGCGGTTTCTGGCGCGCGAAATAGTCGGACAGCTCGCGCATCTCGTCGCGCGTCATGCCGACCACCATCGGGCTCATCAACTCGTTCTTGCGGCGGTCTTCCTGGTAGTCGCGCAACTGCAGGTACAGATAGCGCGAGGTCTGGCCAGCCAGGATCGGGAACGCCGCCTGGGTTGACTGCCCCTGCGGCCCGTGGCAGGCCGCGCAGACGGCGGCCTTTGCGGGCACGCTATCGGCAGCGGGCTGGGCCTGTACCGCGAGCCCGGCGCAGAGCAAGAGCAGGCTTGCGGGCACGAGCCGGGATAGCCGAGCCCGCCGGGAACGCCGAGGCGGCCTTGCGACATGGAAAGCGCGGCGAGCGCCTGCGACGAATGCAACCGGGTGGAATGTCATCTCGAATTGTCGCAAGCTTCGCCGCCGAGCTTTCAGGGCAGCGCGAACACGATCACCGAATTGCCGCGCTTGAAGTCGAGCTGCGTGTTGCCGCCTGCCGCGACCGCCACATACTGCTTGCCGCCCGCCATGTACGACACCGCCGGCGCGTTCACGCCGGCGCCGCACTGGTACTCCCACAGCATCTTGCCATCGCGGGCGTCGAAGGCGCGGAACAGGCCGTTGCCCTCGCCGTTGAACACCAGGCCGCCCGCAGTGGCGAGCACGCCGCCGATGAGCGGCTGCTCGGTATCGAACTTCCACGCCATTTTGCCGGTGTCGATATTGACTGCCGCCAGTCGGCCCCACTGCTTTTCGCTGGCGATGGTCTTGAAAGCGCCGCCGAGCCAGAGCTTGCCGCCGGGGTACTTGGCATCCTCGACGTGGTAGGTCATCGGCTGGTGCAGGTTCGCGGCGTATGCCATGCGAAGAGTCGGGTTCACCGCCATCGGGCTCCACTCGACACCGCCATTGGCCCCCGGCAGCATGCGCGCGCCGTCCTTGGTCGGCAGCACCCACATGTTCTCCTGCGGGATCATGGCCTCGCTGAAACGGATCAATTCGCCCGTGGCGCGGTCATGCACGTACACATGGCCGGTCTTGCCGCCGTGAATGGCGACCTTGCGCATCTTGCCGTCCTTGCCCATCGCATCGGTCAGGATGACGGGCGACACTGCGTCCAGGTCCCACACGTCGTGGGCGACGTACTGGTAGTGCCACTTGTATGCGCCGGTGTTCAGATCGACTGCGACGATCGAATCGGTGTACAGGTTGTCGCCCGGCCGCTCCGCGCCGTAAAGGTCGGGACTGGGGTTGCCGACCACGAAAAAGGCGGTGTTGCTGTCCTTGTCAACGGCCGGCGCCATCCACACACCCCCGCCCAGCGTCTTGTAGAAATCGCCGTTCTTCGCGAACTGCGCTTTCTCGGCCGCGATGTCGCGCTTCATGTTGCGCCCGGTCGCGTCGTTCACGGCCCACACGCCTTCATGGCCCTTGGCCGGCACAGTGTCGAAGGTCCAGACCAGCTTGCCGTCTTTCGCGTCGAAGGCCTTGACGAAGCCGCGAATGCCGTATTCGCCACCGTTCGTGCCGATCAGGATCTTGCCGTTCACGGCCACCGGCGCCATCGTCTCCGAGTAACCCGATTCCGGGTCGGCGATCTGCGTGGTCCACACCACCTTGCCGGTCTTGGCGTCGAGAGAGATCAGCTTCGCGTCGAGCGTGCCCATGTAGAGGCGGTCGCCCATGATGGCCACGCCGCGGTTGTTCGGGCCGCAGCAATAGGTCGTCACCGCGCCCATCTTGTGTTTGTAGTGCCAGAACTCTTTGCCCGACACGGCGTCGAGCGCGTACACATGGTTGTACGACGTCGTGATGTACATGATGCCGTCGACCACGATGGGCGCGGTCTGCATCGATTCGAGCACCTCGGTCTGAAACTGGAATGCCGGGCGAAGCTTGGCGACGTTCGAAGCGTTGATCTGCGCCGCCGGGTGGTACCGGGTCTGCGCATAGTTGGTGTTCGAGTGCAAGTTGTTGGCGCTGTCGTTGTCAGCCGCGTCAAGCTGGCCTTGCGACACCGAGACGTTCTTCGGCACCGGCGAACCCGTGGGTGCGGCCTGGCCCGATATCTCGGCCTGGGCGAAGGCACTGCCCGCCACCATGCTCAACGCTGCGGCGCTTGCGATTGCGCCGATCTGCCACCCGAACCGCTTGGACATTTTTCCTGTCATCGTTTTCTCCCTGTTGTTGATCTGATGTGCCCTGCCGGGTTGCAGACCGGGTTGAAAGACTAACCACGTTCGGGCGCAATGACATTGGTGTATGTCCCGCTGCGGCGACAATGCAGCCCCGGTTCCGAGCCCACAGCTCCTCATGAGTTCCATGCCATATCCAAGCCGCATGTCGCTTCTTCAACACACCCTGGCTGGCGCCGTCGCCGTCGCCATCGCCACGGCCGCCGGCCTTGGCAGCACCTCAAAGGTTCAAGCCCAGGCTGCGAACCATCCTGAGCTGAACGCACAGTTGCTGGTGGCCGGCCGCCAGGATGATGTGGCGAAGGTGGCAGGCCTGCTGGCCCGCGGCGCGGCGCCCAATTCACGCAACCGAGTCGGCAAGACCGTGTTGCTGTTCGCCTGCGAGAAAGGCGACCTGGTGCTGGCCGACCTGATGCTTCGCCAGGGTGCCGATGTCGGGCTTGCGTCGGTCGAAGGGGTCACGCCGCTGATGGCTGCCAGTTACGCGGGCAATGCCGAACTCGTCAAACGCCTGCTCGAAGCGGGCGCGCGAACCGAACCGCTGGACCGCATGAACAAGCCTGCCATCGTGTACGCGGCCGGCGAGGGTCATGCGCTCGCGGTGACCGCCTTGCTGGGGGCTGGCATCGACATCGACACCCCCTACGAACACGGGCTGACCTTGCTGATGTGGGCCGCCGGACAGGGCCAGACCGAAGTCGTGAAGCTGCTGCTCGCGCGCGGCGCGAACGCGACGCTTCGCGATGACCGCGGCCTGAGCGCTACCGAGATCGCGCGCCAGGCGAAACACCCAGAGACGACGGAACTGCTGGGGCGGGCGCCGAGCCGGCATTGAGCGTCGGCCCGACGCGACGCAGTACACCTTCGAACCACGGCATCGCGATCGCCGCGAGCGCCGCGCTGATCACGATCATCGCCAAGCGTCACCGTAGCGGCAGCGAAACGCGAGCTGTGTCGGCTACTTCTGCACCGTTCCGAGAAAGCTGATGATCTGCTGCAGGTCGGACTCCTTCAGGATGTCCTTCCAGGTCGGCATGCCGGCATCGGGGCGGCCGTTCTTTATCGTCACGGTGGCGGTTTCTTGCCACTTGTCGCTGTAGCGCATTTTCAGGTAACGCACGTCGCGCTCGCGCACCGGGCTGTAGCCGTCGGAGCCGTGGCAGTGCGAACAGCGGTCGTTGAACTGGACCCGTCCGGCCTGGGCGGCTTCCGACAGCACAGGCGCTGCGGGGGCTGCCGGAGCCACCTCGGGCGGCGCCGAATTCTTCGCCGCACCAGCACCCTTTGACTTGGCGGGTTTGGCCGGCACGGTGTCGTTCACCGCAACCACCAGCGACGCCGGCACGCGCACCTGTGCCAACGCCGTTGCCCGCAGTTTGGTGGGCGCTTGCGCAAGCGCCAGGTTGATCGGCGCCTCGCGCGGGAAGCCGTATTTGTCTGCAAGTGCAGCAATCTGCGGTTTGAGTTCGAGCAGCGCCCGGTCGATCGCCTTGGCCAGATCGTCCTTGCCGCTGCGCACCGCCACCGCCACTTCGCCCGACAGGTCGTGCCCCGAGACCGGCGTCACGCGCCAGCGACTGGCCCAGCGCGTTTTGTTTTCGTAGCCGGCCACCGGCCCCCACAGGAACGCGACGTCGACCTCGCCCTTGGCGAGTGCACCGAGCGCTTCCTCTGCCGAGCGGTAGGTGGTCGACTTGAAGCCTTCGAGCTGGTTCACCAGCAGGTGCGGCGTGCTGCTGTACTGCACGCCGATGCGCTGGCTCTTCAGATCGTCCAGGCTCTTGAATGCGAACGTGGGCGCGGCCACGATGGCGTAGCCGACCTGAAAGAATGGTTGTGAGCGCTGCAGCCCGCGAACCTTGTATTCGGCATTCGCGGGCAACGCGAACACCGCGTCGCAAGCGTCTTGCAGGATCGTGTTGCGCAACGCGCGGCGCTGCATCTGGGTGTAGTACCAGGTGTATTCGACCGGCTGGTTCAACTGTTTGCCAACCAGTTCGGCGAGTTCAACATACATGCCGCGCTCGGGACCTTCGGACTTGCTGAAGGGCAGGTTGTCCGGGTCGGCGCAAACACGAAAGGGTTCGGCCCTGGCCGCCGGTGCCACGAGGGCGCCGGCGGCCAGGGCCGCAGCGAAGGCGAGCGCCTTCAGCTTGCCGCGGATCGTCATGTCACTTCACTCCGTCACTTGACCGAGAACACGTAGAGCGTGCCACCCTCGGGGCTGGCCGCGACCATCTTCTCGCCCAGCGCGCCGAAGAACGCGGGGACCGACAAGGTGCGGCCCGAGACGACGGCGATGTACTGCTTGCCGTCAAGCTCATACGTCATCGGCGCGGCCGAAATGCCCGAGCCGGCGTTGAACTTCCACAGCGTCTTGCCGGTCTTGGCATCGAGCGCCTTGAACCAGCCCTTGATGTCGCCGTGGAAGACCAGCCCGCCGCCGGTGCTCAGCATCGCGCCGGTGAACGGCAGTTCGTCCTTGTTGAACCAGACTTCCTTCTGCTTCACCGGGTCCCAGGCCTTGACGCCGCCGCCGTGGCCGCCCGGACCAAACTTGCCGAGGTCGAAGTTCACGCCCAGGAAGAACGCGCCGCGCTTGTACTCGGCGTCGATGCCTTCCAGGTCCATGCACAGGTTCATGGTCGGGATGTAGACCAGACCCGTCTGCTGGTCGTAGCTCATCGGCATCCAGTTCTTCGCGCCGATCAGGTTCGGGCAGATGTTGCTGGCCTTGCGCTTCATGCCGGGGCGCTTGGCGTTGCCGGCCGCCTCGATCGGCGCGCCCGTTTTCATGTCGATGCCGGTGGCCCAGTTGACGCCTTCGACGTACTGCTTGGCCGACAGCAGCTTGCCACTGGCGCGGTCGATCACGTAGAAAAAGCCGTTGCGGTTCGCCTGCATCAGCACCGGCACCTTCTTGCCGTCGAACGGCAGATCGGCGAAGACCAGTTCGTTCACGCCGTCATAGTCCCACGCGTCGTGCGGCGTGGTCTGGTAGTGCCAGGTGATCTTGCCGGTGTCGGCATTCAAGGCCAGGATCGACGCGCTGTAAAGGTTGCTGAACTTGCCGATGTCGGAGCTGTCGTTGCCACGCACAGAGGCCGACCAGGGCGACGGATTGCTGGTGCCGTAATAGACGAGGTTCAGCTTCGGATCGTACGAGCCGATGTGCCAGGCCACGCCGCCACCGTTCTTGCCCGAATCGCCTTTCCAGGTGTCGCCGCCGGGCTCGCCCGGTTGCGGCACGGTCTGGGTGCGCCAGACTTCCTTGCCGGTGTTCTGATCCAGTGCCACGATGGCACCGCGCACGCCATACTCGCCGCCGCCGAAGCCGGTGATGACGAGGTTCTTCACCAGCGTGGGCGGCGAGGTGATCACCGAGCCGCCGGTGAAGTCGACGATCGGCGTCTTCCACAGTTCCTTGCCGGTGTTGGCGTCGAGTGCGACGATGTGCGCATCGAGCCGGCCGAGGAAGATCTTGCCGTTGTTGTAAGCCACGCCGCGGTTGTTCACGTCGCAGCAGGCGTACTGATCGATGCCCTTCGGCACCTCGGGCTGGTAGGTCCACTTGACCACGCCGGTCTTGGCGTTGACCGCGAAGGTGTTCTTCGGGCCGAACGACGAAGTCACGAACAAGGTGTCACCGACCAGGATTGGCGTCGATTCCTGCGAGCGCAGTGAACCGAGCTGAAGCGCCCATTCGACGTTCAACTTGCCGACGTTGCCGGTGTTGATCTTGCTGGACGCGCTGTAGCGCGTGTTGCCGGTGTCGCCACCGTAGACCGGCCAGTTCTGCGCTTGCGCAGTGGCTGCCAGGCCGAGCGTCAGCCCGAGCGCGACAGGGGTAAGAAAGCGTTTCATTGGGTGTCTCCTTGGGTTTAAGAACGGTTGCGGTACGGTCCGACCGCGGCGGTGCGCTTGCAACTCTCTGACTTGCTTGGCTTGCTTGTTCTCTTGCTTCTCTCTTGCTTCTCTATCGCTTCACTCTCGCTTCTCACGGCACATCGTTAAGACCCGACAGCCACATCAGTGCTGCCACGACGTCAACTCCATCGTGACGCTGCCACCGACCATGAATCGCGACGGTGACGGCTCCTTGCGCTCAAGGCGGACGAGCCCGACGCCGGGGCAATACCACTCGAGCGTGAAGAGCGGAATCTCGCGCCACTGGAGCAGTGCCTCCACATAAAGCCGGAGTTCGGCCCGCCCTGCCACCCGCAGGCACCCTTCAAACTTTCCGGCTGGAGTCTGGACCTTCTCGGCCAGCGCTTCAATCCGGTAATGCATCGGAAACGCTTTGTATGCGTAGCGCACTTCGCGCGGCACTTCGTTCTTGCGCGCCAGCACATAGGCCGTCGTCGGAGCCTCCCACTCGGTGCCCACCGCATACGGCTTTTGCAGCACGTAGCGGCGCGGCGCATCGAGCTGCGGTTCGCGCTCGAGCGGGTTGCGGCTGGCAATGCGGTAGATGCCGGTGGCATCGCTGCGCAGCCAGTATTCGATGCCGCTGTCGCTGCGCCGGCGCCACGAGGGCGCACCGTCGATGGTGTCGACGCCACGGTTTGCCAGCACCAGCGTCTCGCGGGCCGCGACATCGACTTCATCGACCACGGTCGAGACCTGATAGGTCCAGCGCCGGCCCTCGGCGAGCGGGAACAGCGCGTCGTCAGCCGGCGCCGCGCCGCAGGCTGCGAGCAGCAGCGACGAGAGGACCACAGCGGCCGCCGTGCGCATCTCATTTCTCCGGCAACTGCGGCGACGGCATGTCGCGGATCTTGATCTCCTGCTCGTCGCTGCCGGGCTTGAGCCAGCCGACGCCGCGCGCGTTGCCGGCCTTCGCCTCGGCGGTGCCCATCTGGCTGATACCGTCGCGGCCCTTGCGCACGCCGGCATCGATCTGGGCGTGCAACTCCTTTGTGTACGGCACGCGGTAGGCGCGCGGCTCGAGCTTCTTGACGCCCTCGCGCGGCTCGCTCACCCACATGAAGATCGAGCCCGGCGCCTTGCCCGCCGGCTCGTCGACCGCCGCCGCCAGCATCACGAAACGCTCGGGCAGTGCATCGACACTCGGCACGCCCCAGATCTGGTGCACCGCATCGTTGCCGAAGAAATACAGCCCGGTCACCCCGAGCACCAGCACGCCCTTCAGCCACCCCGGCCAGCGCGACCACAGCAGCGCCAGGAGGATCAGCAGCAGCAGCGCCGCGAACGAGAGGACGAGTGCCAGACCCATGATTCAAAGACGCTCCACCAGACGCGCTGGCAAGGTGTTGATACCGCCCACACTGCCATCGGCGCGAACCGAGAAGCGCACCAGCGTGGCCTCGTCGCCGCGCTTGGCCAGGCGGTGCTGGCCATTGAAGACGACCTCGGCGCGCGGGTTCACCTTCACCACCGACAAGGTCACATCGACCGGCTGGCCGGCCTTCGGGTCGCTGGCCTGCACATCCTTCGATTCGTAGTAGTGGGCGTTGACCACGTACTCACCCGGCACCACGCCGCGGATCGTCACCACCTCCTGGCGGAACTGCGTGACGATGCGCTTGCCGTTGACGACGATCGCGTTGTTCGACTCACCGCGGTCATCGCGGTCCAGCACCATCAGCCCGGCCTCGCGGTTGCGGAACCAGACCACCTCGCCGGCCGGATTGCGCACCCAGGTGTCGATGTCGTTGGGGTCGAAGTCGGGCCACGACAAGGTGATGATGTATTCGGCCTTGGCCGGAACGTCGCCGGCCTTGCTGGTCTTCGGGTTCATCGCGAGCAGTGCCACGATGAAGCAGAACACGAACGCGATCAGCATGTTGAACAGCATGTCGTAGAACGGATCGACTTCCGGTTCGCGGGCGTTGCGGCGATGGCGCATCGACGCTCACCCTTCGGCGCGCGCGCGCACCGACAGGCCGTGCTGCTGCGCGGCCGCCACCAGTTCATCGGCGAACCGGTCGAGCCGGGTCAGCTGCACGCCGAGCAGGATGTTGCCGACCAGGCCAACCATCGTCGTCAGCAGCGCCACGCCCAGGCCGGTGGTCAGGCTCTTCAGCAGGTCTTGCGCCTGGGCCGGATCGAAGTTCTGGATCTGGCCGATCTGCAAGGCCAGGATCGAGAAGCCGATCACCTTGCCGAGCAGCCCGAGCTTGAGCTGGATCGCGTTGACCCACCAGGCGGTGGAGTGCGGGCCGTGGGTGCGCTCGAGCAGCAGGTCGAGTGGCGCAGTCTCGTCGATCGGCGCCGTGCCCAGCGCGGCCCAGTAGTCGGCCGCCCAACCCGGCGTTCGATCGGCGGCGGCCCGGCGTTCGCGCATCAGTTCGCGGGCCCGGACCCCACTCCACAAGGTGCCCACCACGAACACGACGATGATCACTGCGGTGATGCCGGTCGGGTCGGAGTGCAGCAGCAAGGCCCACACGCCGCGAACGCCGAGCAGCCAGGCCGCGAACACGAACAGGCCGGCCAACGCCAGCCACTCGAACCACAACGGCTCGGTCAGCGCCGAAGCTGCCGTGGCAGTGTTTCGGCGGGCCCGCAGCAATGTGGTGACACTCAGAGACATCCGCAGTTTTTCCAGGGGACTGGACTGGCAACGTCGCAGATTCTTGACCACCGGCGCAGAAAGTCGAAGCGCGGTTTGCCCTGTGTTGTGCGCCGAGTCGCTGTCTCGTTTCAGGACAGTGCGGGCGGCGCGCGCGCATCGGCAGTCGCATGCGTGTTGCGCGACGGCCTTGCAAACCACTCGACCCGGGGCTGTACCGATGGGTAAACTAATCGTCATGAATCCGGCCCACGCATCGACGCCTGCAGCGCGCTATGGCCGCGTCGCGATCACGCTGCATTGGCTGATCGGCGCGGCCCTGCTGGCGCAAATCACCTTCGGCTTCCTGCTCGACGACATCGCCCCGCGTGGCACGCCGGCCCGGGCGGCCACCATCAACCTGCATAAATCGTTCGGCATCGTGCTGGCGCTGCTGATCGTGGTGCGGCTGGTGTGGCGGCTGAAGCATCGTCCGCCGGCCTGGCCGCTGGCGCTGTCGGAATGGCAGCGCAGCACATCGCAGTGGAGCCACCGCCTGCTATACGCCTGCATGCTGGTGATGCCGCTGTCGGGCTATCTCGGCTCCAATTTCAGCAAGTACGGCGTCAAGTTTTTCGGCCTTGCACTGAAGCCCTGGGGCCCTGTTTCGCCGTCGTGGTACGCCGTCTTCAACGGCATCCACATCGTCACGGCATTCCTGTTCTGCGGGCTCATCGCGGTGCATGTGGCGGCAGCCTTGAAGCATGCGCTGGTCGACCGCGACGCGGTCTTTTCCCGCATCTGGTTCAAGCGGCCGGCCTAGGGCCACGGGCTCATCACGCCACGCACTACGCACTACGCACTACGCACTAAGCACTAAGCACTAGGCACTAGGCACTTCGCACTTCGCACTTCGCACTTGGCACTTGGCACTTCGCCGTCCGTGTTGCAAGCCCAATCGCCACCCTCTCTCTCACACTCCCAGGCTGAAACCTCATGTTGATTCGATCATTTTTTTCGATCTGTGCAGTGGCCGTGATGGTGCCCGGCGCGGTGTGCGCGGCACCGTTCGCCTACGTCCCGAACGAGGGTTCGAGCACGCTGAGCGTGATCGACACCGCCACCGACCAGGTGGTCGCCGAGATCGCTTCCGGCAAGAAGCCGCGCGGCACCGTGGTCAGCCTCGACGGCCGCACCGCGTACGTGAGCGACCAGCCGAACAACCGGCTGGTGATGGTCGATCTGGTGGCGCGCAAGCAAAGCGGCGTGATCGCGCTCGGCGAGTCGCCCGAGGGCGTGGGCATCTCGCCCGACGGCCGCTGGCTGGCCGTGGCGGTTGAAGAAAGCAACGACGTGGCATTCGTCAACACGCGCACCAACCGTAAAGCGTTCGTGGTGCAAGTCGGTGGCAAGAACCCCGAACACGCCGTGTTCACTCCCGATGGCAAGTACGTTTTCGTCAGCGCCGAGGAAGGTGAGGCCGTGAACGTGATCGACTTCGCGGCGCGCAAGCAGGTCGCGCAGATTCCGGTCGGCGACCGGCCCCGCGGCCTCGGCTTTTCGCCCGACAGCCAGCGCGCCTACGTCGCAACCGAGAACTCCAACGAGGTCTATGTGCTGGACGCAACTGCCTTCAAGGTGCTGGCGAAAGTCAAGGCCGGGCTGCGCAGCAACGGCATCACCGTGCACCCGGACGGCAAGCGGGTCTTTATCTCCAACGGCGGCGACGCGAGCGTCTCGGTGCTCGACACGGCCAGTAACACGATCGTGGCCACCATCCCGGTCGGCCAGCGGCCCTGGAATATGGCGCTCACGCCGGATGGCAAGAAGCTGTACGTGGCCTGCGGGCGCTCGGGCGTGGTCTCGGTGATCGACACCGAAAGCAACCTCAAGCTCAGTGACATCGCGGTCGGTAAGCTGCCATGGGGCGTGGCGATTCGGTGATCCGCGTTGACGTGCGCGTTGACCCGCGCGTTGACCCGCGCGTCAGGTCGCAGGCAGGCTCGCGCCAGCCCGATCGTTGGTGCAAGCGCTGACATGCGGCTGGCACGCCAGGCGCACAATCCACGCGTTTCTGCCCCTGTTCATCGTGGAGCGCGTGTGAATCAACGACTCGTCAACCCCCTGCCCGCCCAGCCGTTTTTCTCGACCCCGCAGCAGCGTCTGGCGCTGGCGCGGCAGCGCTATTTCGACGAGGGCGTGCGGCCCTCCGGCCTGGTCAGCGAGAGCGTGATCCAGTCGTGGTCGCGCTGCGTGCAGGGCAAGCGCGACCCGGTCGAACGCATCGCCTTCAACCCGGTCACGCCGAGCCGTGTGCATTCGGCGCTGGGCCGCAGCCGGTTGCTGCTGCACGCCGCGGCAAACGATCTGAACCAGCTCGAAAACGCACTCGCCGGCACCGCCTGCACCGCGATCCTGACCGACGCGCAAGGCGTGGTCGTGCATGCCACACGCTCGGCTGCCGACCATGGCGAGGTGCTGCTGCCGTTGGCGCGGCGCGTCGGCGTGAGCCTGGACGAAGCGCACGTCGGCACCGGCGCTCCCGGCGTGACGATGCGCACCGGCCAGCCCTGCGTGGTGCTGGGCGGCGAGCACTTCTTCAGCCATCTGCAGGTGCTGCACTGCGCGGCCGCACCGATCCGCGACGTGCACGGGCAACTCGCGGCCGTGCTCGATGTCTCAAGCGAGTCGCGGGCGTTCGGCTTCGACGCTGCGGCGGTGGTCGCGCTGTACGCCACGACGATCGAGAACCGGCTGCTGCGGGCCCAGTCGAACGAGCACATCGTCGTGCACCTGCAAACCTCGCCGGCGCTGCTGGGCACGCCGATGGAGGGCCTGGCCGGGCTCGACTCGAACGGCCGCATCGCCTGGGTCAACCACGCCGCCGCGCGCCTGCTCGGCGTGACGCAAGGCGAAACCGGCCTGCGCACCGACGAGGTCTTCGGCCTCGATGCGATCCGCCTCGCCCGCCTGACGCGCGAGCCGCAGGCCACGCTGCACCGGCTGCCGAACGGCCTGAACGTGTGGCTGGCGGCGCGCATGCAGTCGCGCGACGGTGCGGTGCGGCTCCACGCGCTGGGCCGACCGGCGCCGGCGGGCGACCCGGGCGCTGCGGCGGCCCTGCCGCTCGCCACGCCCCCCGCCACCAGCGCGCCGGCCGGAACCCTGCGCGACACCGACCGGCACCTGATCGAGCAGACCGTTGCAGCCTGCGAAGGCAATGTCTCGAAGGCGGCCCGCCGGCTCGGCGTGTCGCGCGGCCTGGTGTATCGCCACCTGAAGCAAGTGCCTCGATCAGCGGCGGCGTGAGGGCGCCGGTCGGCACGGTTCGCCGTGCCGCCGGTGAGCCGGCAAGCCGTGCCGCCAAGGGGCCGGCGTGCCACCGATAATCCGGCGCATGCAAGTGTTTCGTGGCTTCCAGCACCCCGGCATCGCGCCCGCCTGCGCACTGACCATCGGCAACTTCGACGGTGTGCACCGCGGTCATCAGGCGATGCTGGCGCTGCTGCGCTCCGAGGCCCATCACCGCAACCTGCCCTCGTGCGTGATGACCTTCGAGCCGCACCCGCGCGACTACTTCGCGCTGCTCGCCGGCAAGCCCGAACTCGCGCCGGCGCGCATCGCCACCTTGCGCGACAAGCTCAGCGAACTGGCGCGCTGCGGCATCGACCAGGCCGTGGTGCTGCGCTTCGACCGCACCTTCGCCGCGCAGACGCCGCAGGCCTTCATCGACAACGTTCTGGTGCGCGGCCTGGGCACGAAGTACGTGCTGGTCGGGGACGACTTCCGCTTCGGTGCGAAACGCGCCGGTGACTACGCGATGCTGGATGCCGCTGGCCAGCAGGCCGGCTTCGACGTGGCACGCATGAACAGCTACGAAGTGCGCGGCCTGCGCGTCTCCAGCTCGGCCGTGCGCGCGGCGCTGGCCAGCGGCGACATGACGAGCGCGAGCGCACTTCTCGGCCGCCCCTACAGCATCAGCGGCCATGTCATCCACGGTCGCAAGCTCGGCCGCAGCCTGGGCTCGAGCGCCGCCGACGCGAGCGACGGCTTTCGCACCCTGAACCTGCGCTTCGACCACCCGCGGCCGGCGGCGCTGGGCATCTACGCGGTGCGCACCCACGGCTTGGGCACGGAGCCAATCGACGGCGTCGCGAGTCTTGGCAAGCGGCCGACGGTGGACGACAGCGGCCGGGTGCTGCTCGAAGTGCATTGCCTGCGCTGGCCCGAGGGGCTCGGCACGGAAGGGGGCTACGGTAGACTCGTCAGCGTGGAACTGCTGCACAAACTTCGCGACGAAGCCCGCTACGACGGGCTGGAGGCGCTCACGGCCGCGATCCATGCCGACGCGGTGAATGCAGCCTCGTTTCTGGCCGCGCACGCCGCGCAACATCGCCAGACGAGCCGCGACCGAATTAGTTGATCGCGCGCTCTTCATCCTCTGCTCTGCAGGGCAGAGGATCGGGGTGACGGCCGGCAGCCCGCCGACCTCTGAGCAGCATGCTCACCCCGCCAGTGCCGCCCCGCCCGTCACCCCAACCCTCTCCCCAAAGGGGCGAGGGAGAAAACCATTCGAGTCCGACCATGTCCACTGAAGCCGCCACCGACTACCGCGCCACGCTGAACCTGCCCGACACCCCGTTCCTGATGCGCGGCGACCTGCCGAAGCGCGAGCCGGGCTGGGTCAAGGAATGGCAGGACCAGGGCATCTACAAGCAGTTGCGCGACGCGCGCTGCGGCCAGCCGCGCTTCGTGCTGCACGACGGCCCGCCGTATGCCAACGGCGTGCTGCACGTCGGCCACGCGGCGAACAAGATCCTGAAAGACATGATCGTCAAGGCGCGTCAACTGAAGGGCCTGGACGCGCGCTACACACCAGGCTGGGACTGCCACGGCCTGCCGATCGAAAACCAGATCGAGAAGACCTTCGGCCGCCAGCTGAGCCGCGCCGACGTGCAGGCCAAAAGCCGCGCCTACGCCACCGAGCAGATCGCCGAACAGCGCGCCGACTTCATGCGCCTGGGCGTGCTCGGCGACTGGGACCACCCGTACCGCACGATGGACTTCGGCAACGAGGCGAACGAGATCCGCGCGTTGAAGAAGGTCATCGAGCGCGGCTTCGTCTACCGCGGCCTGAAGCCGGTCTACTGGTGCTTCGACTGCGGCTCGTCGCTGGCCGAATTCGAGATCGAGTACGCCGACAAGAAGTCGCAGACGGTGGACGTCGGCTTCCTCGCCGCCGAGCCCGCCAAGCTCGCCGCAGCGTTCGGCTTGCCGGCTTCATTCGCGACGGACGCGATGGTTGCCAGGGACGCCTTCATCGTCATCTGGACCACCACCGCGTGGACGATCCCGGCGAACCAGGCGTTGAACGTCGGGCCCGAGATCGACTACGCGCTGGTCGACACCGAGCGCGGCCTGCTGGTGCTGGCCAGCGCGCTGGTCGAGAGCTGCCTGAAGCGCTACGGCCTTGCAGGCACGGTCGTCGCCATCACAAAAGGCAACCAGCTCGAAGGCCTGAACTTCCACCACCCGCTGGCGCTCGTGGACAAAGGCTACGACCGCCTCGCGCCGGTGTACGCGGCCGACTACGCCACGGCCGAAGACGGCACCGGCATCGTCCACTCGGCACCGGCCTACGGGATCGAAGACTTCAATTCGTGTCGCGCCCACGGCTTGGCGGTCGACGACATCCTGAACCCGGTGCAAGGCAACGGCAGCTTCGATGCGGCGCTGCCGCTGTTCGGCGGCCTGAACATCTGGAAGGCTGCACCGCTCATCGCCGATGCGCTGCGCGACGCCGGCCGCCTCTTCGCCACCTCGACCCTGGTGCACAGCTACCCGCACTGCTGGCGCCACAAGACGCCGGTGATCTACCGCGCCGCCGCGCAGTGGTTCGTGCGCATGGACGAAGCCGATGCCGAGCGCGCCGGCGTGTTCACCACCGAAGCACCGGCGCAGACGCTGCGCCAGCTCGCGCTGGCGGCCATCGAGGCGACCAACTTCTACCCGCAGAACGGCCAGGCGCGGTTGCGCGACATGATCGCGAACCGGCCCGACTGGTGCATCAGCCGGCAGCGCAACTGGGGCGTGCCGCTGCCCTTCTTCCTGCACAAGGACACGGGCGAACTGCACCCCGACACGATGGCCTTGATGGACCGCGCAGCGGCCGTCGTCGAGGCCGGCGGGGTCGAGGCCTGGTCGGTGCTGACCGCACAAGACCTGCTCGGTGCCGAGGCTGGCGAATACACCAAGAGCAACGACATCCTCGACGTCTGGTTCGACTCGGGCTCGAGCTTCTTCCATGTGCTGAATGCGCAATCGGGCAGCCACCCGGGCACGACCGGCGCTGATTCGGACGAGGGCCATGTCAACCCCGAAGCCGACCTCTACCTCGAAGGCCACGACCAGCACCGCGGCTGGTTTCACTCTTCGCTGCTGATCGCCTGCGCGATGTTCGGCCGCGCGCCGTACCGCGGCCTGTTGACGCATGGCTTCACGGTCGATGGCTCGGGCCGCAAGATGAGCAAGAGCCTGGGCAACTACATGCCGCTGGCCGAGTCGGCGCAGAAGTACGGCGCCGAGATCCTGCGCCTGTGGTGTGCTGCGACCGACTACTCGAGCGACCTGGGCATCGACGCGAAGATCTTGGCGCGAGTCGTCGATGCGTACCGGCGCATCCGCAACACGCTGCGCTTCATGCTCGCCAACACCAGCGACTTCGACGCCGCCACCGATGCCGTGCCACTCGACCAGATGCTGGAGATCGACCGCTGGGCGCTGGCCCGCACGGCGCAGTTCCAGGCCGAGGTGCTGGCCCACTTCGAGGCCTTCGAGTTCCACCCGGTGGTGGCCAAACTGCAGGTGTTCTGCAGCGAAGACCTGGGCGCGTTCTACCTCGACATCCTGAAGGACAGGCTCTACACGACCGCACCGAAAAGTCTGGCCCGGCGCTCGGCGCAGACAGCCCTGTGGCACATGACAAACGCGATGCTGCGCTGGTCGGCGCCATTCCTGAGCTTCACCGCCGAGGAAGCTTGGAAGTTGTTTGCGCCGGGCAAGACCACGTCGATCTTCGTCGAGACTTACAGCGACACGAGCGGCTGGAACGATGGCGCGCTGCTGGCGAAGTGGAGCCGCATCCGCGAAGTGCGCGACGCGGTCAACAAGGAGATCGAGGCGGTGCGCAGTGTTGGCAGCATCGGCTCATCACTGCAGGCCAACGTCAGCATCGGCGTGAACGCGAGCGACCACGCGTTGCTCGCCTCGCTGGGCAACGACCTGAAGTTCGTCACGATCACGTCGAGCGCCACGCTGACCGAGAGCGTGGAACTGGCGGTGAGCGTTGCCCCATCGACCGCGATCAAATGCGAACGCTGCTGGCACTACCGAGGCGACGCGGGCGCGGACCTCGCACACCCGACGATCTGCGCACGTTGCACGAGCAACCTGTTCGGCGCCGGCGAAATCCGCACGGTGGCTTGAGCATGGCAATCAGAAAATCCGCCAGCTCGCTCATCCCGTGGCTCGGCATCGCCCTCATCGTCGTCCTGCTCGACCAGTTCACGAAGACGCTGATCCTGGGCATGTTCCAGCTCGGCGACAGCCACACCGTCACCTCGTTCCTCAACATCGTGCGCGTCCACAACAGCGGCGCGGCGTTCTCGTTCCTCGCCGGTGCCGGCGGCTGGCAGCGCTGGTTCTTCATCGGCCTGGGCGCGCTGGCCGCCGTCTTCATCGTCTGGATGCTGCGCAGCCACGGCGGCCAACGCCTGTTCAGCTGGGCACTGGCGCTGATCCTCGGTGGGGCGGTGGGCAACGTCATCGACCGGCTGCTGCACGGCTATGTGGTCGACTTCATTCAGGTGCACTACGCGGGCCACTATTTCCCGTCGTTCAACGTCGCCGACAGCGCCATCTCGGTCGGCGCGGCCTGCCTGATCCTGGACGAGCTGCGGCGGGTGCGGCGCGGGCGGTGATCGTGGACTTGCAACTCACCACCGCAGAGACGCGGAGTACGCAGAGGACCGCGGAGAAGACAAGCCATTTGCATTCACTCTGCGCAACTCCGCGTACTCCGCGCCTCTGCGGTGAGTGAGCATTCTCTTGCGTTCAGGGCGTCAAGGAATCAGCACACTGCAACCCGTCGTCTTGCGCGCTTCCAGGTCGCGGTGCGCCTGTGCTACATCAGCCAATCCATAGCGCTGGTCGATGTGGATCTTCACCTTGCCGCTGCTCACCACCGCAAACAGGTCGTCGGCCATGGCCTGCGTGGCTTCGCGCGTGGCGATGTGGGTGAACAGGGTGGCGCGCGTCAAATACAGCGAACCCTTCAGGCCGAGGATGCCCGGCGAGATTGGTGCGACCACGCCCGAGGCATTGCCGAAGCTCGCCATCAGGCCAAACGGGCGCAGGCAGTCGAGCGACTTCTCGAAAGTGTCCTTGCCGACCGAGTCGTAGACCACCTTCACGCCCTTGCCGCCGGTGATTTCCTTGACGCGTGCCGCGAAGTCTTCGGTGCGGTAGTTGATCGTGAAGGCCGCACCGTTCGCGGCCGCCAGCGCGCACTTTTCGTCCGAACCTGCGGTGCCGATCAATTGCAGGCCGAGCGCCTTGGCCCACTGGCAGGCGATCAAACCGACGCCGCCCGCCGCTGCATGAAACAGCACGAAGTCGCCGCTCTGCAAGCCCTCTTGCGGTAGCGTCTTGCGCAGCAGGTACTGGGCCGTCAGGCCTTTCAGCATCATCGCCGCGCCGGTCTCGAACGAGATCGCATCGGGCAGCCTAACGACGCACTTCGCCGGCATCACGCGCAGCAGGCAGTAACTGCCGGGCGGGTTGCTGGCGTAGGCGGCACGGTTACCCGCCTTCAGGTGCGTCACGCCCTCGCCCACAGCCTCGACCACGCCCGCGCCCTCCATGCCGAGCGCGAGCGGCATCGGCAGTTGGTACACGCCCGAGCGCTGGTACACGTCGATGTAGTTCAGGCCGCAGGCGTGGTGGCGAATACGAATCTCGCCCGGGCCGGGGTCGCCGACTTGCAGGTCGACCAAGTGCATTGCATCGGCGCCGCCGTGCTGGTCGATGCGGATCGTGGGGCTGGTCTGGGGGGCCATGGAAGTCTCCGTCGATGATGAATCTGGTGCAGTATGAGGCCGGCACACGACCCGCCTGTTTTCGGGTTGGCCGGCTTGCTCTTCGCGGCCGAACCTTCCTTCATGAAACGTCTGACCACCGCCCCCAACCTCGCCCTGGCCACCCTGTGGGCCGACCTGCTGAGCCACGCCGGCGTTCCCACCACGGTGCAGCGCCAGTACGCCAGCAGCATCGCCGGCGAGGTGCCGCCGGATCAGACCTTGCCCGAGCTGTGGGTGCAGGACGCCGACCAGCTCGAGCATGCCCGCGGCCTGCTGCACGAGCTGCGCAACCCGCCGCACCGCCACTGGGCCTGCCCGGGCTGCCGCGAGGTGATCGACGGGCCGTTCGAGCAGTGCTGGAACTGCGGCGCGGTGATGCCGGGATGACGTGGCTCGGGCGCTCAATACGTCCCCGGATACGCTCCGCCATCGAGCAGGATGTTCTGCCCCGTCAGGTAGCCGGCCTGCACGCTGCACAGGAAAGCGCAGACCGCGCCGAACTCATCCGCCGTGCCGAAGCGCCGCGCGGGAATCGCCTGCTCGCGTGCGCGCCATGTGGCGTCCGGGTCTTGTCCGGCCTGCTGCGCGCCGGCCCGCAAGGTGGTGCGCAGGCGCTCGGTGTCGAACGCGCCGGGCAGCAGGCCGTTGATCGTCACGCCGCGCGCTGCGATGGCGCTGCGCGCCAGGCCGGCGACGAAGCCGGTGAGGCCGCTGCGCGCGCCGTTCGACAGGCCCAGCGCACCGATCGGCGCCTTCACCGCGCCCGAGGTGATGTTGATGACGCGCCCGTAGCCGCGCGCCGCCATCGCATCGACCGTCGCCTTGATGAGCGCGATGGGGGTCAGCATGTTGGCGTCGAGCGCCTTGATCCAGGTGTCGCGGTCCCAGTCGCGAAAGTCGCCGGGCGGCGGGCCGCCGGCGTTGTTGACGAGGATGTCGATCTGCGGGCACGCGGCCAGCGCCGCAGCCTGCCCTTCGGCTGTCGTGATGTCGCCGGCCACGGCGCGCACCTCGACTTGCAATCCTGCCGGGACCATGGCCCGCAGTTCCGTTGCGGTGGCTCGCAACGCGGCGGCACCGCGCGCGGTGATCACCACGTTCACGCCCTCGCGCACCAGCGCGCTTGCGCAGCCCTTGCCCAAGCCCTTGCTCGCGGCGCACACCAGCGCCCATTTGCCCGTCAGCCCGAAGTCCATGATTTTCCTTTGTCGTGTGTCGGGGGTCGCGTGCCGTGCGGCGATCGCGGCCCCGGAACGGTGGATGATGGACCCGCCGTCAGTTGCCGTCGATCACCGCGCGAACGAACCCGGCCTTGGCCTCGGTGTAGGCCTCCCGGTCGTTCGGATGGAGCGCGGCCAATGACCACTTCAGGGCGGCATAACGTTCGGACAAAGCGGCACTGGAACGCAGCGCATCGCGGAACCGCAGATGCTCGTGCCAGACGCTGCCGCCGTGAATCACCACATGCAGGTGGTGCGTGCGCCGGCCGTCGGCCCAGCGCATGAACCACTGTCGGTTGGTGAGGGTGGCGTTGAATTCGACCGACGTGGTGTAGCCGGCGTTGTTCAGCGTCGGCGCCAGCGAGCCGGCCACGGCCATCGATTCGACCCCGGCGAGGATGTCGATGATCGGCTTGGCGACCAGCCCGCGAACCGCCGTGCTGCCGATGTGCTGCACATCGATCAGGACGGCGGGGAACCAGGCCAGCAGCCGCGCCCGTTCTTCGGCGAACCGAACGGGCCATGAAGCGTCATGGCCGTGCAGCGCGACGTTCTCGTGAATGGCAGCAAACAGCGATTCCTCGTCCGTCATCGTCAGCCTTGGATGTGCGCAGCGTTCGCAGCGCGGGCACCCACTACCGCTGTTCGGGTGGCACGCCCTTGACCTGCGCACTGAGCGCGGCATGGGCCGCCGCATCGACCGGCGCGTGCCGCACCTTCAGGCTGGCCGGGTACGCCCCGAGCGGGCCCTTGCCCTTCCACGGGCCCACGGGCCGCACCGGCCGGAGCGCGAAGCCGCCGCCGCAGTTCGGGCAGACGTTGCCCAGCACCTGCTCCACACACGCGGCGCAGAAGGTGCATTCGAAGCTGCAGATGCGGGCCGCCATAGAAGTCGGCGGCAAGGCGACATTGCAGTGCTCGCAGGTGGGGCGAAGTTCCAGCATACTTGTGTCCTCAATGATGCGATCGCCATCGACCCAGCTTGCGGCCAGCGGTCAGTCGGCAGCGCCCGGGCCGGTCTGCGGGCCGGTGCCATGTCGGCCTGTGCGGCGCTCAGTTTGGGCAAACGACGTTGGCATGGCGTGCTGTCAGCCGCCACGCGCCATCTCGATTCATCCAGACGTCGGTGTAGCGGCGGCGAATCGTGGTGCCTGCGCCCGGCGACTTTCCGCTCGGCACGACGACCTCGTTGCCCATAGCGATGGCGGTGTCTTCATAAATTTCGATCGACTCGATATTTCGCACGAACGATGCGTACGTCACCACGCCTGTTCGCACCCGCCCACGGCTCGACCTTACAACTTCATTGGAAGGATTATTGACGACCATGTCGGGCGCCCAGAGCTTATCAACGGCGACAAAGTCGCCCCGAAGCACAGCGTCTGCTTCCGCCAGGTCCAGGCCCCTGATCGTTGCTTCCAGCTCGTCGCCAGTGCTGATATCGGCCCCGAAGGCAAAACTTGGCGTCACCAAGGCCAACGTCAGCAGGAGTGGGATGACGCGCATGAGAGTTCTCCTTGAGATGGGCTGGCCATCGTGCCAGCAATGCACCTTGAGCGGCTACCGATCAGCGGCAACGGGGTGCGCTTCGAATGATCGTCGGTTCGGTCTCCGCCGCCATCGGTGCCATGGATTCACGGCTGCGGTTCGTCGACCTGAGTTCGTCGCCAGCGGACCTCCCGGTGGCTGTGGAAGCTGGCCTTGGCCGGCTTGACTCGCGCTTTGAATGGCCGCTTGAGCGTGGTGCGAAATTGCGCCCTCGAATAGTTGCTGCTTTTCAGCGCTGCCGGTTGAACAGCGACAATAGGCTGAATGGTGAACTCACGGTCAAGCTAGACGGCGGCCCACTGACTCAAGACCGTTGCGCTTTGGACTTGAAACCGCCATGCAATCGTTGTGCTGTTCTCGCCCGTGTTCGTGCTGCCCGACCATGCGCTCGCCAAGTTGAGTGGCCTCGACAGCTTGGTCGATCACGTATTGCCCACAGGTTCGCTGCAAGCCACTGGCGGAGCATCGCGGCTGACCGCGAAGGATTTTGAACGGCTGGCCGAAGAGTACGGCCGCACTGATGGAACGCTGCTCGGAGAGCGCATCATCCAGCATCTGCTGAACGTGCTGCTGCTGCGTCTGGCCACGTTGTCTGCGTCGACGGAGCGCGGCAGTTTCCCGTTTACCGCAGCATCGCGCACAGTCGCGCGCTTCCAGCGTGAGCTCGAACGGCGCCTGGGCCAGAGTAACTGCGTCGCCGAATTCGCGAGCTGGCTTGGCTGTTCGCCGGAGACCTTGCACACCAGCTGCATGACGATCCGCGGGCTCGGCCCGAAAACGATGATCGAGCAGCGGCTCGTGCTCGAAGCCCAGCAGCGGCTGGCTCACACAGCACTTTCGGTGGAGTTGATCGGCGCTGAACTGGGCTTCAGCGAACCAGCGAACTTCGCCCGCCTATTTAAGCGCGTTGCTGGAACAAGCCCCGGCCGATTTCGCACGGCACATTCGGGCTTGTGATGCGCGATCCGACTGTCGCAATGTCTAGTGACTGCATTGGCGACAAGCGTTGGCCCACGACTATTGGCCGTGTACCGCTCGCCGATTCCGCCGATCAAGAGCCGGCAAACGCTGAATTGCGGTCGCTGGGGCTGCCGGGACGAAAGGCAGCGCTGGGTTGACTCTGAGCGGTCGTGAATCAGGCTGCGAAGGTGACAAGCTGACATTCAAGATGAAGGGTACGAATCGGCGTCCACAAAAATGCAACGACCCTCACACATCTCTTCGCTTGTGCAGGAACGATCCGTTCGTGAGCCAGGCCAGCCGCACTGCCAAGGGCTGCAAGGATGCGCCCTGACTTCAAGGTCGGAGACCCAACCAGGATCGTGGCCGTGCTCTGCCGGCAGCCAGGTTGCCCAGCACGCCAGACACCGTTAAGCACATGCCCCGAAGGCACAACGTTCCGCGCATGATTGCCGGGTCTGCCCGGATGCAGGCTCTCAGGCTGGCGCAACCTCGGCGGTTGGTGACTGCGCAACCCGTTCGTGCGTGGGGCGCACGGTCCACGCAGCACGGGTCGCACCACCCGCTCAACGCCACTTCGCCAGCAACCAGACCCCCGCCAGCACCAGCACCGTCCCGGCCGCCATCCAGGCCGTGAACGGCTCGCCGAGGATTACCACGCCCATCAGGATGGTCGACAGCGGGCCGACCATGCCGGTCTGCGCGGCCAGCGTGGCGCCAATGCGTTCGATTGCCATCATCACCATCAACACCGGCGCGAAGGTGCAGACGGTGGCGTTCAGGATCGACAGCCAGATGACCGGCGCCGCCACCTGCGCCGCGCCCATCGGCCGCAGCACCACGAACTGCGCGATGCACAGCACGCAGGCCACGCTGCTGGCCAAACCGGTGAGGCGCAGGGCGCCGAGGCGTTTCACCTCTTCGCCGCTGTAGACCAGGTAGACCGCGTAACTGATGGCGCTGCCGAACACCAGTGCCGCGCCGAGGGCCGCGTGCGCGCCCGACAACGCCGCCTCGTGGCCGAACACCAGCAGCACGCCGCAGTAGCTCACGCCGAGAGCCACCAGTTGGCGGCGCGTGACGCGGCGCTTGAAGAATACTGTGCCCATCGCCAGCACCAGCGTCGGGTTGAGGTACAGGATCAACCGCTCGAAGCTGGCGCTGATGTAGGCCAGGCCGGCGAAGTCGAGAAAGCTCGCGAGGTAGTAGCCGGTGAAGCCGAGGCCGAGCACGGCGAGCCGGTCACGGCGTGTCAACGCCGGCTTGCCGCGCCCGGCCCACCACGCCAGCAGCACGAACAGCGGCAGCGCAAACAACATGCGGTACATGATGAGCGTGACCGCATCCACGCCGTAGCGATAGGCCAGCTTGATGATGATGGCCTTGCCCGAGAACGCGATCGCACCAACGGTGGCGAGCAGCAGGCCGGGCCAGAGGGCGCCTGATCTGGCGCCTGTCGCCGTGCTCAATGCAGCACGCTCAATACGCCACCGCCTGACCGTCGCGGCGCGGGTCGCTCGCGGCCACATAACCCTCGACGGCCGGGTCGCCGAGGCGCCAGATGAACTGACCGGCACCGAAGTCCTGATAGCTGTCGTCGATGACTTCGACGCGGTGGCCGAGGGACTGCAGGCCGGCGACCGCGGCCGGGTTCATCGCCGCCTCGACGTTGATCTCCAACCCGGCATTGAAGCGCCAGCGCGGCGCGTCGCAGGCGGCCTGCGGGTGCTGCGCGTGGGCCAGCATGCGCACCAGCGTTTGCACGTGCCCCTGCGGCTGCATGTTCGCGCCCATCACGCCGAAGCTCATGACCGCCTCGCGCTTCGCGTCGATGTCCTGCGTCAGGAACGCCGGGATGATGGTGTGGAACGGCCGCTTGCCCGGCGCGACGAGGTTCGGGCTGCTCGCGTCCAGGCTGAACGCATGGCCGCGGTTCTGCATCGACAGGCCGTAGCCCGGCACGACGATGCCGGAGCCGAAGCCCAGGTAGTTGCTCTGGATGAAGCTGACCATCATGCCGCTCTCGTCGGCGGCGCTGAGGTAGATCGTGCCGCCTTTGGCCGGGTTGCCGGCGCCGAAGTCCTGCGCGCGCTTCATGTCGATCAGCTTCGCACGCGCGGCGAGGTAGGAAGGGTCGAGCAGTTGGGCGCTTGTCACCTCCATGCTCGCCGGCTCGGCGACGAATCGGTAGGTGTCGGCAAACGCAAGCTTCATCGCCTCGATCTGCAGGTGCTGCGACTCGGCGCTGTCGACCGGCAGCGACGCCAGATCGAAGTGCTTCAGGATGCCGAGCGCGACCAGCGCCGCGATGCCCTGCCCGTTCGGCGGGATCTCGTGCAGGCGGTAGGGCTCGCCACCTCGCGCAGCGTAATCGATGCCGATCGGCTCGACCCATTCGGGCCGGTAGGCGGCGAAGTCAGCCGCCGTCATCGCGCCGCCATGATCACGCGCGTGGGCGGCGGCGGCCTGTGCGATCTCGCCGTCGTAGAACGCCGCACCGCGGGTCTGTGCAATCAGCCGCAGCGAGCGCGCGGCATCGGGGAGGCGGAACAACTCGCCGACGTTCGGCGCCCGCCCGCGCGTCATGAACGCTTGCGCGAAGCCGGGTTGATCGGCCAGCAGCGGCACGGCCGCCGCCCACTTCTGCTGCACGACGATGGGCACGCAGTAGCCGCGCTCGGCGATGTCGATGGCCGGCGCCAGCAGGTCGGCGAACGGGAGCTTGCCGAAGCGCTCGCTCAGCGCCACCCAGCCGGCTACGGCGCCGGGCACGGTCGCGCTGTCCCAGCCTCGGGCCGGCGGCGCGAGCCGGTCGGCGCCATGCTTGCGTTTGAAGTACTCGGGCGTCCAGGCTTGCGGCGCGCGCCCGGAAGCGTTCAGGCCGTGCAGGGTTTGACCATCCCACAACAGGCAGAACGCATCCGAGCCCAGGCCATTGCTGACCGGTTCGAGAATCGTCATCGCCGCCGCCGTGGCGATGGCCGCATCGACCGCATTGCCGCCGTTCTGCAGCATCCGCAAGCCGGCCTGTGCGGCCTGTGGATGCGAAGTGGCGACGACGTTGCGGCCGAACACCGGCAGGCGCTGGCTCGGGTAGCCGTGGGTCCAGTTGAAGCTGGGGTTCATGGGGTTCATGGGAGCACGCGCCTGCTGAATCAATCGGCGGCCGCCTGCGCGCTGCGGTGCAGGCGCCGGATGCCGAACCACACCGCGAGTGCGATGAGCGGAATGCTGAAGGCCACGGCCACGTCGGGCACGAGGTTCATGCCGGCCGACTTGGCGCCCTTCGCGAGGTAGCCCACCAGGCCCGCGCCGTAGTACGTGACGGCCGCCACCGACAAGCCCTCGACGGCAGTCTGCAACAGCATCTGCGCCTTCTGGCGCCGGTTCATCGCGTCGAGCAAATCCTGGCTGCTCTGCTGCTGCTCGATCTCGACCCGCGTGCGCAGCAGGTTGCTGATGCGCGAGATGCGCTCGCTCAGCGCCTGCTGGCGCCGGGCCGCCCAGGCACAGGTCTGCATCGCCGGGGCAAGACGGCGGTCCATGAAGTCGCCCAGCGTCTGCAGGGTCTCGATGCGCTGTTCGCGCAGTTCGGTGATGCGCCTCTGCAGCAATTCGAAGTAGGCCGCGCTGGCCGAAAAGCGCGCGTGGGTGCGGGCGTACAGGCTCTCGACTTCGGCCGCGAGCTGGGTCAGCTGGCGCAGCAGTTCGGGCTCTTGTTCGCGCTGCGCGCTGCGGATCTGCGCCGCCACCGTCGCCAGGTCTTGTTCGGCATGCACCAGCGACGCGCCGACCTCGCGCGCCAGCGGCAGGCCCATCAACGCCGTCATGCGGTAGGTCTCGATCTCGAGCAGCCGCTGCACCGCGCGGCCGAGGCGCCGCGGGTTCATGCCGTCGGTGGCGAGCACGGTGCGCGAGAAGCCGTCGGCACGCAGCCGGAAGTCGGTGCAGACCTGCGCGTCGCCATCCATCAGGCTGGCGCCGACCAGGCTGTCTTCGTACAAATTTGCGCTGACGAGCCGGCGCAGCACCGGCGACATCACCGTGCCCGCCTGCTTCAAGCCCGGCGCGTCGAGCACCAGCATGTGCAGGCCCACCAGCCACTCGCCGGGCAAGGCAGCGAGCCACTCGGGGGGCAGTTCGGCGATGGCGCTCTGATCAAAGACGTGGCCCGCCGACTCAGCCGCACTGGCAGCATCAGTGAGCGGCTTCCAGAACGTGCAGGTGTGAAATTCGGTGTGCTTTTCCCAGCGCAGGTGCACGCCGCCGAGGTCGGCGCTGAGGTGGTTCGCATCCACCGCTGGCAGCGGCAGGTGGCGCTTGCGCAGCAGCTCGACCATGTGCGCGTAGGCGGCGCCCGCCTGCGGGCCGAACATCGCCACATGGGAAAGCAGCAGCGGCGCCGTCAGGCGTTCATAGGGGCGCGCATGCACCTCGTTGTGCAGCGCTTCGCGGGCGGGATGGGGCGTCATGGCGGGATGCGGGATGGCGGGATGGCGGGATGGCGGGCGAGCGGCCGGGGCCCGAGGTTCACTCTTCCTGAAACGTCGCGTTGCGCTTCTTGCTGATCGAAGGCAGCAGCACGATCACCACCATCAACGCCGCGCAGGCCAGCAAGCCGGCCGACAGCGGGCGCGTGACGAAGGCACTCCAGTCGCCGCGCGACAGCAGCAGCGCACGGCGCAGGTTCTCTTCCATCATCGGCCCGAGGATGAAGCCGAGCAGCAGGGGCGCCGACTCGCAACTGAACTTGTAGAACAGGTAGCCGATCAACGCGAACAGGGCCGTCAACTGCACGTCGAAGGTGTTGTTGTTGAGCGTGTAAACACCGATGCAGCAGAACAGCGTGATGGCCGGGAACAGATAGCGGTACGGCACCGTCAACAGCTTGATCCAGATGCCGATCAGCGGCAGGTTCAGGATCACCAGCATCGCGTTGCCGACCCACATCGAGGCGATCAGGCCCCAGAAGAGTTGCGGGTTGCTCGTCATCACCTGCGGGCCGGGCTGGATGCCCTTGATCGTCATCGCGCCCACCATCAGCGCCATCACCGCGTTGGGCGGAATGCCGAGCGTGAGCATCGGGATGAACGAGGTCTGGGCGCCGGCGTTGTTGGCCGACTCGGGCGCTGCCACGCCGCGGATGTTTCCGCGGCCGAACGGCACCTCGCCGGGGTGGCCGGGCATCTTCTTCTCGAGCGTGTAGGCCGCGAACGACGCCAGCAGCGCACCGCCGCCCGGCAGTACACCGAGCACGGAGCCGAGCGCGGTGCCGCGCAGCACGGCCGGAAAGGCGTCCTTGAAGTCCTGCTTCGTCGGCCACAGGCCTTTCACGTCCTTCGTGAAGACCTCGCGGTGTTCGGCCGGCTGGCCGAGGTTGGAGATGATCTCGCCGAAGCCGAACACGCCCATCGCGATGACGACGAAGCCGATGCCGTCGGTGAGCTCCGGAATGTCGAAGCTGTAGCGCGCCGTGCCCGAGATCACGTCGGTGTTGATCTGCGCCAGCAGCAGGCCGAGGATGATCATCGCGATCGCCTTGAGAAGCGAGCCCGAGGCCAGCACCACCGCGCCGATCAGCCCCAGCACCATCAGCGAGAAGTACTCGGCCGGGCCGAACTTGAATGCCAGCTCGGTGAGCGGCGGGGCGAACGCGGCAATGATGATGGTGCCCACGCAACCGGCGAAGAACGAGCCGAGGCCGGCTGCGGCGAGCGCCGGGCCGGCACGGCCTTGACGCGCCATCTGGTAACCATCGATGGCGGTCACGACCGACGATGATTCGCCCGGCACGTTGATCAGGATTGCGGTGGTCGAGCCGCCGTACTGCGCGCCGTAATAGATGCCGGCCAGCATGATCAGCGCGGGCGTGGCGTCGAGGGCGTAGATCGAAGGCAGCAGCATCGCGATCGTCGCCACCGGCCCCAGGCCGGGCAGCACGCCGATCAAGGTGCCGAGCACCGACCCGAAGAACGCATACGTCAGGTTCTGCAGCGTGAAGGCGACGCTGAAGCCGAGCGCGAGGTTGTTGAGCAAGTCCATGGGGTGCGGTTCTCCGGTGTCAGGCCATGAAGATCGGCTTAAGCGGGATCGTCAGCTTCAGCCCCCAGATGAAAATGAACCACGAGCCTGCCGTCAACACCAAACAGCTGGCCAGAACGCCCTTCCACCGGAACTCGTCGCCGGCAAAGCTGACCATGATGATCAGCAGCGGTATGGTGACGAACAGCCCCAGCCTGGGAAGTGCAAAGCCGAACGCGGCGATCGACGCCACGATCACCAGCAAGGGCCGCCAGGCGAATTCGCCGATGGGGTCGCCGCCTTCGGTTTCAATCGTCAGCGACTTGAACAGCACAACCGCGCCGAGCAAGGCCATCACCACGCTCAGGATCATCGGGAAGTAGCCTGCGCCGGGCCGCGCCGAAGTGCCCATCGAGTAGTTCGTGGCGCCGATGGCGAACACCACGCCGACCGTCACGAACATCAGGCCGGACCAGAAATCGCGCTGGCTTTTGATCTTCATGCATCGGTCCTTGCTTGGCTTCGACAGAGCGCCGATTCTAGGAGGCTGTCGGACTTTCGCGTCTACCCCGAGTTGGGTCGGCTCGGGCGACTGCGCCAGTCCGAGCAAAGCCGCATCACGCGAGCCGATTCGTTGCCGTTGATCGAGACACCGCGTATCTGCTGCCGCCGCCGGCGCTTCCTGCCGCAGATCGAGACGCCTGCAGTCGCCGTCGAGCGCGCCCAACAAGGCACGCTGGGTGTGGTCACTCGTGACGATGGCCTGGACATCAAACGGCTGCCGGTGCTGCGGGCGGCGTGAACAGAGGGCAAATGCCCGCCGCAACCCTGAGAAGCTGGCCTTGCAGCGCGTCTTGGGCGATCTGTCGTGCGCTCAGGCGTCTCACCGCGAGCGACTTCGGCCCGCGCCGCCGCGCACGACACCCTGCACCAACTGACACGAGGCTTCGCGGCTCAAGTCCGACAGACTCATATCAAGAAAGAGCTACGGCTGCTTCACCCTCCAGTCATCCGGCCCTCAGACTCGGGGGAAATGCCAATAAATCATCAAACTTGATGATTTTCGTACCCCCGGTTTCGGGGGTGCGGACGGCTGCTGAATTCACAAGCTGATACAAACTCGACTCCATGAGCACGCTGGCGTCAACACCGGATCTTGTTGCCCCGCCGCTCCACGCCGGGCCTTCCGGCGAGATGCGCCGTTTCATTGCCGGCATCCGTGTCGTGACCGCGCTGCTGTGCACGGTGCTACTCATCGCCAGCGAAGCGCACATCAGCGTCTGGGCGGTTTCGATTCTGTTGGCGTATTGCCTGTGGTCCGGCTGGGTGCTGTGGGTCGAGGCGAGCGGGCGCAGTCACCACACCACGCTGTGGCCGTACTGGATCGATGTCGCCTGGGCCTGCGTCACCATGAAGCTGCTAACGGTCGGCACCATGATGCTCATCATCACGCTGGTGCACCCCGTGGTGGTGGTCAGCATCGGTTACGGCGTCGCGAACGGGGTGCTGCTCGCGCTGCTGGCTGCGGCCGGCCTGCTCTTCGACATCAACGGTGACCTGGCCCGCAGCCTCAGCCTCGGGTGGCGCGAGAGCCTGCCGACCTTGCTCGTGCTGACCCTCGTTCCGGCGGCGGCGGTACTCGCACGGCCGATGAGCGTGCTGCGCAGCCGGATGGCGCTGATCGGCGAATTCAGCGCGCACCTCGACCCGCGCCGCGGCCTCGACGCGATCTGCGCCGAACTGGCGGAGCGCCTGCGCGCCGGAACGCAAGCCGATGTGGTGGCGCTGGTGCTGCCCAGCAGCCAAGCCGCCCCGGCGATGCTCGCCAGCCGCGAAGAAGGCAGCTTTCGCGCCAATGACGAAGTGCATGTGCGTCTCGAAGCCCTGTTGGCGCCCGCGCCGGCCTGCCCGGTGAGCTACGTTCGGCGCCCCTGGTGGGATCTGCGCCGAAGCACGCGCATGCACGCCGACCTGCCCTTGCCGGCCGGCCTCGCCGCACCGCTCGCCGAGTTGGCGCAATTGCTCGACGTGCGCAGCCTGCACATCGTGCCGCTCACGCGCTATGGCCGGCAGCACGGCCACTTCGTGCTCGGCTACAGCCGCACCCGCAGCACCCACCAGGATGTCGCCGCGCTCGCCGGTGCCGGCCCCGATCTGCTGCGCATCATCGAGCAGGCGGCGCTCGTGGATCAGCTCCAGGACGAAGCCGCCGGCCACGAGCGTGCGCGCATCGGCCGTGACCTGCACGACAGCGCCATCCAGCCCTACCTCGGCCTCAAATACGCGGTCGAATGCGTGGCGCTGCGCATCCCGCACGACAACCCGGCCCGCGCCGAGGTCGATTCGCTGGCCGAACTCGTAAACGGTGAAGTCGCCGCGCTGCGCGAGCTGATTTCGGGCCTGCGCACCGGCAACGACTCCGGCGACAACGCCCTCGTGCCCGCCGTGCGCCGGCAGGTGCGGCGCTTCGCGCTGCTCTTCGGCATCGAGGTCGAAGTCGACTGCCCCGACAATCTGCCCACCACCCGGGCCCTCGCCAGCGCGCTGTTCCACATGGTCAACGAGGCCCTCAACAACATCCGCAAGCACACCGCAGCACGGCATGTATGGCTCAAGCTGTCGCTCGAGTCGTCGATGGTTCGGTTGAACGTGCGAGACGACTCGGGCAGCGTTCACGGCCGTGCCGCAGATGAATTCAACCCCGGCTCACTCACCGAACGCGCCGCCGAACTCGGCGGCACCTTGCACATCACCCGTCCGGATGGGCTGAACACCGAGCTCGTCATCCAGATCCCTCTGTAAAAGGTAACCCTGATTCAGCAACAACGTTCAGCCAGTCTGCGGGTCTCCCCTTCGCGTGGCCCACAGAGTAAGAGTGATTCGAGCGCGCAAAGCTTGTGACTGAAGCTCGTTGCCAGTCTGGAAAGTGAAAGTCAAGGAAACGCCATGAGCCAAGCCTGTTCCGCCCCTGCCGCTTTGAACGCTGCGCCGCGCCCGATCCGCGTCTTCGTGGCCGAAGACCACCAGATCACGCTCTGGGGCCTGACGCGCCTGATCGACAGCTCGAGCGGCATGGAGGTCGTCGGCACCGCCAGCTCGCGCACCGAGTTGCTCAACCACGACGCCGCAGCCTCGGCAGACGTGATCCTGCTCGACCTCGACCTCGCCGGTGAAGACACCGGCGCCTCGCTCGGCAGCCTGCGCCAGCGCTGCCCTGGCCGCGTGCTCGTACTCACCGGCAGCGACGACATCGCCAAGCACCGCGCCGCCGTGATGAAGGGTGCGCGCGGCGTGGTCCACAAATCCGAGCCGGCCGAGACCATCCTGCGCGCGATCGCGAAGGTCAACGAGGGTCAAATCTGGCTGCACCGCGCGCTGCTCGGCGAAGTGATGGGCCTGCTCACCGACGGCAACCCGGCAGCCCTGTCGCGCCCGGCCGACCCTGACGCACGGCGCATCGCCAGCCTGACACCGCGCGAGCGCGAAATCGTCGTCACCATGGTGGGCCGCGCAGGCGCCAAGCAACTCGCGGTGGCCGACGAACTCGGCATGAGCGAGCACACCCTTCGCAACCACCTGACCACCATCTACAGCAAGCTCAACGTGCGCGGCCGGCTCGAACTGCACGTGTATGCCAGCGCACACGGGCTCGGCGCGGCCACGCGCGGCGCAGTCGAGGCGTAAGCTATTCGATCCCGGCGGATGCTTGATCTCGAGGTGAGGGTGGATCGAAGTCGCAAGGCTCGTGGCTGACGTTCATTGCCAACCAGATACCTGGTAGCCCGCAGGAAGGCGCGCGCCCACTCCGGCATCGACAAGGCACCCAGCGCACCAGGCCTGTCGCCTGCCGCTCAGATCAAACGTTAGCCCGCAGCTTCACGCGAGCACTCCTGCGACTTGGGAAACCTGTGCGTCTTGCACGCGCGCTTTCAAAGCATCCGCAAAACGAGGCCTGCGGCGCACCCTGATGCTCATCGGGGTAAATCGTCGTCTCCCTGGATGCGATGCCCCGCGCCTGCGGGGGGATCAACCTCCCGGGTCGACCCGACGCGCCTCCCATAGCCGGCGCGCCAATGCCGCTCAAAGATCGGTTCGGATTGGCAATGCGTTCCAGTCGGCGGCCCTGCTCACAGCAGTGCCGCGCCGAGGCTCGCAGGAAACGGCTCAGAGCCAGCAAACCCGATTGCCGTGCGTTGGCGGGCTCTCGACGAATTTGAAATCAGAGGAATCTCATGCGAACAAAAATATCCCTCCTCGCGGTTCTGTTGTCGGCAGCCCTGGGCGGATGCGGAGGCGGGGGTGGTGACAGTCCCACCGTTTGCAGAGCCAGCATGCTGCACCCTGATGCCTGCCTCACAGACACTGCGACGGGTTCGGTCCTGGCCGCATCGCTCAAGCTTTCGTTGCTTGACTCGTCCGGCGCAACCATCACGCAGATCTCCCCCGAGCGCACCGGCACGCTGCAAGTGTTGGTGAAGGACGGCAAGGGCGTCGCAGCGCCAAACGTCGCCGTCACCTACACCAGTACCGACAAGACGGGGGTGTTCATACCGTCCTCCGGCACCGCCTTGACCGATGCCAGCGGCGTGGCCCAGGTGCGCTTGCCCGCAGGCACGCAAGCGGGCGGGTTTACGGCCACGGCCAGCGCAACGGTCGGCAGCACCACGGTCACCGGAACAACCGGCTATGCCGTCACGCTCCCGACGCTCACGCTCAGCCCGCTTTCGATCACGCCCGCCGTGCTCTCGGCCGGCGGCACCACCAGCCTCGGGGTCACGGTGTTGAACGGGTCGATCCCGTTCGCTCCGGCGCAATCCGTAAGCTTCAGCTCGCCGTGCGCCGTGGCCGGAAAGGCGACGATCAGCTCACCCGTGATCACGGTGAACGGTGTCGCGAGCACGTCCTACACCGACAAGGGTTGCGGTGGCGCTGACACAGTCACGGCTGCCAGCAGCCGGTACGGCACGACGATTACCCAGACTGGAACCATCACCGTCCTGGCAGCGACTGCAGGCCAGATCGCTTTCGTTTCGGCGCTGCCGCAAAACATCGCCATCAAAGGCACCGGTGGTGCCGGTCGCCAGGAAAGTTCCACCGTGACCTTCAAGGTGCTCGACAAAAACGGCAACCCCGTTTCCGGGCAGTTGGTCAATCTGGACTTGACGACGTACGTCGGCGGGCTGACGCGCAACCCGGTTTCGTCAACCACCGGCGCCGACGGCACCGTGAGCACCGTGGTGGCGGCCGGAACCGTCAATACGCCCGTGCGTGTGACGGCGACCCTGGCGGGCACCTTGATCACCACCTTGTCCGACCAGCTCGTGGTGTCGACGGGCATACCGGATCAAAACAGCTTCTCGCTCAGCACCGCCATTTACAACGTCGAAGGCATGAACCACGACGGCTGCGAAGCTCCGGTCGGCTCGTCGCTGCGGGTCAGTCTGGCCGATCACTTCAACAACCCCGCACCCGATGGCACGGCCGTCAGCTTCACCGCCGAAGGCGGCACGGTCGACGCGTCGTGCCTGACCGGCCTGGTCAACACGACGCTGACCGACGGCTCCGTCATCAAACAAAAAGGCATTCCCGGCCAATGCAGCGTGCGCTTCTGCCCCGCGAGCCCGCGCCCTGCCGATGGGCGCATCACGATCCTCGCGTACGCACTGGGCGAAGAAAGCTTTGGCGATACGAACGGGAACAATCTGTTCGAACCGCCCGTTGAAACATTCCAGGACTTGGGGGAGCCGTTCAGAAACGACCGGGCAATCACCGATCGGAACGCCAATGCAAACTGGGGTGTGCTGCCAAAGACGAATGCAGTCGATGCCAACGGGAACCCCGTGGTGACACCCTCGCTTGCTCCGCTCGATCCGGATGACATCTGGTCGAAAGGCAACGCGAATCGTGAGCCGGGTGAAACATTCATCGACACCAACTTGAATGGTTCCTGGGCCGGCATCGGCGATGGCAAATACAACGGCGTCTTGAAGTCGCCTCAGACCTTTGACAATCAGGCGACGCATGTGCGCGGCGCCTTGGTTCAGGTGTTGTCGACCAGCCAGGCGAATTTCACGCCGCTCGATCCTGTGCCCGTCACCTTGAGCCACTGTGTTGACGGCATACCGTTTGTCAACGTACCGAAGACCCTGCGAATCGCCATCAGAGACGGCAACCTGACCGTGTTCGCCGCCAACAAGGCCAACACCTTCCCGCTGTTTCTCGCTGTCGATTTGCCGGGCAACATCTTGCCGGCCGGCACCACCATTGCATTTACCGCTTCCAACGGCACGATCCTGAGCGGCAAGGAATTTGTGGTGCCCAACACCAACGAGCCGAGTGCGGCCGTCTGGATTTATTCGGTCGTCATCGGAAGCGACGCCACGCAAAGCTCCTCAATCGCGTCGCCGCCGTTCGAATGCAGCAACCCGGTCACCAGTGGGAGGCTGAACGTCAAGGTGATCACGCCGCTCGGGTTCGTCTCAAGCCAGTCCTATGCGGTGACCGACTAGACGCCGCAGGCAAAAGCTCTCCGGGCTTTTCAACCCGAACTGCCACGGTGGCCTCCACGCCCAGTTCCACATGTCGAGGAACACATGCATAGCAGGTTCATCACGCGATTGCGGCGGCCCGGGCTGGCCGCCACGGGCCGGCTCGGCATGGCGTGGACACTCACCTGCATCGTCCTGTGCATCGACGCCGTCTGGCTGCTGCTCGCGGGGTGGTCGGTGTCCGCGCGCGGCGTCGCGGTCGTCGGGTTCGCGCTGGCCGCTTTCCTTGCACCGCTGATGCTGGGCCGCTACCGCCGCGACCTGCGCATCTGCACCACCGTGCGAGCGGCCGCACTGCTGGTCGCATTCGAGGCCGCGGCAGCAACGCTGAGCTATCTGGTCGTCAGCACCAACGCTCCGCTGGTGGATGCGCCGCTGGCGGCGTGGGATCGCGCGCTCGGGTTCGACTGGCTCGCGCTGCACGCCTGGCTCCAGGGCCACCCGTGGAGCCAGGTGACGCTGCGCCTCGCCTACCACAGCGGGCTGTTGCAACTGGTGTTTGTGGTCCTGTTCCTCGGCTTCAGCCAGCGGCCCGGGCGGCTCGACGAGTTCATGCGTTTGTTCATCGTCGCCACGCTGCTGACCATCCTGGTGTCGGGCTTGCTGCCTGCGGCCGGGGCCTGGAAGCACTACGCGATCGGCAAGCCGTTCGACCTGGCGTCGCTGTCCCACTTCGAGGCCTTGCGCGACGGCCGCCTGCGCGACATCCCACTGCACGCCATGCAGGGTTTGATCTCGATCCCCTCGCTGCACACCGTGATGGCACTGCTGCTCGCGTACGCCATGCGCGCCACGGTGCTGCTGCCGGTGTTCGTCGTTCTCAACGCCGCGATGCTCGCCTCGACGCCGGTCGACGGCGGTCACTACCTGGTCGACGTGCTGGCCGGTGCCGCGCTGGCCATCGGGCTGATCGCGCTCGAGCGCAGTCGCGGTGCAGTCCCGCGTGCCGCCAGCCCCACCGTGTCGACGCGCGGCCTGCAGCCGGCACGCCGATCATGACGACCACCACCCCCGCTGCCACCATGACTTCGGCCGCCGCTTCGCCGCGTCCCGACGCGGTGCAAAACCGGCACGTCCAGGTGCTGTGCGTGCTGTTCTTCTTCTCCGGCTTCCCGGCGCTGATCTATCAACTGGTCTGGCAACGCGCCCTGTTCCGCATCTTCGGCGTCAACATCGAGTCGGTCACCATCGTCGTGACGGCCTTCATGCTCGGCCTGGGCCTGGGCGGCCTGGCCGGCGGCTGGTTGTCGAAGCGCCGAGCCTTGCCGCTGCTGCTGATGCTCGCGGTGATCGAAACCCTGACCGGTGCGTTCGGCCTGTTTTCGCTTTCGATCTTCGAGCGCGTCGGCGGCCTGGTGCTCGGCTCGGCGTTGCCGCTTATCGCGCTGGTGACACTCGCGCTGGTGGTCGTTCCGACGCTGTTGATGGGTGCCACCCTGCCTTTGCTCGTCGGCCACCTGGTGCGGCGCTCCGGCAACGTCGGCGCGTCGGTCGGGCAGCTTTACTATGTCAACACACTGGGTGCAGGCGCGGCCTGCCTGGCCTGTGCGGTGCTGCTGTTCCCATTGCTCGGCATGCACGGCTCGGTGGTGGTGGCGGTGGGCTTCAACGCAGCGGTCGCCGTGGGCGCCGTCGCCGCGTACCTGAGCGATCGCCAGCGCACGCGCCACGACGCGGCACAGGCCGGTCCGCCACCCGCCGCCAGCGCACCACGCACGGCCCTGCCCTTCGGCGTGGTGCTCGCGATGTCGTGCAGCGGCGGCCTGGTCTCGCTGTCATACGAGATCTTCTTTTTCCGCGCGATGTCGTACGCCAGCGGCAGCAGCTCGTTCGCGTTCGCGACCACGCTCGGCGCCTTTTTGATTGGCCTGGCGTCCGGTTCCCGGCTCGGCGCCGAAGCCTGCGCCGGCCCGGGCGGCGAGGTGTTGATTCGCCGCATGCAGCGCGGCCTGCTGGTGGCCAGCCTGATCGGGTTTGCGTTCCTGCCCCTGCTCGCCCACCTCGCGTGGCTGGACCGCGCCATCCTCGGCGTCGGCCTGTTGGGCGTCTACCTGCTGGCACGTCAATGGGGCCTGGTGTTGCCCTGCCTGGCACAGCTCGGCGTGGCCGCCGATGCGTAGGCCGGCATGCGCACCGGCCTGCTGTACCTCGCCAACATCGTCGGTGCCGCGTCGGGGTCGGTGCTGACGGGCTTCGTGCTGATGGACCGATTCAGCCTGGTTGAAATGGGCCAGTGGCTCGTCGCTGCCGGGCTCGTGTGTGCGCTGATCCTTGGCTCGACGATCAAGGCACCGCGCAGCATCCAGCTCCGGCGCGCGGCTGCCATCGCGGCGGTCGCCGTGCTGGCCGTGGTGGCGCTGCCCGCCGCCAGCGACAAACTGCTCGAAGCGCTGCAATCGAAAGGCGGGCCCGAGGGCAAGACCGCCTTCACCCAGGTGGTTGAAAACCGCAGCGGCATCATCACGGTCGATCATTCGGGCACGGTCTACGGCAACGGTGCCTATGACGGCCATTTCAACGTCGAGCTAACCAACGACGTGAACGGCATCGTGCGCCCGTATGCGCTCAGTCTGTTCCACGCCGCGCCGCGCGATGTGCTGATGATCGGGCTGGCCTCGGGCTCATGGGCGCAGGTGCTGGCCAACAACCCGGCGGTGGCCTCGCTCACCATCGTCGAGATCAACCCGGGCTATGCGGGCCTGGTGGCCGGCAACCCGAGCGTCGCGTCGGTGCTGACCCACCCGAAGCTCAAGCTAGTGACCGACGACGGCCGCCGCTGGCTGCGCATGAATGCGAGCCGGCGCTTCGACGCTATCGTCATCAACAGCACATTTCACTTTCGCGCCAACGCGACCAACCTGCTGTCGACCGACTTCCTCGCCATCCTGAAGGCGCACCTGAACCCGGGCGGCATCGTGTTCTACAACACCACCGACTCGAGCCGCGTGCAGCGCACCGGCTGCGCGAGCTTTGCGCACGGGGCGCGCTTCATGAACCATGTGGTGTTGTCATCCACGCCCATCGACTGGAACTTCGCGCGCTGGCGGCGCACGCTCGACGCCTACCGCATCGACGGCCGGCCGATGCTCGACCCTTCAAGCGCCGCATACACCCAGGGGATGGCGCGGCTGATGGCGCTCGAAAGCCTGACCCGGCCCGATGCCGCGCGCACGCCAGCCGACTTGCTCGAGCCCTGCGCCCAGGTGCTCGCGCGCACCGCCGGCCAAACCCTCGTCACCGACGACAACATGGGCACCGAGTGGCGCCACTTCTGGAATCAGCAATGAACACACCTTCGATGAAATCCACCCTCAAAAGCGATTTGCCGCCGGCGGCTGAAGGCCGGCTGACCGAATGGTTGCTGCGCGGCTTCGCGCTGCTGCTGATGGTATTCGTCGTCGCCCGCTGGGGGCACGCGTGGATGATGGACACCTCGCGCTGGACCGCGCTGCTGCTGCTGGTTTCCGAGGGCTACACGCTGGTGCTGGTGCTGCTGGCGCGCCGCGCCAGCCAGCGCGACCTGTCGGTTCTGTCAATGCTCGCGACGATGTATGCCACCTGCTTCGTCGTGCTGCTCGATCCGCAGGGAACGGTGCGGCTCGCGCCCGAGTGGCTGGGCGCGAGCTTGCAGGCGGCCGGCATGGCCTGGCAGTTCACGGCCAAGATCTTCCTTGGCCGATCGTTCGGCCTGCTGCCGGCGCAACGCGGCCTGGTGATGGCAGGGCCGTACCGCGTTGTCAGGCACCCGATCTATTTCGGCTACCTGATCGGGCACATCGGCTTCCTGATGGTCAACTTTTCATGGCGCAACGCCGTCGTGCTGGCGCTGCTGTATGTCGCCCAGGTGGTTCGCATCCGGCGCGAAGAAGCCGTGCTGGCGGCCAGCAGCGCCGACTATCGCGGCTACCAGCGCCGGGTTCGCTGGCGCTTGCTGCCGGGCGTTTATTGAGGCGGAGAAGCAAGCACACGGTTCGCGCAGATGGATCGGGTGAATTTGAAAAGCAGAACTGCCGTGTGGGCGGAAAGCTGGGAGCATTCGAGGCTCCTGGCATAAGCCGGCGTTCGCGCAGAAATGGCTGTTCTTGCGATCCCGCGGCCCTCACCCCAACCCTCTCCCGCAAGCGGGAGAGGGAGTAATACGTGGCCCCCACTTCCGCTTCCGGGAGAAGGAAAAATGCGTGGCCCCCTCTCCCGCTTGCGGGAGAGGGTTGGGGGTGAGATGGGGCTTTCGAGGCGCATGCGCCGAGCCCATCGAACGGCATCGGCTTGCAAGCCGATGCGCGCACTGCAAGTGAGGGTCTTCACGCGCCGCACCGGTTTTGTTTCCCGTGACCATTGGGCTCCCGGCGCGCTCACCTCGCTGGATGGCTCACCCGATGTCGACCTGCCGCTGCGCCGCTGCCCGGGAGCAAGCTCCCCCCACTGGGGGCTGGTGCTTCCCATGCGGCGCCGGCCAGGCCTGCCTAGCATGCAGTCATGCAGCCACCCTATGCCGCCGGCACCGAAGTCAGCCGTCCCATGGCGCCCGTCGGCGTGCTGGTGGTCGACGACCAGCGGGTGGTACGCGAAGGGCTGGCACGGCTGATCTCCTGCGCGCAGATGGCGCTGCGTTTTGTCAGCACCGCCGCCAACAGTGCCGAGGCCTTGAGCGCTGCGGCGCGGCTGCGGCCCGAGGTGGTGGTGCTCGACGCCGACCTCGCCGGTGAAGACGGCCTGGCACTGATTCCGCAACTCGCGCTGAGCGCCGGCGTGCTGGTGCTCACCAGCCACGGCGACCCCGCCACGCGGGCCCGGGCGATGCGGCTCGGCGCCTGCGCCTTCATCGAAAAACACCAGCCGGCCGCCGACCTTCTCGGCTGCATCGCGCGCATCGGCCACCTGCAAACGCGGGGGGAGAAAGCTCCCTTTTGGCAAGGCGCAAGTTCCCCCCCGGCAGTGGCTGCATCCTCCGCTGCGCCGGCGCCAGGCAGCTCCTAAAGTCGAAGCCATGAACACCACCGCACCGCATTTCACCGCCTGGCTTGCCGGCGACTCGGGCGTCACGGCAATCGAATACGGCCTGCTGTCGGCACTGATCGCGGTCGCGATCATCGGTGCCGTCAGCGCCACCGGCACCGCACTGAATGCGACGTACGCCGCCTGGTCGGCCGCCGTGGTGGCAGCCATCTAGCGTCAGACAGGAAAGACGCGAATCGCTGGCCGGCGTCACCGCAACAGGCCAGCAGGGTATGGATCCGGCCCTTTCGGATCGCAGGCAAGGCGCTTCACCGCGTCGATTGATTTTTTAACCGCCAGGAGCTCTCCATGCAAATCACCCGTTTCATCCAGAAATTTGTTCGCGACGAAGAAGGCGTCACGGCCATCGAATACGGCCTCATCGCCGCACTGATCGCGGTTGTCATCATCGCCTCCGTCACCATCGTCGGAACGAAGCTCGTTCTCGTGTTCACCAACATTGCTACAGCCCTCACGGCCGTCTGATCCCTGACCGGGCCGGGCGTATTTTGTGTCGCCGGCCCGGTCACCGGTCTCACGCTCGCAGAGTTGTCCAAACGCCCGCCAGACGGGCCAGGAGTTCACCATGACACTCACCCGATTGATCCAGCAACTGGGTCGAGAAGACGAGGGCGTGACCGCGATCGAATACGGCCTCATCGCCGCGCTGATTGCTGTCGTCATCATTGCTTCCGTCACCCTCGTCGGCTCGAAGCTCGAGGCCGTGTTCACCGCCATCGAGGTGGCGATCGCTGCCGCGCTCTGATGCCGCACCGTCAAGCGAAGAACACCTCGTGTTCTCCTCTCGGTAACCCATCGACCTCATGTCCCTGCCAGTCATCATCGTGACTCCCACGCTTCTCGTCGCACTGCTGGCAGCCGCCGTCCTCGTCGATCTGCGGTCGCGCCGCATCCCGAACCGGCTGGTGCTGATCGGCATCGCGCTGGCCTTCATCGCCCACGCAGTCGCGCTGATCACGGGCTCGGTGCCTCTTGCCGGCCCCGACTGGTGGGCGCCGCTGGCCGGCCTGCTCAGCGGCTTCGCGCTGCTGATGCCGCTCTACCTGCTGCGCGCCACCGGCGCCGGCGATGTGAAGCTGATGGCGATGGTCGGTGCCTTCGTCGGCGCGCAAGCCGTGCTCGACGCCACCCTTTACACCCTGCTCGCCGGCGGCCTGTTGGCGCTGGTGTTCATGCTGGGCCGCGGAGTGGCCACGCAAACGCTGGCCAATGTGCGCTTCTTGCTGACCGACTGGGCCTTGCGCCTGAGCTCCGGCCAGGCCGCGCGGCTTGCGCCACTGCAAACCACCGCCGCCCGCCTGCCCTATGCGGTGGCGATTGCGCTGGGCACCGGCGCAGCGCTGCTGTGGCCGCTGGGCCGGCTGCTGCACGGCTGATGGCCTGAACCCCCGATGAGCTTGCTGCAGTTCCCCGCCGTACCGAACCGCAACGTTCACGATGCGCGCGCCGCGTTGCCGCGTGCGCCGCAAACGCTGGAAGAAACCGGCCTGTCATCAACTTTCCTGGTCGAGTTGGTCGCGAAGACCATGTTCCAGCTCGGCCTCACGCGCCTGACCGAACTGAGCGCGCAGTTGTGCCTGGCCGGCACGGTGGTCGAAGCGGTGTGTCAGTTCATGCGCCGCGAAACGCTGCTCGAAGTCACGCGGCGCGGCCAGCACGAGGCCGACGTGCAGTTCGACCTCACGCAGGCGGGCCGCGCCCGCGCCGCCGAGTGGATGGCACGCAGCTCGTACGTCGGTGCGGCACCGGTGCCGCTCGATGCCTACACCGAGCGCGTGCGGGCCCAGTCGGTCACGGCGCAAAGCATCACGGTGGGCGAGGTGCGCGCCGCCTTTGCCGACCTGGTGGTGCCCGAGCGGCTGCTCGACCTGCTGGGCACGGCGGTGAATTCGGGGCGGCCGATGCTGCTGCACGGCCCGGCCGGCTCGGGCAAGACCTACCTGGCACAGCAACTGCGCCGGCTCGTCACCGGCGCGATTGCGATCCCGTATGCGATCAGCGTGCACGGCGAAGTGATTCGGGTTTTCGACGCGCAGTGCCACCGCCCGATCACGCTCGACGCCACGCCGCGCGCCGCGTTGGACAACCGGGCCCGCCCCGACTCACGCTGGGTGCTGTGCGAACGGCCCTGCGTGGTTTCGGGCGGCGAGTTGACGCTGGCAATGCTCGACCTGAGCTTCGACAGCCGCGCCGGCTACTACGAAGCGCCGCCGCATTTCAAGGCCAACAACGGCCTCTTCATCGTTGACGACCTGGGCCGCCAGGTGATCTCGCCACGCGAGCTGATGAACCGCTGGGTGGTGCCGATGGAGCGCCGCCACGACCACCTGATGTTGCGCAACGGTGGCAAGTTCACGATCCCGTTCGACATGGTGCTGGTGTTCTCTTCGAACCTGCGCCCCGACCAGCTCGAAGACGCGGCGTTTCTGCGCCGGCTCGGCCACAAGATCGCGATCGGGCCGGTGTCGCAAGCCGACTACGCGCTGATCTTCGAGCGTGCTTGCGCGGCCGAAGGAATTCCCCACGAATCGGGGGCGTTCGAGCGGCTCGTGGGCACCTACCATCAAGCCCACGGCAGGCCACTGCTGGCGTGCTACCCGCAAGACCTGCTGCACCTGATCGCCAGCCGCGCGCGCTTTCTGGGCGTGCCGGCCGAGTTCTCGCCCGAGCTGCTCGACTGGGCCTGGGAAGCATATTTTGGCAACGAGGCGCTGATCGAAGCAGCGTCTGAAACTGGGAGTCGGGGATGAGATCACGCGGCCTGTTGATGTTGTTCATTGCCGCCATCGCAGGCCTGGCGGCGGTGTTCCTGGCGGCGCGCTGGATGCAGGGACAGGGCGGCGACCAGGGCCGGATTGCGGTGGCGAATGCCGACATCGAACTGGGCGGGCGGCTTTCGCCCGAGATGATTCGCATGGCCGATTGGCCGAGCGGCAGCGTGCCCGCCGGCGCCTTTAACGAGGCCGCCAAACTCGACGGGCGCGTCGTGCTGGTGTCGATGCAGCGCGGCGAACCACTCACCGAAACGCGGCTCGCGCCGATCGGCACGAAGGGCGGCCTGTCGGCTGTGGTGCCGCAAGGCAAGCGCGCGATGACGGTGCGTGTCAACGACGTGATCGGTGTGGCGGGGTTCGCGCTGCCCGGCACTTATGTTGACGTGATGGTCAACACCCAGGGCGAAGGCGCGCAACGCGGCGACCGCGACCGCACGATTTCGAAGATCGTGCTGGAACGCATTCTGGTGCTGGCGGTGGCGCAAGAGGCCGACCGCGACTCAACCAAGCCAAAGGTCGTGAACGCGGTGACCTTGGAGCTGACGCCGCATGACGCCGAGCTGATCGACCTGGCGCGCAGCGTGGGCACCTTGTCGCTGGTGCTGCGCAACCAGACCGATCCGAAAGCGACAGCTTTGGGAAGTGGCGTCACGAAGGCCGAACTGCTCGGCATGGCGACGCCGGAGCCCGAGCCCGCGAAGACGATCGTGGCCGCGCCACCCCCGCCCGCGCGCCGCGCCGCGCCACGCGCCGCCGCCGTCGTCGCTGTGGCACCGCTGGCACCGGCCAAATCCACCAATTGTGTCGAGGTGATTCGTGGCCTGAGCAAGGTGACCGAGTGCTTCTAAACCGCCCTCCAGAAAAATACGAAAACGGGAGATCACCGATGCCCTCACCCTCGCCCTTGCTCATGCCCTGGCTCATGCCTTGCCGCGCCGTTGCGATCGCCCGCGTGGCGCTGCTTGTCAGCCTGGCCCTGCAGGCGTTGGGTGTCGCAGCGCAGCCCGCCAAGGCGGCTGCAGGGGCGAAGCAGCCCCCGGCCCAGGCACGCGTCGTGCCGCCCTCGATCGCCGGGCTGTGCTCGCGCGTCAACATTGCGCCGCTGGTACACATACCGGTCGGCAAGTCAACGGTGTTGCGGCCGATCTCGCCGGTCACACGCATCTTGCTGGGCAACCCCGAAAACGCGCGCGCTGCGCGCCCGGCGGAGAACCCCGATGCCAAGAAAGACGATGGCAGCAAGACCCCGGCGCTCGACACCCGCCCCGGTGTGGCCGACGTGGATGTGCTGCTGCTGGCGCCGACCGAGGTCTATCTGCTGGGCAAGACCATCGGCTCGACGAATGTGGTGATGCTCGACCGCGCCGGCACCTGCACCGCCTTCGACGTGGTGGTGGGCATGGACACAACGGCACTGCAGGCGGTGATCGCCGAGTTGCTGCCCGCCGAAAAGGAGATCAAGGTCACGTCGGCCTTCGATTCGATCGTGCTGTCGGGAACGGTCACGGATACCGAGGCACTCACGCGCGTGACGGACCTTGCGAATTCCTACGTGCGAACGGGTGCCGGTGACAGTGGCGGCAAGGCCAACCCGCGCGTCGTCAATATGCTCGAAGTCGGCGCGCCGCAGCAGGTGATGCTCGAAGTCAAGGTGGCCGAGATATCGAAGTCGCTGCTCGACCAGTTCGGCATCGATTTCTCGCGCGCCTACTCGTCCAGCGACGGCTCGCTGATACGGTTTCTGTCGGGCATCTTCGGCGGCGCGATAGGCACGCTGGGCCAGATCGCCGGCGCCAGCGCTGGCGTCCCGCTCAGCTCGGTGGGTACGGTGATCGGTGGCACCGTGCCGATTACCGGCGCGACCGGCGGCAACGTGACCGTGACCTACGACGCATCGACCGGCCGGCCGACCTACACCACGACCTACGGCACCGTGCCCGCCCGCAACGTGACGAACGGCGTGCTGAAAATGCAGAAGACCGATGGCCTCGTGAAGGTGCTGGCCGAGCCCACGATCATGGCGATCAGTGGGCAGACCGGCAGCTTTCTTGCGGGCGGCATTATCTTTATCCCGGTCTCGCAGAGCAACGGAACCGGCGGGCAGACCATCACGCTGCAGGAAAAGGAATTCGGCGTTTCCGTCAAGTTCACGCCAACGGTGCTGGGCAACGGACGCATCAATCTGCGCGTTCGGCCGGAGGTCTCCGACCTCAACGCCACCGGGGTGACGATCAGCAGCGGCGGCTTCAGCTCGGTGCTGCCTTCGTTCACGTCGCGCAAGGCCGAGACCACGGTGCAACTGATGGATGGCCAGAGCTTCGCGATCGGTGGTCTGATCAAGAACAACACCACGACCAACGTCGCCGCTTTCCCGTTCCTGGGCGAGTTGCCTGTCATCGGCGCGCTATTTCGCAGCACCTCGTTCCAGACCGACCGCTCCGAGCTGGTGTTCGTGATCACGCCGCGCCTCGTGAAGCCTCTGCCGGCCGGCTACCGGCTGCCCACAGACGGCTATGTGCCGCCAACGCGCAGCGAGTTGATTTTGGGCGGCAAGCTGGAAGGCCAGCCCACCGACGACGCGGCTGCGGCTGCGGCTGCGCCCCCCGCCCAAGGCGGCTTCGACAAGGAGAAGAAGTGATGCACCACTTGAACAAGCTCGGCGCCGCAGTGTGCCTGCTCGCGCTCGGCGCTTGCGCTGCCACGGCATCGCCCGACTGGGACGCCCGCTTCGGTGACAGCGTGCGCATTTTGAAGGCGCAACAACTGATCGAGCCCGGCGCGGCGCAACGCAACGCGCAAGCAAGCCCGGCCAGCGATGGCCGCACCGCCAGCGAGGCGATGGTCCGCCATGTCGAGAGTTACCGCACTCCGCCGCCCAGCAACGTGATCAACATCGGCGTCGGCGGCGGTCGCTGATTCAACCTGCATCCACCGGGAGGACATGCCATGAACGATGCCATGAACCGATCGCCAGGCCCGCATCTCGGGCGGGTGCGCTGCGGCGCGCGACAACGGGGTGCCGTGGCCCTTATCGTCGGGTTCTCGCTGGTTGCTCTGGTGGGCGCCGCAGGGTTGGCGGTCGATCTGGCCAGGCTGTACACCAACAAGTCGGAGTTGCAGAGCGCGGCCGACGCATGCGCTTTGGCCGCTTCCGCAGAGTTGACCTGCCCTGCGGGGATCGCGGGGTGCCTGACCAACGCCAGGCAGGCAGGCAAGTTCGCAGCGCTAAAGAACAAGAGCGACTTCCAGGCCGCTGCGGTCGTCATTGCCGACGCCGATGTGCGCTTCAGCGCGAACTTCGTACCGAATGCGAACTACCTTGCGGCCGGCGCTCCCGCCGACTCGCGCTACGGCATGTGCATCGCCCGCAGTAGCAGCATCGGCACCTGGTTCCTGGGCGTGCTCGGCATCGCATCAAATCTGGTCACGGCGCAAGCGGTGGCTTCACTTCAACCCTCGGCCTCGGGTGCGGGTGCGGGTGGCGCTTGCCCGGGTGCGCCGATCGGCGCGTGCCCACCTGCCGGCGGGGGTGCCTACGCCATCGGCGACTGGGTCGTGGCCAACGCGACAGGCTCCGGCACCGCCACTGATCTTGCCGGCCCAAAGGGAATCTACGGCGCGGCGATAAAGGGAACTTTCCGCTGGGTCGACTGGGATTACCCGGGCGGCGGCGCGAATGAAGTGCGGGATCGCCTCGCCGGCACGACCACCACTTGCGGAATCAGCCGCGGCTCCACCAACATCGCCGAAGAAGGCGTCAAGCAGGGCGCCAAGGACGCCTGGAATTCGCGCTTCGGCATCTATGGGAATGGCGTCAACGGCTATAACGTGAACAACGCGCCCCCGGACCGCACCGGCTACAGCTACCCGACCAAGGTTGGCAGCGTTCCCTACATACCGGTGGGCAGCTCGGCCTATGCGGACTTCCGCGCCCGACAGAGCAGCTTCGCTCCCTTTCAGGGACAGAACGGGGTCGCTGGAACGTATGACTCGCAGGGCCCGGGCAACCCCCAGGTTGGCGGCCAAGCGAGCACTTCCGCAGAGCATCAGAGCCACGGCACGAATCGACGCCTCATCGCCATCCCCATCGTCAACGGCTGCGCGGGCGCGGGCAGCCCCGTCACCGTGGTCAGCATGGCCTGTTTCCTGATGCTCAACCCGATGGCCAACGGCTCCAATGGCGACGTATTCATGGAATACCGGGGCGCGGCCGATGCGCCGAACTCACCTTGTTCTTCGGGGGGGGCGCCGGGCGGTGGCGCCGGTGGCGGTGGCGGCGGCGCCCTCGTGCCTACGCTGGTGCAATGAGCATGGTCACGACCCTTGGCCTCAACAAGCGCCAACGCGGTGCTGCGGCGGTTGAATTCGCGATCCTGTTGGCTCTGGTGCTTGTGCCGTTGACGCTCGGCGTGGCCGAGATGGGACGGGCGGCTTACTACTACAACACCATGTCCAAAGGGGTTCGAGACGCTGCACGCTTCATGATTCTTCAAACGCCCGGCACGCGAGAACTGGAGGCGAAATGCCTTGCCATCACCGGGTCGAGCGCGAACGGTGGAGGGGGCTGCACCCAGCCGGTCCTGGTGCCAGGGCTGGTGCCTGGCGAAGTGACCGTGTGCGACCGGGTGCTCTGCGCAGCGTCGCACAATCTGGTGCCCGTGACCGTGAACGGGGTGACCTTGGGCACGGCCAATCTGGTCACGGTGACGATCAGTGGACAAATCTTTCGATCGCTGTTGGGCGCCGCGCTCGACTTCACTTTCGGGCCGATCAGCGCAACTTTTTCGGTGAAAGCATGAACCACCACCGCATCGGTTTCTCGCCTCGTCGAAGCGATCACTGTGGCGTCGCCGCTGTGGAGTTCGCGCTCATCGCATCGGTCTTTTTTACCGTGTTGTTCGGTGCGATCGAGGTCTCGCGATTGCTCTTTCTGTGGAACACGACCACTGAAGCGACGCGCATCGGCGCCAGAACAGCGGTGGTCTGCAATGCCAATGCAGCGGCCATCAAACAAAAGGTCAAGACCTTCCTGCCGACGTTGAGTGACGCCGAGATCAGCGTCACTTACAACCCTGCAGGATGCGCCCCAGGTACTTGCGAGAGCGCGACGGTGAAAGTCGCGGCGGTGTCCGCAGTGGCAACGTTCATACCGTTCGTGCCCTTGTCTTTGACACTGCCATCGGCGACCACGACGCTGACCGTCGAAAGCATGAGCAGCACCCTGGCCGGCGCAGGCGGCGGCGCCAATCCGATGTGCCCTTGATTGACATTGCGAGCGCACGTGAAAATCAAGCTGATTACCCCCGACCCCTATAACGCCGAGGCGTGGGCCGAGGCGCTGCGCGTCGAACGCGCGTTCGAGGTCACGCCCATCGTGCGCGCGCTGCGCGATGTGAACGTGATCGTGAACGGCAGCCGGCCCGACCTGGTGCTGGTCGAGACCACCACGCCGCAAGATTTCGAGGCGCTGGAGAAGCTGGCCCACGCGCACCCGGAAATCGACTACGTGCTGGTCGGCAACGACCTCAGCCCGGAGTTCCTGATGCGTGCGATGCGCGCCGGGGTGCGCGAAGTGCTGCCGGCGCCGGCCACGCCCGCCGATGTGCTCGCCACCTTGCGCCGCCAGTTGCGCAAGCGCCCGCCGGTGGCCAACCTGCCCGCCGCGCAGCAGGGTGAAGTGCTGGCGCTGGTTTCGTGCAAGGGCGGCAGCGGGGCCACCTTCATCGCCGCCAACCTCGCCCACCTGCTGGCGGCCGGCGGCACGCGCCGCGTGGCGCTGATCGACATGAATTTGCAGTTCGGCGACGCCGCGCTGTTCGTCAGCAGCGAGACGCCGGTGAGCAACGTAGCCGATGTGGCGCGCAACATCAGCCGCCTCGACGCCGACCTGCTGCGCTCGTCGATGAACGAGGTGGCGCCCGGCCTGTGGGTGCTGGCCGCACCCGACGACCCGGCGCACGCGGCCGACGTGACGCCGCAGCATGTGCATCAGATCGTCGAGCTGGCGCGCGAGATGTTCGACTTCGTGATCATCGACGCCGGGCGCTCGCTGAGTTCGGTGACGCTGAAGGCGCTGGACCTGGCCGACCGGGTCTATGCCGTGCTGCAGCTCACGCTGCCCTTTATCCGCGACGGCAAGCGCCTGCGCAATGTGTTTCGCTCGCTCGACTACCCGGCCAACAAGATCCACTGGATCGTGAACCGGCATCAGAAAGACAGCCAGTTCAGCGTCGACGACCTGAAGAAGACGCTGGCGATCGAGCAGGTGATCACGCTGCCGAACCATTACGAGGCGGTCGCGGCGTCGGTCAACCAGGGCGTGCCGGTGGAGCGTGTCGCGCCGAACAGCACGATCGCGCGCAGCCTGCGCGAGCTGGCGGAAAACATCGCGCCGCCAACGGTCGGCAAGGGCCGCAGCGGCTGGTTGTCGAGCCTGTTCCGCGGTGCGCCGCAATGAGAGGGTTGACATGAGTTTGCGCGACCGGCTGGGCGCCACGACCCAGGGGTTTCCGACCCCGGGCGAAGCGCTGTCCGACCCCTCGGGCGCGCCGACCCGCGCGTACCAGGAAACCAAGGCACGCATCCACCAGGTGCTGCTCGGCCGGCTCGACCTCGAGGCGATGGAAAGCCTTTCGGCCGAAAGCCTGAAGGAAGAACTGCGCCAGATGGTGGAGCGCCTGCTGGTCGAGGAGAACCTGGTTCTCAACGCCGGCGAGCGCCGCAACCTGGTGCGCGATATCCAGTACGAGATGCTGGGCTTCGGGCCGCTCGAACCCTTGCTGGCCGACCCCACGGTGTCGGACATTCTGGTCAACACCTACAAGCAGGTCTATGTGGAGCGCCGCGGTCGGCTAGAGATGACCGACATCACGTTCACCGACGACGACCACCTGATGAAGATCATCGACAAGATCGTCTCGCGCGTGGGGCGCCGCATTGACGAGTCGAGCCCGATGGTGGATGCACGGCTGCCCGACGGTTCGCGCGTCAACGCGATCATTCCACCGCTGGCGATCGACGGGCCGATCCTGTCGATCCGGCGCTTCGCGACGGTGCCGCTGCAGATCTCGAACCTGATCGAATTCAAGTCGCTGTCAAACGAAATGGCGCAGTTCATCGGCGCGTTGTCGCAGGCCAAGATCAACATCCTGATCTCGGGCGGCACGGGTTCGGGCAAGACCACGCTGCTGAATATCCTGAGCAGCTTCATCGGCGTGACCGAGCGGATCGTGACGATCGAAGACGCCGCCGAGTTGCAACTGCAGCAGCCCCACGTGGTGCGCCTGGAAACGCGCCCGCCGAACATCGAAGGCCGTGGCGAGGTGGCGCAGCGCGCGCTGGTGCGCAATGCGCTGCGCATGCGGCCCGACCGCATCATCCTCGGCGAGACGCGCGGCGCCGAGGCGCTCGACATGCTGCAGGCGATGAACACCGGCCACGAAGGATCGATGACCACGGTGCACGCCAACACCGCGCGCGACGCATTGGCCCGGCTCGAAAGCATGATTGCAATGGCGGGCGTAGACCTGCCCGCGAAGGCGGCACGGGCGCAGGTGGCCTCGGCCATCGGCGTCATCATCCAGGCAAACCGCATGAGCGACGGCACGCGCAAGCTGACCAGCATCCAGGAGATCACCGGCATGGAAGGTGACACCGTGACCTTGCAGGAGATCTTCGTCTTCAAGCAGACCGGCGTCGGTGCGACCGGCGCGGTCGAAGGGCACTTCACCGCGACCGGGGTGCGGCCGCGCTGCTGGGAACGCCTGAGCACGCGCGGGGTCGAGTTGCCGCAAAGCCTGTTCGCGCCGCTGCGGCGCGAGGTCTGAGGGAGGCGCCACCATGGACCTGTCTTTCGTGCTCTTCGCTGTCGTGGCCTTTCTGGCGGTGGTGCTGTCGCTCGAAGGTGTGTACAACCTGTGGGCCTCGCGCAGCAGCCCCGAGGCCAAGCGCATTGCAACCCGGCTTGAAGCGCTGGCCGGCGAGGCGATCGCGCCCGCGAGCATCGAGCTGGCGCGGCTACCGTCGCGCATGCCGCGCCTCAACGCCTTGCTCGGCGCCACTCCTTTTGGCGAGCGAATGCTTCGCTTCGTCACGGCGTCGGCGATGGCCGTCTCGCCGGCCGAGTTGATCGTGATGTCGGTCGCGCTCGGTGGGTTCGGCCTGTTCCTGCCTGGCTTGATCGGCAAGCCGCCGATCTTTGGCGCCGCGCTGGGGCTGGGGCTGGCGGTGCTGCCGTGGTGGCGCGTCGCCAGCCGGCGCCGCACGCGGATCGAGCGCATCGAGCGCCAGTTCCCCGAGGCCCTGGACCTGATGGGCCGCGCGATGCGGGCGGGCCATGCGTTTCCTTCGGCAGTCAAGATGGTCGCCGACGAGATGGCCGATCCGATGGGGCGTGATTTCCGCATCCTGTTCGACGAGATGAACTACGGCGTGCCGACGAATGACGCGCTGGCGCACCTGGCGGTTCGGGTACCGGTGCCGGACGTGAGCTACTTTGTGGTGGCGGTGATGATCCAGCGCGAATCGGGTGGCAACCTTGCGGAGCTGCTCGACAAGATCGCCACCATCGTGCGTGAACGTCTGAAGCTGCTCGGCGAGGTGCGAACCCTGTCTGCCGAAGGCAAGCTGTCGGCCATCATCCTGACGGCCCTGCCATTCGGCGTGGCGCTGACGGTCAACCTCGTGAACCCGGCGTTCATGGATGTGCTCTGGACCGACCCGATGGGTCAGCGCATGGTCGGCGTGGCCTTGTTCATGATGCTGATGGGCATTCTGTGGATGCGCAGCATCATCCGCATCCGGGTCTGAGGGAGCTGCCGCCATGAACCCGATCCAGCTTGTTTTTCTTGGGCTCGTTTTTGTCGTCGTGGTGGCGCTCTGTCTTGGCGCATCGGCGCTGCTGCGCCCGAACGTCGCGCGCCAGCGCCTGATCGGCCTGGTGGCGGACACGCCGCAGCGGCCCCAAACCAAGGACGGCTGGGTTCGCTGGGTCGCCAGACTGACGCAGCCCATCAGCAGGCTCTCGATGCCCGAAGAGGGATTCGAGAAATCGAGCATCAGGCTGCGATTCGCTCATGCGGGCATCCGCAATGCGGCTGCCGCTCCGGCCTTTTTCGGCGTCAAGACGCTGCTCACGCTGGGCCTGCCGCTGCTGGGTTTCGTGCTGCTGACACTGTCGGGCTCGCCGTTGACTGGAAACACCTTGCTGTTCGCGATGCTGGCGCTGGCGGCGCTGGGCTACTACGGTCCGAACCTGGTTCTGTCGCAGAGGGTCGCGGCGCGGCAGCGCGACATCTTCGAGTCGTTTCCGGATGCACTGGATCTGATGACGGTGTGTGTGGAAGCCGGCCTGGGCACCGAGGCGGCGATGATGCGCGTCGCCGAAGACCTGCAGTTCAAAAGCCCGGCGCTCGCTGACGAGTTGCGCATCGTGAACCTCGAGTTGCGGGCCGGGGCCGATCGGGAGCGGGCCTTGCGCAACCTGGCGATACGCACCGGCGTCGAAGAGGTGGACGGCTTCGTCTCGATGATCAGCCAGGCCGAACGCTTCGGCACCAGCATCGCCGCGTCGCTGCGCATCCACTCCGACATGCTGCGCACACGGCGCCGCCAGCGTGCCGAAGAGGCCGCCGCAAAGATAGCGCTGAAGCTGCTTTTTCCGCTCATCTTCTGCATCTTTCCATCGCTGATGGTGGTGCTGATGGGGCCGGCGATGATCCAGATCTACCGGGTGCTGTTGCCCTCGATGGGCGGAAATTGAGTGGTACGCGCGATTTACCAGCCGCCACGTTCACGCAGGAGAAACTGCCATGCGCTTCAAATACCAGATCGGGACGGTCGACCTGTCTGCACCACTTCCACCGCCACTGGCGGTAGCCCGCCAGGCCGTCACGCGCACCATCCCCGTGGAGCAGCGCGCGGACCGCAAATGGCCGGGGCACGGTGTCATCTTCGGCGCGACCCTGGTTGCGGCGGCGGGCTGTGCCTCGCTCGATTCGCGCGTTTCGAAGGCCTGGAAGATCGAACCGGTGTTCAACGTCAGTCACGCAACCCAGTCCAGCCCGGCGTACTACAGCCTGGGCCAGTACTACGACGGCTCGCAGGCCTGGGGCAAGGCCATCGACGCGTACCGCAAGGCCATTGCTGCCGACGCGAACAACATCGACGCCCACAACGCACTCGGCGTGGCTCTGGCGCAAAGCGGCCGCTATGCCGATGCCGAAACGGCGCTGCGCCATGCGGTCGCCTTGGCGCCGGCCCGAACTTACGTGCGCAACAACCTTGGCTACGTGTTGCTGCTGGGCGGAAAGCCAGGTGAGGCGGTGCTGGAGTTGAAGGCGGTCGTCGAACAGGACGGCGACAGCGCCATCGCGAAAGAGAATCTGCGCGATGCGATGGCGCGATCGAATGTTGCCGCACGAGGCGCGGTCAGCGCGCCGCTCACGCCTGCCGCGCCGCTCGTGGCTGCTGGGGTAGCTGGGGTAGCTGGGGTTGCTGCGGTTGCTGCGGTTGCTGCGGTTGCATCAGCCACGTCTCCCCTCAGCGTGCCGACCGCGTCGCACCGCGCTGCTCCCGCAACGCCGCCGGCGATGCGCTGGGGCTTCGAGCCGACCATCGCTTCGATCGAACAGAGCGCAGCGAGCGCTTCCGATGCGAACGTCAGCGCGAGCCTCACGATGGCGGGCACGCCTGAAAGCGTGAGTGTGCCGATGCCATTGGCCGCAGTCCCGATCAGCACGGTGCCGATGTCGCGGCTGGAGATCAGCAATGGCAACGGCGTGGCTGGAATGGCCGCACGCGTCGGGCGGTGGCTCGCAACGCAGGGCTTGCAGGCCGACCGCCTGACCAACCAGCAGCCGTTCGCACAGCAGCAAACGGTGATTCAGTACCGCAACGGGCATGCAGAGGCAGCACTGCGCGTGGCGCGTTCGCTGCCGGCCAATGCGAAGGCCGAACTCGCTCCGCTGCAGGGTTTGCGCAGCGACGTGCGCGTCTTGATCGGGCGCGACTGGGTTCAGACCGCCGCTTGCCTCGGGAACAACAGCTGCCGGCCGGCGCTGACTGCGGTGGCGGCGGCGAGAATTCAGTGAGATCGGACAATGCCAGATGGAGTGCTCTCCGGCGGTCGTCGGCAACGGTTTTGTGAATGGCAGCATCCGCCGGTCGGCCAGGGGAGAAAGGTCATGCCACCAGACCTCGAGCCGCTGTTTCTGTACCTCGTCGGTGTTGCCGTCGTTGCGGCAATTCTGTGCATGGTGTGCTCCCGCCAGGCGTCGATCGACGTCCGGGTCTGGCTCACCGTCGCAGTGGTCGCGGCATCGCTCTACGCCGCCATGCGCTTCGGGGCCCACCCGCACGACGTGAAGGTTGGCAGCAGGCCGCCACCCATGCAGCCATCGAGCGGTCACCCCAAGCAAACATGAAACAGGCTCTTCGCGCATTTCGGTGGGATCAAACTCTGGCGGGCGTGAGATCGACCAGGCGAGCGGTGAGTCTGTGAGTCTGTCGGACTTGGAGCCGCGAAGCCTCGTGTCAGTTGGCGCAGGGTGTCGTGCGCGGCGGCGCCGGCCGAAGTCGCTCGCCGTGAGACGTCTGAGCGCACGACAGGTCGTCCAAGACGCGCTGCAAGGCCAGCTTCTCGGGGTCGCGGCGGGCATTTACCCTCTCTTCACGCCGCCCGCAGCACCGGCAGCCGCTTGATGTTCCAGGCCATCGTCACGAGTGACCATTCCTGCGTGCCTTGTAGGTCTCGCTCGACGGCGACTGCAGGCGTCTCGATCTGCGGCAGGAAGCGCCGACGGCGGCATCAGATACGCGGCGTCTGGATCCTACGGCAACGAAAAATCGGCTCATGTGATGCGGGTTTTCTCAAACTGGCGCAGTTGTCCGAGACGACCCCAACTCGGGGTAGGCAGGAAAGTTCGACAGGCCCTTGGTGACGGGCGCCAGGCCGGCATGTCTGGTTTGTACATAGCGCCCGCAGGCAGCGGCGCGTGTTGACCAGAGGGTCAATTCACTCCCGAACCTTCACTCCCATGCCGGGGTGGTGCGCAGCACTTCGTCGAGCGTGGTCAGGCCTTCGGCGACCTTCATCGCACCGGCCAGGCGCAGCGGCCGCATGCCGTCCTGCACGCCGCGGTGGCGCAGCTTGGCGGCGTCGGGCACGGGGTGGATGCAG
>JANXZA010000077.1 GCA_025355745.1 Rhizobacter sp. | reverse complement strand
CGAACTTCGAGCAACGCGCTCACGCGGGCACCTCGTCGTCTTCGCGTCCGAGATAGGCCTCGATTACGTCCGGATTGTTCTTGATCTCGTCCGGCGTGCCCTCCGCGATGATGCGGCCGAAGTTCAGCACCGCGATGCGTTCGCACAAGCCCATCACGAAGCGCATGTCGTGCTCGATCATGAAGATCGTGAAGCCACGTTTGGCGATGTTGGTGATCTCGCCCATCAGCCCGACCTTCTCGCCGGTGTTCATGCCAGCGACCGGTTCGTCGAGCAGCAACAGCTTCGGTTCGGTGGCCAGCGCGCGCGCGAGTTCGAGCTTGCGCTGATCGCCGTAAGAGAGGTTGTCGGCGGTATCCAGGGCTTTCGCAGCCAAGCCGACCCAGCCGAGCAGCTCGTGCGCCCTCTCGCGCGCGCGCTGCTCCTGCGCGCGAAATCCCGGCAGCGCGAGCAGCCAGCCCGGCAAGCCGTAGTCGAGGTGGCTGTGCATGCCGACGACGACGTTGTCGAGCAGCGTCATGTCCTTGAAGATGCGAATGTTCTGGAACGTGCGTGCGATCCCGCGGCGTGTGATCTGGTGCGGTGCCGCGCCCAGCAGGCTCTGGCCGTGCAGCTCGATCTCGCCGCCGGTTGGCGCGAGCAGGCCGGTGATCAGGTTGAACACCGTCGTCTTGCCGGCGCCGTTCGGCCCGATCAGGCCGAAGACCTTGCCGGCAGGCACCTCGAAGCTCACGTCCTGCAGGACCGAGAGGCCGCCGAAGCGCATGGAGAGGTTGGTGAGTTTCAGCATCATGCAGCCTTGCTTCCGAACCACTGCCGGATGCGCTTCGGATCCCATAAGCCCTTGGGCAGGAACAGAACGATGAGCACCAAGATCGCGCCGTTCATCATCGTGCGGAAATCCCTGAAGCTGCGCAGCAGCTCGGGAAGCAGCGTTACGATCAGCGCGCCCAGCACCGGGCCGCTCAGGCCGCCGGTGCCACCGAGGATGGCCATCGTCAGAATGTCGACGCCGCGGTCGAAGCCGAACTCACTCGGACCGATGAAGAAGGTCAGGTGCGCGTTCAATGCACCGGCGAGTCCGGCAATCGCCGCGCCGAGCGCGAACGCGAGCATCTTGTGCGCGTTCACCGCAATGCCCATCAGCGACGCAGCCACGGCGTCCTCGTTGATCGCCTCGAATGCGCGCCCGATGCGCGAGCGCCGCAGCCGCCACAGGATCAGCAGCACCGCAACGAGCGCGAGCAGCACATGCCACCACTGTGTCGATTGCGGAATGCCGTTTAGGCCGAGCGCGCCGCCCGTCAGCGATTCGGCGTTCAGGATCAGCACGCGCACGACCTCGCCGAAACCGAGTGTGGCCATCGCGAGGTAGACGCCCGACAGACGCAGCGTCGGTCCGCCGATCAGCAGCGCGACCAACGCCGGCGCGGCGATGCCGCCGGCGAGCGCGAGCGGGAACGGCGCGCCGTAGTTCATCGTCAGAATGGACGCGGTGTACGCGCCGATGCCCATGAACGCCGCGTTCGCCATCGCGAGCAGACCGCACGACAGCGTGAGCCAGATCGACAGCGCGAGCAACGCGTTGACGCCGATCGTCAGGATCAGGTTGTTGTAGACCTGCCAGAAGTTGTCGAACCACTCCATGTCAGGACTCCCGCCGGGCCGCCCCAAGGGAAGGCCTGCGCCCCCTCCGGGGGCAGGAGCGAAGCGACGTCGGTGTTGTCATTTCTTCAGGCTTTTCGTTCCAGGACCTTGCCGAACATTCCTTGCGGACGCAGCAGCAGCACGATAAACAGCAGTCCGAACGCGACCGCATCTCGCATCGTCGAGCCGATGTAGGCGACCGACATCACTTCGGCGAAGCCAAGGAACAGCCCGCCGATCAGGGCGCCGCGGATGTCGCCCATGCCGCCGAGAATGATGACCGCGATGCCCTTGTGCAGCATCGGCTGGCCCATCAGCGGAAACACCGCATTCGAGTACAGCGCGATCAGCACGCCGCTGACGCCGCCGAGCGCCGCGGCGGTGGCCGAGGTCAGGTAGAACAGGCCTTCGACGTTGATGCCGAGCAGCGCCGCGGACTTCGGTGACTCGGCGATCGCGCGCAGCGCGCGCCCGAGCTGGGTCTTGCGCATCACGATCAGCAGCGCCGCCATCAGCGCGAACGACAGGACGATGATCGCGACCTCGAGCACGCTGATCTGCACGCCGAGGAAGTGCAGCTGCTCATCGGGCACGAGTTCGCTCGGGAAGCGCAGGTTCTCGGCGCCGAACACGCCTTGCGCCGCGTTGTTGAAGAAGATCGCGATGCCGATCGTGGCGATCATCGGGATCAAGTGCGGCGCGTTGCGCTGGCGCAGGGGCCGCAGCACAAGGTAGTCGATGGCCAGGCCCAGCGCCGCGCTCACCGCAAATGCCGCGATCAGCGACGCCCACAACGGCCATGCGAGTTTGGTGACGACTTGCAGCGCCGCATACGCGCCGACCATGAACACCGCGCCGTGCGACAGGTTGATCACGCCCAACACGCCGAAGATCAGCGTGAAGCCGAGTGCAAAGAGCGCGTAGACGCAGCCCAGCGACAGCGCGTTGACGAGCTGCTGTTCAAGCATCGCGCGCTGCGCTTACTTCTCGATCGAGTACTTGCCGCCCTTGGTGACGCTGACGATCGCGGCCTGCTTGGCGTCGTAACCGCCTGGCTTGCCATCCTTCGTGGCGGTCTCGCGGAACTGAAACGCGCCGGTGGCGCCTACATGCGTCACGGTTGGCAGCGCGTCGCGCAGCGCCTTGCGGTCGATCTCCAGGTTGCCGCTGAGCTTGATCTTTGCGAGTGCCTTGGAGACGATGTACATCGCGTCAAACGCTTGTGCGCTGAACTGATCGGGCGAGGCCTTGTACTTCTGCGTGTAGGCGACCACGAAGTGCTGGTTCTCCTTGGCCTGGCTGCCCAGCGCCCACGGGCTGCCGACCCAGAGGTTGTCGGACTTGTCCTTGGCCAGATCGAAGATCTTCACCGAGTTCATGCCGTTGCCGCCAATGAACGGCAGGTTGATGCCGAGCTGGCGCGCCTGCACCATGATCGGCGCGCCTTCGGCGATCAGTGCCGACAGCACGATGGCGTCCGGGTTGCCGGCCTTGATCTTGGTCAGCTGCGCCTTGAAGTCGACATCGCCCTTGGCGAAGGTTTCGGTCGTGGTGACCGGAATCTTCAGGTCCTCGAGCGCCTTCTTGAACGCGTCGTAGCCGCTCTTCGTGAACACGTCGTCGTTGCCGTAGAGAACCGCCACCTTCTTCAGGTTCGCCGCCTTGGCCGCGATGCGCAGCGTTTCCGGAAGCACGTCGCCTTCGGTGACCGAATTGCGGAACACGTAGTCGCCGATCGAGGTGATGCCGTCGGCGGTGTTCGAGGTGCCGAAGGCAACGATCTTCGCGGCCTGCGCAATCGGGTCGGCAGCCTGCGCCGAGTTCGACAGCGTGGGGCCGAACACCATCAGCACCTTGTCTTGAAAAATCAGTTTCTTGAAGACATCGATGGCCTGTTCCTTCTTGCCCTGCTCGTCTTCGATCAACAGCGAAATCTTGTTGCCCTTCACGCCGCCGGCGGCGTTGATCTCGTCGAGCGCCAGCATGAGGCCGTTCCTGATCGACTGGCCGTATTGGCCGGCCGGGCCCGTCAAGGCCTCGGCGGCGCCGAGCTTGATGTCGGCGGCGGCCACCGAACTCATGGCACCGAGTGCGGCGAGTGCAGCAAGCATGCTGCGGGCGTGTGAAACTGGGGAAAAAGTCATTCGATCTCCGTGCGGGATGGGGCCGTCAGCAGCTGCAAAACTGGCAATGCTGCGGCGCAGCTTTTCAGTTTATCCGACGCTGCCCGGTGCCTTGGCGGCAGCGGGCACGCAGAGCCGATCAGGTGGACGCCGTCGGCGCGCGTTGCGCTCGCGCGTGCAGCGCCGGCGCGGCGGTTCCGGAAGCGTCGGGACCGACCGGGGCGCGAGCCTCGTCAAAGATCGAATCCGCAGCGGCCGATGGCATGGCGGCGCCGAAGCCGAGCAACCGACCGAACGCCCACGCGATGGCCGCGAACGCGCCCAGCCCGGCCACTGAAAACGCCAGCAGCATCGCGCTCTGGGCCCAGGTGGGGCCGAGCAAAACGAAGGCCAGCGCGGACAGCGTCGCGACGAGTGCCGCCAACCCGCGGGTGCGCGCTTCCAGCAAGCCGCCTTGCGCCAGCGTGTAGCCGATGCCTGCGACGAAGGCGAGCAGCAACTGCCAATGACCCATCGTTTGCAGACTGTCGAAGACATCGCCGATCACGGTCATGACAACCCCCGTTGGATCGGCCGGATCGCAGCGCCGATGCAATCATTAAACAGCGGAATCGGGGGTCGCGGGGTGGCGCCCGGCGCGTCGCGCTGTAGGCGTTGTCCTGTTTCGCACAAGGCGTGCGTTTGATCGCGCGAACGGGCGCACCATTGCCATCGCAGCGCAGGCTGCGGTCACTGTGACAGCGCATTGCGCCGTGCCCACCCGCAGGTTTGCGCACCACCACTCAAGGAGACGAGCATGAAGAGAAGCGGGATGAAGACACTGTCGCTGTCGCTGTCGATGTCGCTGGGGTTGGCGCTGGCCGGCATCAGCGCCGCGCAGGCGCAAACCAGCGTTGGCGTTTCGATCGGCATCAACCAACCGGGGGTGTACGGTCGCATCAATATTGGCAACGTGCCGCCGCCGCCGGTCGTGTACGTGCAACCTGTCGTCATTGTGCCGGGGCCGGTGGCGGTGCAGCGCGCACCCATCTACCTGTACGTTCCGCCCACCCAGCAACAAAACTGGTCGCGGTATTGCGCGCGCTGGGGAGCCTGCGGACAGCCGGTCTACTTTGTTGAAGAGCGCTGGGTTCGGGAGCGGTACGAACGCCGGTACGAGCCGGTACCAGTCCAAGAACGCCATGACAACGGCCGCCATCGCGGTTGGGACAAGCACCGTGACCGCGACGAACCGGAGCGCGACGGCGGCCACGGCAAGGAAGGCAAGAAGGGCAAGAAAGACAAGCACGACGATTGACCGCCGCGCTGCCCACGCATGCTTGCGTCAGTGCCTCAGCAAGCCGCGAAGGGCGTAAGCCGCGAGCCCGAGCAGTACCGTCACGAGCGTCCAGCGCACGATTCGCCGCCTGATCTGCGACGCGGTGTTCGCATCGACCTCGTTCGCGTCTGGCGCGGGCATGGTTTCGGACCACGGCCGAGAGACGTTGTCGGCCCAGGGCGTTACCCGTTGCAGTCGGCGCGGCGCCGGGGGTGCGGGCTCACCCAGCGGCATCGGGTGCGTGTCAAGGTTTTTCATCGCTGGATTGTCGGAACTCGCGCGAGCCCGCGGTAGACCGCGAACAAGGGGTGATCAGCGCCCGAAAATCGGGAACTCCAGAATGGCGCGTGGACGACTTTTTCAGCTGGCCCTTCAAGCCGCGGCTGGTCAGTGCGACATCGGCGTGGTGACGGCCGGCCGGCACGCCAGTGCCAGCAGTGCCAGCACGCAAAACGCGATGCCGGCGAGGAAGGTGGCCGGCGCGCCAAGCCGGTCCCACAGCAGGCCGGCACACAGGCTGGCCACCAGCATCGCCAGGCCGCTGACGAGGTTGAACAGGCCGTAGGCCGTGCCGCGCAGATCGGCGGGTGCGGTGTCGGCCACCATCGTCGCGAGCAGGCCTTGCGTCATGCCCATGTGCAGGCCCCACAGCGACACGCCGGCCAATACGACGCGCCAGTCGGAGCCGCTGGCGAGCACCGCGTCGGCGGCGATCAGCACCAGCAGGCCGGCGCCCAGCAACGCGCCCTTGTCAAGCCGGTCCGACCAAACGCCAAACGGGTAGGCCGTGGCGGCATAGACGATGTTCATCGCCACCATCACCAACGGCACCCAGGCCAGCGCGATGCCGCTCTGCTGTGCGCGCAGCACCAGAAATGCCTCGCTGAAGCGCGCCAGCGTGAACACTCCGCCGATGCCCACCACCCACCAGTACGCAGCGCCCAGCCGCTTCAGGTTGGCGCGCCGGATCGGGTTGACGCGCTTCTCCTTCGCTTGCACCACCGGTTCGGTGACGCCGAACGCCAGCACCGCCACGGCCATCGCGCCCGGCACCAGCGCGACCCAGAACACGGCGCGGAAGTCATTCGCCCACAGCAGCATCAGCCCCACCGCCAGCAGCGGGCCGAGGAAGGCGCCGACGGTGTCGAGCGACTGGCGCAGGCCGAACGCGGCGCCGCGAATTTCGGGCGGCGCCAGGTCGGCCACCAGCGCGTCGCGCGGCGCACCGCGAATGCCTTTGCCAACCCGGTCGAGCAGGCGCGCCGTCAACACCAGCCCGCTGCCGGTGGCGATCGCAAACAGCGGCTTGGTGGCCGCGCCGAGCGCGTAGCCGGCCAGTGCCAGGCCCTTGCGCTTGCCGAGCCAGTCGCTCAATACGCCCGAGAACACCTTGACGATCAGCGCCGTCGATTCGGCCAGCCCTTCGATCAGGCCGACCGTGAAGGCGCTCGCGCCCAGGCTCGTCACCATGAACAGCGGCAGCAGGCTGTGGACCATCTCGGACGAAATGTCCATCAGCATGCTGACGAAGCCGAGCGCCCACACGCCACCCGGCACGCGGCGCAGCATCGTGAAGCGTTGGCCTGGCTCCCGGTCGGGTGACATGGTCATGCTCAGGACTGTGCCACTTCCGGCGTCGAGCGACGCCGACGTGCTGCACCGACGTGCTGCACCGTGTCCCGCGTGGCGCCTGGGTGACTGCCGACTCAACGGGTCACGGTCAGAATCGCGGATCGATCTCTGGAAGGCCGTCCCCATGAACCGAGTCCTTGCCCACACCGGCGCCCGCTACCCGATCGTCCAGGCGCCGATGGGCTGGATCGCACGCAGTGCGCTGGCCTCGGCCGTGTCGCGCGCGGGTGGGCTGGGCGTCATCGAAACCTCGTCGGGCGAGACCGCCAACTGCCAGCGCGAGATCACCCAGATGGTGGTCAGCGGCCTGCCGTTCGGCGTCAACCTGCCGATCCGGTTCTTGAAGGACGATGCGATGCTGCGCTTCGTCTGCGACGCTGGAATCCGCTTCGTCACCACCTCGGCCGGCAGCCCGGCGAAGTTCATCGCGCCGTTGAAAGCGGCGGGCATCGTCGTCTACCACGCCGTGCCGACGCTGGAGACAGCGCTGAAGTGCGTTGACGCCGGCATCGACGGCCTGGTGGTGGAGGGCGCGGAAGGCGGCGGCTTCAAGAACCCGGAGGAGGTCAGCACGCTGGTGCTGCTGCAGGCGATCCGCGAGCGCGTCGACGTGCCGCTGATAGCGGCAGGCGGCATCGTCGACGGCCGCGGCATGGCGGCCGCGTTCGCCCTCGGCGCCGAGGCCATCCAGATGGGCACGCGCTTCGTCGCCAGTGCCGAGAGCCCCGTGCACGAGCACTTCAAGCAGGCCATCATTGCGGCCGAGGCCACCGGCACCTGGGTTCTGAACAAGCAGTCCACGCCCTGCATCCGGGCCCTGAAGACGCGGCGCACCCAGGCGATTCACGAGTCCGGGCTGATGCCGGCGGATACCTTTGCCGGCATCCAGCAGGTCTATTTCGATGGCGACATGGAAGCCGCGCCGGCACTCGCCGGGCAATCGGCCGGCTTGATTCACGAGGTGCTGACGGTGCAGCAGATCATCGACTCGACGGTCGCAGAGTTTCACGCCATCACGGCGCGGTTGGGGGCGTTGGGGATGGGGCGGATGTTCGGGTGAGGCACCGAGTCTGTACCCATGAACTTCCGCACTACACGCCAAATCTGAACTTGCTCGCTTCGAGATACTCCTCAATCAACTCCATTCCCATCCACCGCCGGCCCAGGCGCTCGGCAACCGCGCCCGCAGTGTTCGAGCCTGCGAACGGATCGACAACGAGGTCGCCTTCATCGGTCAGCAACTTGATAAAGAACTCGGGCAGCGCGGCCGGGAATCGGGCGGGGTGAATCGGGACGCCAGCCTCCTTGCAGCGCATCGTGTACAGATCATTTGCCGAGTTATTGCCAGCTATCAGCATTTCCGTGGCGACCCGATCGTCCAACACATTGGATGGGATCGAACCCCCGGCCGCCATCTTGTCAAACGATGAATTGATGTTGTGGCCAGACGGACGCACCGTCGCCTTCACGCCGTTCTTTGCGAGTCGGTACATGTCTGCGCTGTAGGGGCGCAGCACGTTTCGGTTGTCAGCCTTGGGAAACGGAGTCTTGGACAGCCACCAAACGTGCTCGACCGAATCTTTGATTCGGACGCGCCGCACGGTCACCCACTCCGCCGGCACCGGCATCTTCGCCGGGTTGTACCAATAGCACTCTTGAGCAAGGTAGAAGCCGAGTTTTTCCACCAGCGCGATCATCAGCTTGAAGTGGTAGAGCGAGCGTGTCGGCTCCCCGGGGTTCCAACTCCCGCCGATGTTCAGTACGAAGCTGCCATCATCGGTCAGCACGCGGTGGATCTCCTTCGCGAACGTCAGGAACCACTCGACGTAATCGGCCTTGCTGACGTTGCCGTATGCCTTCTTGAAGTGCAGGGCGTAGGGGGGCGATGTAAAGGCGAGATTGACGGACGCATCGGGCAGTGCCTTCAACAACTCCCGCGAGTCGCCCAGGTAAGCCGCGCCTGCGGATGTTTCATAGAACGGATCCAGCCCTCGCATCAGCCCCCTCGGGTGCTCCTGAGTGGGCGCGAACAGACTGGTTTGCGGGGCATCGAGGAGTTTGTTCATTGGGGTGCTGCGGGGCTGTGCGTATCATGAAGCAACCCGATTGTACCTGTAAATTAGTTGACAACGTCAATCAAATATTCGACTCTGATCGACCCGCAAGCATGGATCAGCCAGGCCGAAGCTTCACGTCTTCGCGGTGTGTCTCGACAAGCGATCGGAAAGTTGGTCAGCAACGGTCGCTTGCAAACGCTTGAAGTTGGTGGACGTGCATTCGTAAGCAGGGCTGATGTCCTTGCGTTCGAGCCAAACCCAGCCGGCCGGCCGAAGGGGCTATCACATGAGTGAGTGGCACCTCGCCTCGATCCGCGAACTGCTCGCCCAATGCACGCCGCAGGAACGAGAAGCTCTTTTCCATGAGCTGCGCACCGTTCACCAGATTCACGAGTTTGAAGCTGTGATCGGGGCACCGGCTGAGATGATTCTTGAGGCCATTCACCGAGCGCCCGAACTGACCCGACGGATGTTGAGAGGAGTCATCGCTGACGCCGCCTTCCGCCAGTATCTCGACAACAACCTCGTAGCGCGCGGGTGGACTGACATAACGGCCGTCGGCAACTTTGCCTATGACTACAAGCTTGACGACTCTGCGGGGACCGTCACTGTACAAGTGAAGCTGCAACGAAGTGAGCGTGGAAATCCTGTTGTCAGAAATGGCGCCCGGTACGGGTTCGGGCCGCAAGTCTTCATGACCGAGACGCAGAAAAGCCGCAGCGGCACAGATGGCACCGACGGTGCTGACAAGCAGACCCGGCCCTACCGATATGGCGAATTCGACATCCTTGCGGTATCGATGCAACCGTCAACGGCCCGTTGGGACCGCTACATGTTCACGGTGGGGCGATGGCTTATCCGAGGCAAACAACCGAACGAAATTGCGACGTTGCAGCCCGTGTCAATGACGCCCGACGAGTTCTGGACGGACGACTTCAGCACTGCGGTTGATTGGCTTCGATCGAAGGATGACGGCAAGCGGATGGCGTTGACAGCGGCTTCTGCGACACGCATTGCGAAGAAGCAAGCACCGAAGGTCAGCGCTGCGACGCACGGGAAAAAGGCCACTCAATAAGAGGTGGCCTTTTGCGTACTGGTGCCGGAGAAAGGAGTCGAACCCTCGACCTTCTCATTACGAATGAGCTGCTCTACCAACTGAGCTACACCGGCGTGGTCTTCACAGACCTTCCGGGGCATCGAGACACTCCGGAAAAGCGTCGATTCTAGCCGATGCCCGGGCCGCTACTTCAGCTCGAAGGCCGGCAGCTTCTTCGCCACCGCGACGTTCTTCAAGGTCACGTAGACCGGCAGCCCGTTTCTGTACTTCGGGTAGTCCTCGCCCTTGATCAGCGGCGCGAGATAGCGGCGGCATTTGTCGGTGATGCCGAAGCCGTCGCGGGTAATGAAGTCGCGTGGCATGAACTTCTCGACGTTCGCCACCTTCGCCAGCGGGGCCACGCCGATGCGGTATTTGTACGGCACATCGCTGATGCGTTCGACCGTCGGCATCACCGCGTTGTGACCGGCCAGCGCCAGCTCGACCGCCTTGCGGCCGAGCTCGTAGGCCTGCTTCACGTCGGTGGCCGAGGCGATGTGCCGCGCGGCGCGCTGCAGGTAGTCGGCGACGGCCCAGTGGAACTTGTGGCCGAGCGCGCGCTTCACCATGTTCGCCACCACCGGCGCGGCGCCGCCGAGTTGCGCGTGGCCGAAGGCGTCGCGTGCGCCTTGCTCGGCCAGGAAGCTGCCGTCGGCGTGGTGGCAGCCTTCGGAGACGACGACGGTGCAGTAGCCGTGCGCCTTCACGAGCGCGGCCACGCGCTTCAGGAACCTGGCCTCGTCAAAGACGATTTCGGGGAACAGGATCACGACCGGGATGCCATGTTCCTCGACCAGCCCGCCGGCCGCCGCGATCCAGCCGGCATGCCGGCCCATCACTTCGACGACGAACACCTTGGTCGAGGTCTTGGCCATGGATCGCACATCGAGCGAGGCTTCGAGCACCGAAACCGCCACGTACTTGGCGACCGAGCCGAAGCCCGGGCAGCAGTCGGTGATGGGCAGGTCGTTGTCGATCGTCTTCGGCACATGGATGGCCTGCAGCGGGTAGCCCAGGGATTGCGACAACTGGCTCACCTTGAAGCAGGTGTCGGCCGAATCGCCGCCGCCGTTGTAGAAGAAGTAGCCGATGTCGTGGGCCTTGAAGACCGCGATCAGGCGCTCGTATTCGCGCCGGTTTGCGTCCAGCGACTTGAGCTTGTAGCGGCACGAGCCGAACGCGCCGGCGGGTGTGGACCGCAGCGCGGCAATCGCGCTGGCCGACTCGCGCCCGGTGTCGATCAGGTCTTCGGTGAGCGCGCCGATGATGCCGTTGCGCCCGGCGTAGACCTTGCCGATCCGGCCCTTGTGGGCGCGCGCGGTTTCGATCACCCCGCAGGCGGAAGCGTTGATGACGGCGGTGACGCCGCCGGACTGGGCGTAGAACGCGTTCTTCTTCTGGGGCATGGGGAAAGGGCCTTTTCAGTTCGCGAGCGCGTTGGTGACCACCTCGCGCACGCCGCTCGACAGGTCGGGCCGGGCCGCCACGCGCGCGATGGCTGCGCGGGCCGCGCTGCGGTAAGGCTCGGCAAGCTTGCTCCAGCGGTCGAGCGCGCGCGCCAGGCGCGAGGCGAGCTGCGGGTTCAGCGCGTCGAGCTCGATCACGTGGTCGGCCCAGAAGCCGTAGCCGGCGGCGTCGATGCGGTGGAATGCGCCTGCGTTCGCACAGAACCCGCTCAACAGGCTGCGCGCCCGGTTCGGGTTGCGGGTCGAAAAGTCAGGGTGTCTCAACAACTGCTTCGCACGCGCGAACACATTGCCGTCGACCTCCGGTGCGCCGGCCTGCAGCGCGAACCAGGTGTCGATCACCAGGGAGTCGTTGCGGAACAATTCGTAGAAGCGGTGCAGGGCATGATCGGCATGCGAGGCGTGGGAACGCACCAGGGCGCCGAGCGCGCCGAGGCGGTCGGTCATGTTGGCAGCGTCCTTGAAGCGCTGATAGGCGCGGCCGGGCCAGACGGGTTCGCCCTTCGCTGCGGCGTCCAGGCACAGCATCGCCAGCGCCCGGTTTGCCAGCGCCCGCTTGCCGGCCGAATGCGCATCGGGCGAGTACGCGCCGCTGACTTGATGCGCTTCGAACGCCCACTCCCAATCGGCGCGCAGCGCGCTGGCGAGTTGCTTCAGCATCCCCTGGCGCACGGCGTGAATGCGCCGCGGGTCGACCGGCGTGAGCTGCTCGGCCAGGTAGGTCTCGCTGGGCAGCATCAGCACCATGTTCTTGAAGGCGGCGTCGAGCGTCGGGTGCCGCAGCACCTGGCGCATGGCCTCGATGAAGGGTGCGTCAAGCTCGGTCGGTGCCTCGCCGCGCACTGCGGCCAGCAGGCGGCTCAACGCCAGGCGCTGGCCAGCTTCCCAGCGGTTCAGCGGGTCGGTGTCGTGCTGCAGCAGCACCAGCAGGTCGGCGTCACTCAGCCCGTCGATCAGGATCACCGGCGCCGAGAAACCGCGCAGCAGCGACGGCACCGGATCGACATCGACGCCGACGAAGGTGAAGAAGCTGCGCGCCTCTTCGAGCACCAGCACGCGCTCGGTGCGGGCCGCGTTCGGCGCGTCGGCAGGTTCGTCTTCGAGCCGCACCGGCAGCGCACGGCCATCCCGTCCGACCAGGCCGACGGCCAGCGGGATCACCAACGGCAGCGCTGCCGAGGCCGGGTGGCCGGCGTTGGACCCGGCCTGCTCGATGCCCAGCGTGTAGGTGCGCGAGGGCGCGTCGTAGCGGCCGCGCGCGGTCACGCGTGGCGTGCCGGCCTGCGAGTACCAGCGCTTGAACTGCGCCAAGGTGCGCGCCAGTTCGCTGGCCGGGTTCGCATCGGCAATCGACTGGGCAAAATCGTCGCAGGTCACGGCCTGGCCATCGAAGCGCTCGAAGTACAGGCTTATGCCGGCCGCGAAGCCCTCGCGCCCGACCAGCGTGTGCATCATGCGCACGACCTCGGCGCCTTTTTCGTACACGGTGGGGGTGTAGAAATTGGTGATCTCGACGTAGCTGTCGGGCCGCACCGGGTGCGCCATCGGGCCGGCGTCTTCGGGGAACTGCACCTCGCGCAGTTTGCGCACATCGTCGATGCGCTTGACGGCGCGGGCGCTTTCGCTGCCGCCCATGTCCATGCTGAATTCCTGGTCGCGAAAAACCGTCAGGCCTTCCTTCAGGCTGAGCTGGAACCAGTCGCGACAGGTGATGCGGTTGCCGGTCCAGTTGTGGAAGTACTCGTGGCCGACCACCGATTCGATGTCGGCATAGTTGGCATCGGTGGCGGTGGCGGGCGAGGCCAGCACGAACTTGGTGTTGAAGATGTTCAACCCCTTGTTCTCCATCGCGCCCATGTTGAAGTCTTCGACCGCGACGATCATGAAGCGCTCGAGGTCGAGCGGCAGCTTGAAGCGCGCCTCGTCCCACACCACCGAGGCGATCAGCGAGTTCATCGCGTGTTCGGTCTTGTCGAGGTCGCCGCGCCGCACGTACACCTGCAGCAGGTGATCCTTGCCGGCGCGGGTGCGCACCTGCTGCTGGCGCACCACCAGGTCGGCGGCGACCAGCGCGAAAAGGTAGCTCGGTTTCGGGAACGGGTCGTGCCATTTGGCGAAGTGGCGCGGGCCGCTGTTGCCTGGGCCGGTGCCGGGGCCGAGATCGCCCTCTTCGACCAGGTTGCCGTTCGACAGCAGCACCGGGTACGCGGCCTTGTTGGCGCGCAGGGTCACGGTGTAGACCGCCATCACATCGGGGCGATCGAGGAAGTAGGTGATGCGCCGGAAGCCTTCGGCCTCGCACTGCGTGAAGAAGCCGTTGCCCGACGTGTACAGGCCCGACAACTGGGTGTTCTTCGCCGGCGCGCAGGTGTTGCGGATCTCGAGCGTGAACTCGCCGGCCGGCATGTCCTGCAGCGAGTCGATCACCAGCATTCCGTCTTCATGGCGGAACGACACCGACGCGTCGTTGGCGAGCACGCGCGTCAGGTTCAGGTCTTCGCCGTGCAGGCGCAGTGGCTGCGGTGCGGTGGCGGTGTTGCGCTCGATGCGCATCCGGTTGATGACCATGGTCTTGTCCGGATCGAGATCGAAGACCAGGTCGACGCTTCGGATCCAGTAGGCCGGCGCCGTGTAGTCGGCGCGGTGGATCATTGGGGCAGTGCCTTCACGCATGTCTCGCAACCTTGTTGGAATGATGTGATGCCGGCGGCCCCGGCCGCGTTGACTCTCGAAGGCGGCGGGCGCGAGCGGCAGGGCGCGAGTTTACCGGCAGGGCCCGTGGCGCCGGCCACCCGGCTCAAGCGCAAGAGCTTTGCTGGTATGCGTACACGGCGTTCGCGCAGGGGCCAGAATCAGTGCCCGGTCAACCCGCGCCGAACAGGAGCCCGCATGCCAGCCGATCACGCCACACCCGCCGAGCCAGCGCGCTGGAGGCACGATGGCGTGCGTGTCGTCGGCGCCGACCAGCTCGATGCGAACACCGCGCAGACCCCCGGCATGGACCGCAAGGCAGCGATCAACTTTGCCCGCGTCGGCGCGCAGAAGCTGTGGGCCGGCACGGTGCACATCCATGCCGGCGCAAAGACCGGCGCGCATCACCACGGCGCACTCGAGAGTGTGATCTACGTCGTCAAGGGCCGGGCCCGCATGCGCTGGGGCGAGGCCCTCGAATACACCGCCGAGGCCGGCCCCGGCGACTTCATCTACGTGCCGCCGTTCGTGCCGCACCAGGAGATCAACGCCAGCCCGACCGAGGTGCTCGAGTGCGTGCTGGTGCGCAGCGACGGCGAGGCGGTGGCGGTGAACCTGGACATCGCGCCGGCCGAGCCGCCCGAGGCGGTGCGCTGGATCGACCCCACTCATCCGAACGGATGAATACCGTTGAATCATCCGAACGGATGAATACCGTTGAATCATCCGAACGGATGAATTCCATTGAGCCATCCGAACGGATGGATTGCTCAAACGTCCTGAACGATCCGAACGGATGACGATGCCGCAACTCAGCCTGTCCGTCCTCGACCAGTCCGTCTCGCTCGCCGGCAGCACCGAAGGCGCGGCGATCCGCGACACGCTGGCCCTCGCGCAACACTGCGAAGGCCTCGGCTATGCGCGCTTCTGGGTCAGCGAACACCATGGCCTGCCGACCATCATCGGCAGTGCGCCCGAGATCCTGATGGCGGCCATCGCCGCGCGCACCACGCGCATCCGCGTCGGCAGCGCCGGCGTGATGCTGCCGCACTACAGCGCATTGAAGGTGGCCGAGCAGTTCCGCGTGCTGGAGGCGCTCGCGCCCGGGCGCATCGACCTCGGCGTGGGCCGCGCGCCGGGCGGCGACATGCGCACCGCGCGCGCCCTGAACCCGAATGCGCAGGCCGCCGCCGACGACTTCCCCGAGCAGGTGCGCGACCTGCAAGCCTGGACCGCGTTGCCGGTGCACCAGGGCATCAGCGCGCACCCGCTGGGCCCGGACGCGCCCGAGCTGTGGATTCTCGGCAGCTCGAACTACGGCGCGCAACTGGCGGCTCATTTCGGCCTGCCGTACGCGTATGCGTACTTCTTTGTCGATGGCCAGGGCGCGGACGAGGCACTGGCCTTGTACCGACGCCTGTACCGGCCCAGCGAACGCCATCCGCAGGCGCATGCCACGGTCTGCGTCTGGGCCCTGGCGGCCGACACGCACGAAGAGGCGACCCACCATGCGCTCGGCCGCGAGCGCTGGCGCGCTGACCGGGCGCGCGGCGTGATCGGCCCGTTGCAGTCGCCCGACGTGATCGCCTCGCGCGGCTTCGCAGCGGATGAATGGCCGACCGTCGAGGCGATGCGTCGCAAGGCGTTCGTGGGCAGCGGCGCGCAGGTCGCCGATCAGTTGCGTGCACTTGCGCTGGAACTGCAACTCGACGAGATCGTCATCAATACCTGGGCCTTCGACCCGGCCGCACGGCGCCACTCGTATGCGCTGCTGGCGCGTGAGTTCGGGCTCGCGGCGTGACCTCGGGCGCGAAGGTGATCGAGTTTGAGTTGCGCGGTGAATTCATCCCGCTCGACGCTTTGTTGAAAGCCACCGGGATTGCACCGAGCGGCGGCGTGGCGAAGCGGATGGTGGCGGCTGGCGACGTGCAGGTCGATGGGCGCGAGGAGTTGCGCAAGACCTGCAAGATCCGCGCGGGGCAGGGCGTGCAGGCGCTGGGGGTGCGGGTTCGGGTGATGGCGGCGCAACCGCAGTGATCGCCGCTGCGCGGCGGCCTTCACCCTTACCCTCTCCCGGAGGGAGAGGGGATCTGATTGAGCCCCTCCCAAAGGGAGAGGGAACCTCTCAATTCCCCTTTCCCAGAGGCAAGGGGGCAGTTCTTCCCCCTCTCCCTCTGGGAGCGGGCTGGGGTGCGGGCCACGAGCCGCCACCGCCCTTGTCAGCCCCATTACCTCAAGGCTTGCCCGTCAACCGCTGCAGTTCGAACCCCGCCGCCACATGTTCGACGTAGACGGTGATGCCTTGCGCGCGTGCCTTCTCGAAGGCCTCGCGCGCCTTTTCGGCCGCACCGCGCCCCAGGTGGTACTGGCCGATATAGAACCAGGCTTCGGCCAACGCCAGTTCACGGTCGTCGCCCTGGCGCGCCTCGACTTGCAGCAGCAGCTGTTCGGGTGACAGTTGGCCGGTGAACAGGGCCAGCGCCGGCAACGGCCAGGCGCCCGGCGGCACCGTCACGCCCTTCGCGGCCACGGCTTGCGTCTCCGCTGGCAGCGGCCGGCCGAGGCGCTGCAAGGTCCAGGCTTGCCACAGCAGCGCATACGGCTTGTCGCCGGCCTGGACGCGGTCGGCGGCGGCCTTCGCGAAGTCGTCAGCGGCCTGTTCCAGCCGACCTTCGTAGAAGCGCGCCTGGCCGCGCCGCACATAGGCTTCGTACGGGTTCTGTCCGAGCGTCAAGGCCTTGCCGAAGTCGGTGTCGGCCTGGGCGAAGTCGCGGTTCGCCCAGTCGAGGTTGCCGCGGCACTGCCAGGCGCGCGCGAGTGCCGGCGCTGCAACCACTGCCGCCTGCGCGTCCTTCACGCCTTCGGCCAGGCGGCCGAGTTCCGACAGCGCTTCGGCGCGCGTGCACAACGCCTCGGCCAGGTCATCGCCGCTCAATGCGCTGCCGGTGATGGCGGCCGTGGTGCGGTCGGCGACGCTCTGCGCCCGCGCCTGCAAGGTGTCTTGCAAGGTCTTGCGGCCGACGCCGAGAAAGCCGCCGCCCTTGACCTGCGTCTTCGCCACCGCCATCGCGCCGCCCACCAGGCGGTTGAGTTGTTGCAGGTCGGTCAGCAGTTGCGGCACCGCCTTGGCCGGCACCTCGGGTGCCAGGGCCTCGAACTGCACCGCGGTGCTGGCCACCGCGCCGCGAAAATTGCGCGTCACCTCGAAGTTGAAATACGGGCTCGCGACGCGCTGGGTGACCGGGTCGTTGACGCCGCTCACCCCGTCCGGCCATTGCACCTCGGCGCTGTAGGCGATGCTGCGCGGGAACGCCGGTACGGTCAGCGGCTGGCTGCGGGTGGGCGAGGGCGGCGCGGCCATCGCCCCTTGCAGGTTGGCCGCGTTGAAGCGCATCAGCCAGTTGCTGCCGGCCTCGGTCACCAGCTTCGGCACCTTGTAGCGGGCCCGCACCGTGATGCGGTTCTGGTCGATGGCATCAGTGACTTCCGGCGTGCCCACCAGCGTGATGCCGGGGTAGCGCCGATCGATGCCGCTGATCGCGGCGCGCTGCATCCGCGCGGCGTCGAAGCGGGCCACGGTCTGGCGCATGAACTCGGCCTCCAGGCCGAACCACTGCTGGGTGGTCTCGAGCTCGGCGTCGTCGGTGAAGCTCGTGACCCGGAACTTCTCGACCAGTTCGCTGCGAAACAGCTCGCGCCGGTTCGGGGAACGCACCACGCTCAGGGCCGATACATCACGGCCATCGACGACCAGCACGCTGGCCTCTTCCAGCCCCTGGCCGATGCGGTCGAGCGGACCGCGCTGGCCCAGGCGCGTGGCGTCGAGGTAATAGTCGCGGCCGTCGAGGCGCAGCTGCACCACGGCGTGGTCGAAGGCCAGTGGCGAGGCGAGCATCTGCGCCGGGCGCTGCGGTGCGCCCAGCGCGGCCAGCACCGGGCGCGCCGGCATGCCGAGCGACTGCAGCATGCGCATCAGCAGAAAGGTCTTGTCCTTGCAGTCCCCATATCGGTTGCGCAGCACCTCGGCCGGCGGATGCGGGCGGTGCGAGCTTTCGCCGAGCGAGACCGAGTAGTAGCGGATCTCCGACTGCACCCACTGCAGCGCCTGCGAGGCCTGCTCGGCGCGCGATGGCAGGCGCAGCAGGCGCTGGATCAGCGGCACCAGTTCGGGCGGCAGCGGCTCGTCTGCCGGGAACAGCGCGTCGGCCCAGCGCGAGACATCGGCCCAGTCCTGGAACTCGCTGAACTGCAGCAGGCGCACCGGCACGAAGCCGCGCGGCGTGAATGGCTCAAGCTCGACGCCGGGCACGTCGCGCTGCTCGAAGCGCAGGCGCTGCAGGCCGTCGGCGCTGCGGCTTTCCTGCGGCGCGAGGGTCGCACTGCCGGGCCCGGCCGGCTGCGCCGCGCCGCCATCGAGCCAGGCCCAGTGAAGCCGCCGCGCATCCGGGTGGGTGACGGTGACGCGCCGCAGCTGCACCGGGAACTGCTGCTCCCACGCGACCACGTTGGCGTAGCGCTTGCCGAAGATCGGGTTCGCGCCTTCGATCGAATACTGCAGCTGCAAGGTGTCGCCGACGCGCACATCGGGCAGCAGCATCGACGCGGTGATGACGCCGCTGTAGATGCCTTGTTCGAGCCGGGTCTCGCGCTGCAGGAAGCGCACCGGCACGGTGGCCGTGTGGTCGATGAAGCCGGTACCGCGCAGGATCAGCACCTTGTGCAGCAGCAGCCGCTGGTAGGCCGGCGTGAAGAAGATCGAGATCTGGCCAAGCTGGCCCAGCGCGGCGGCGTCGTTCACCTGGCGCGCGATGTTGTGCAACTGCACCGGCGTATCGGCGATGCGCAGATGGGTGTCGTCGAGCCGCACTGCCAGCGCCCTGCGCACTGCCGGTTCCGGCGGCAGCGCTTGCAGGTCGGCCCAGGCCGGCAGCGGCGCACCGCGCAGGAAGGCCGACGCGGCGATCGCGATTTCTTGCAGTGGCGTCTCGGTGGCCGCAGTGGCGCCCGGCGCAGGCAACGCGGCTTGCGCCGCGACCTGAATCGGCAGCGCGGCGAAGAGTGCAAGGCCGGCGGCGATCAGCCGATCGCGCAGCCACCGGGAACGCACAGACGAAACAAACCGGTCGGATGGCAAGGGCGTGGCTCGATGTCGAAGGAGAGCATCGATTGAAGCACACCCGCGAAGCGAAAGCGGCTTCGCAGCGCGCGTGCGGCCCGGCCGCAAGTCACGGCATCATCGCGGCCATGAGCACCTTGAGCACCTTGCTGAAGCCGGACCTCACGGCCCCTTCCGAACTCGTCCAAACCTTGCGCGACCAGGGTCGGGCCGTGCTGTCGGCGGCCGGGTTGATCGAGTTGATTCAGGCCCGTGCCGGTGCACTGGATGCCTTGCGCAGCGGCTGGAATGCACTGCCGCCCGATGCCTACTTGCGCGACGGTGGCCGCTACCGGCGGCGCCGCCATGCCAGCTTCATCGTCGAGGCCGAACGCGTCACGCCGGTGTCGCACCGCGCCCACTGGCAGCCGCTCGAATACAACGCGCTGCATGGCGGGTTGGAACGCTGGTTCGAGCCGATGCTGCCGGCCGTGACCGCGCAGCCGGTGTGGGCGCAGTTGCTGCGTGCGCTGAGCGGCGTGTGCTCGGCGCTGAAGGGGGCACAGCCCTGGTATGTGGAGGCGCACCAGTTCCGCATCGACACCACCGACGGCATCGGCCGGCCGACGCCCGAAGGCGCGCACCGCGACGGGGTCGACTTCGTTGCCGTGCTGCTGGTCGAGCGCAGCGGCATCAAGGGCGGCGAGACACGCGTCTTCGATGCCGAGGGCCCGGCCGGGCACCGCTTCACGATGATCGAACCCTGGACCACCTTGCTGCTCGACGATGCCCGCGTGGTGCATGAAAGCACCCCCATCCAGCCGCTCGAACCGGGCACTGTTGCGGGCCACCGCGACACGCTGGTGCTGACCTTCCGGCGCGGCGGCTTCCAGGAGCCGCTGGCCGCCTGAAGGCTCAGGCGTCGCGCACGTCGGCGATCGGCTGGCTGCCGAAGTCGGCCCGGTTCAGGTAAGCCAGCACACTGGCGGCGGCTTGCCGGGGCGAGGCGAGCTGACCGTCGCGCTGCCAGCCGATGAACATGGCCTGGTCGGGGAAGCCGGCCGGGTCGGCGCTGCGCAATTGGGCCTGCATGTCGGTGTCGATCACGCCGGGCGCGAGCGACACCACACGGGCGCCGCCGTGGCGCTGCGCCTCGTCGAGCGCGAGCGCGCGCGTGAAGTGGTCCAGGCCGGCCTTCACCGCGCAATACGAGGCCTGGCCGGCCATTGCGCGTCGCCCCAGGCCGGAGGAAATGTTCAGCACCCGCCTGGCCGCCGGCCACGCGCGCGTGGCGCGCAGGAAGGCGGCGCTGAGCAGCATCGGCGCTTCGAGGCCGACGCGCATCGCCGCCGCCAGTTCGGCGTCGGTGCAGTCGTCGATGGCGCCGATGCGGGTCAGTGCGGCCGCGTTGTTGATCAGCGTGGCGCTGGCGAACCGGCCCGCGTCAGCAGCCATCAGCCAGGCCTGCAGCCGTGCGGCGGCCTCGACCGGCTGCGCCAGATCGACCTGCCATTGTTCGCAGCGCGCACCGGCTGCAGCGGCCTCCAAGGCCTTCACGGCCAGCGTGTCGCTGCGCTGGCGCGACAGGCACAGCAGCACGTTGGCGGGTTGCAGCAGCTGCTCGGCGATGGCAGCGCCCATGCCGCGCGACGCGCCGGTGAGGATGTACAGGTGCTCGTTCATCGGGGCGCTTCCAGGCTGGACTGAGGAAATGGAAAAAGGGGCCGAAGCCCCTTCTTGCCTAACAGGAAAGATGAGCGGATCAGACCGTCTGCTGAATTCCGGCGATGGCCCATTCGTGGCTGCCATCGGCCGGCTTCACCAGGTGCCAAGCCTCGTCGAAGGGCGTGGCCACGCCGTTCACTTCCTCGCGGATCAGGCCATGGAAGCGCACGCTGACGATCTGGCGGTCGGCTTCGGTGGTCACGTCGAGCACCTCGGCATCGACCCTCACCACGTCGGTGGTCTGCGCCGCCGAGCCGCGGTCCTGCAAGTCGAGCTTGACGGAGGCGAACATCTCCGGCGTCGTGAAGGTGCGCAGGTCGTTCAGGTCGGCGCTGTCGTTGGCCGCTTGCATGCGAATGAAGATCATCTTCGCGATGCGCTCGAAGCCGGCCGCATCGAAGCCAGCCGGCAGGTGGGCCGGTGCCACCGTGAGCGGCAGCGCGGCAATGCTCGGCAAGCTGGGCGCCGCAGCGGCGGGCGACTGACCCCACCCGGAGCCCGTGCCAACCTGTGCTGGCGCATCGGCGCCCGCACCGGCGAACTGCATGCCGGACGACGTGGCCATCGGCTGCCCGGCGGACGAACGCCCGAAGCGGTTCATCGCAAAGCGAATGCCGATGAAGGCGACGAAGGCGAGCAGTGCGATCAGCAGGATGTTGCCCATCTCGCCGCCCATGCCGAAGTGGCTCATCAGCGCGGCGATGCCCAGGCCGGCGGCGAGGCCGGCGAGCGGGCCCATCCACGAGCGCTTCGGTGCGGCGGCAGCAGGTGCGGCACCTGCGGTGGCCGGTGCGGTCGGAGTTGCCTGCGCCGGCTTCGCAGGCGTGGCGTCGGGAGCGCGCGACGGCGTGCTGCGCTGCATGCCGGACGACCCGCCGCCGCCGATGCGCTTGGCTTCGACAGCCGACGGCGTGAACCCGGCCGACAGCACCGCGACCGACAAGGCGAGGACCAAAGACTTCATCATGGCGTAATCCTTTGCAGGGAGTGCAGGGGTGGCATCGGGCGAGATCATACGGCGCGCCGATAACCACATCCCCATCTGCGGTGGTGTGGCCAAAATGCAAGGCCGGGCCGACGGAGCGCCGGGTTCGGGGCCGGACCGATTGACGCCTGCCGAGGTGCCGTGACAGACTCCGACCCCGGTGATCGCAACCCGCCTCGCCGCTTGAGCTGATCCTTCGCTCCCCGACCCCGCCAGACCGGCCCGCCCGGTCGCATTCCCACAGGAGGTGCCCCATGACCACGATCATCCTTGCCCCTCCGTCGGCCACCGCCTGAGCCGCGCCTGACCTGACCTTCCGGGGCTTTTGAAGCCCCGGGGCCTGAACCCCGCGCAGCACGCGCGGCTGACGTTTCCTCCCCACCGCCGGACCTGGCTGCACCCCGCAGCCGGCCCGATTGGCGCGTGCCGCTCGCGGCCCGCGTCGCGAGAAACGAAAGTTCAGACCCCACCATGATCCAGATCGATTTTGAACGTCTGCGCGGGCTCGGCCTCACGCCCGCGCTGGCGCAGTCGGCAACCCTTGCCGGCGAACCGGACGACCCGCTCTCGGTCGATGACCTGCAACTGATGCGCCTGACCGAAGTGCACCGCGAAACCGTTCGCGTCCACGACGGCGAACACGAGCACGGCGTGCGCGTGCTGCCACGACTGCTGCGCGAGCTGGTCGCGGCCGATACCGCGCTGGCCGTCGGCGACTGGGTGCTGTGCGGCACCGATGCCTACGGCGACTACCGCGTCCATGCCCGCGTGCCGCCACTGGCCAGCATCTGCCGGCGCGATGCCGATGGCCGGCGCCACCCGGTCGTCAGCAACGTCGACACCGCGCTGCTCGTGATGGGCATGGACGACGACTTCAACCCGCGCCGCCTCGAGCGCTACCTGGCGCTGGTGCAGGCCAGCGGCGTGCTGCCGGTGGTGGTGCTGACGAAGGCCGACGTGGCCTCGCACACGCCGGGTCTGATCGAGGCCCGCATCAAGGCGCTGCGGGGCCGCGTGCCGGCCCACGTCGAGTTGCTTGCCGTCGATGGCACCGACCCGGCCACCGCGCTTCGCCTGAGCCGCTGGCTCGCGCCGGGGCAGACGGTGGTCGTGCTCGGCTCCTCCGGCGCTGGCAAGTCGACCCTGACGAACAACCTGCTCGGTACCGCAGTGCAGGACACCGGCGCGGTGCGCGCCCACGACAGCCGCGGCAAGCACACCACCACCTCGCGCTCCCTGCACCGGCTGCCGGGCGGTGCCTGCGTGATCGACACACCGGGGCTGCGCACCTTGCGCCCGGACGCCGACGAGGCAACGCTGGCGGCGGTGTTCGAAGACGTCGAGGCGCTCGCCGCGCAGTGCCGCTTCCGTGATTGCCGCCATGGGGACGAGCCCGGCTGCGCCGTGCGCGACGGCATCGATGCCGACCGCCTGCGCAACTTCCACAAGCTGCTGCGCGAGGCCCGCCGCGACACGCTGACGATGCTGGAGAAGCAGCAGCAGATGGCGGTCTGGAAACAGCGCGGCAAGGCGGCTCGGGTGCGGGCGAAGTTTGAGAGGGGGGAGTGAGGGGGAGGTCGAGACGAGACAACTCACGCACCGCAGAGGCGCGGAGGGCGCAGAGGAACCGCAGAGGAATGCAGAAGACTTTCCTTCAGGGTTTCTCTGCGCAACTCTGCGTTCTCTGCGCCTCTGCGGTGGTGAGTTTGAATTTTGTCGCGCACACGCGTGCCGACTTCAGAACGCCGCCGCGTGCGACACGCACAGCGGCTGGCCATCAACAGGGTGCATGAAGGTCAACGACTCGGCATGCAGCAACAACCGGCCCGCCAGAGCCTGCACCGCCACCGGCGCATACAGCGCGTCGCCGAGGATCGGGTGGCCGATGGCGAGCAGGTGAACGCGCAGTTGATGGGTGCGGCCGGTGACCGGCGCCAGCATCACGCGGCTCGTGTTTGCGAGCGGGTCGTGGGCGAGCACGCGGTAGCGCGTCAAGGACGGCTTGCCGTTCGCCATATCGACTTGTTGGCGCGGCCGGTTCGGCCAGTCGGCCCGCAGCGGCAGACCGATCTCGCCGTCGGGCGGGTCGATGCGGCCGTGCACTACGGCGACATAACGCTTGTGAACTTCGCGCCGTTCGAACGCGCGGCAGAGCGTGCGCTGCGCAAACGCGCCGCGCGCGAACAGCATCAGCCCGGAGGTCGCCATGTCGAGCCGGTGTACGACCAGCGCATCGGCGAACTGCGCCTGCACGTGCGCTGCCATGCAGTCCTGCAGATGCTCGCTGCGGCCCGGCACGGCGGGCAGGCCGGCCGGCTTGACGACGACGATGCAGGCCGCATCGACGTGCAGCGGCGTCATGGCGTCGTCACTGCGGCGCGCTCACGAGCCGGTCGCGCTCGAGCAGCGCCGGGAAGCGCCGTGCCCACAACGCCGCCACCGCGAGCGTACCGATGGCGCCGAGCAGCACCGAGCCGACCGGCCCGAGCAGCGCGGCCGTCGCGCCCGATTCGAACTCGCCGAGCTGGTTCGACGCGCCGATGAACACCGAGTTGACGGCGCTGACCCGGCCGCGCATCGCATCCGGCGTGTCGAGCTGGACCAGCGACTGGCGGATCACGACGCTCGCCATGTCGGCCGCGCCCGCGACCATGAGCGCGGCCAGCGACAACCCGAACGAGGTCGACAGGCCGAAAACGCCCATCGCCGCGCCGAACAGCGCCACCGAGCCGAACAGCACCCGGCCGGCACGGCGCTCGATCGGGCGATGCGCCAGCACCAGCGCGAGCCCGAACGCGCCGGCTGCCGACGCCGCGCGCAGCAGGCCCAGGCCCCAGGGGCCGACGTCGAGCACGTCTTTCGCGAAGATCGGCAGCAGCGCGGTGGCGCCGCCGAGCAGGCCGGCGAACAGGTCGAGCGAGATCGCGCCGAGGATCACCGGGCGCTGGCGCACGAAGCGCACGCCGGCCAGCAAGGTGTCCAGGTCCATCGTCTGGCCGGGGCGCGGTGCGTGGTCGTAGCGCACGCCGACCACCAGCCCGGCGGAAAGTCCGAACAGCAGCGCGCACACCGCGTACACCGCCGGCGCGCCGGCCACGTAGATGAAGCCGCCGAGCGCCGGCCCGGCGACGATCGCCGCCTGCGAGCCCATCGAACTGAACGCCAGCGCGCGCGGCAGCACGGCCGGCGGCACGAGCAGCGGCGCGAGTGCCTGGATCGCCGGCATCTGAAACGCCTTGACCGTGCCGAGCAGCACCGACACGGCCAGCAGCAACTCGCGGCTGGCCCAGCCACGCGCGCTGCCGGCCGCGAGCAGCAGCGCGATCAGCGCTTGCACCGCCATGCACAGCAGCACGATGCGGGCGCGATGAAATTGGTCGACTACATGGCCGGCGACCAGCACCAGCGCCAGCGCGGGCGTGAATTGGAGCAGGCCGACCAGGCCCAGGTCCCAGGCGCTGCCGGTCAGGTCGTACATCTGCCAGCCCACCGCGACCATCAACATCTGGTTCGCCGAGGTGCCGGCGAGGCGCGAATACCAGAAGCGGATGAAGGCCGGAAAGCCGGCGAGCGGGGCCGATGAAGCGTCGCTCATCGTCGGTCTGTTCAGCGCGCGGCGCTGGCCTGCATCGCGCCCGAGCCGAGGATGTGAACGCCTCGGGTGCCGCTCAGGTTCGCCGTTAGCATGGCCTTCGCCACGGTGCTGGCTTCGATCGGCCGGACACCCTTCGGGATCAGGCCCATCACCGGTGCGAGCAGGCGGCTGGCCCAGACTTCGACGGCGCGCGTCGGTTGGCCAAGCGCGGCGCGGTCGCCCAGCAGCAGCGAAGGCTGCGCGAGCACCACCGATTCATAGCCGAGGGCCGACACGGCGGCCTGCATCTCGCCCTTCACGCGATTATAGAAGACGCGCGACCTGGCATCGGCGCCAAGTGCCGAGACCACCGCGAGGCGCGTCGCACCGGCTGCGCGCGCGGCCCGGGCGGTGTTGACGACGAAGTCGAAATCGACGTGGCGGAACGCGGCTTCTGAGCCGGCCGCCTTGATCGTGGTGCCGAGGGCGATGAACACATCGTCGACCGCCGGGAACGCTTCCGGCAGGTGCGCGAAGTCGACCACGTGCGGCGTCAGCTTCGGGTCCGTCGGCAGGCCCGGCGTCGCGCGGCGCAGCAGCACATGGACGGCGCCGCAGCGATTACTGGTGAGCAGCAGCGGCAGCAACGCCCGACCAATCAGGCCGGTCGCACCGGCGAGCAGCGCCACGCGCGCGGGAAACTCTGAACGAGCAGCGGCGGAACGAGCAGCGGACATGGATGACTCCCGCAGACCTTGCAAACCTGGTGAAGCGCGGCGCGTCACAGCGCGCGCCGCGCTGCCGTCAGCGCTTCGGTGCGCCGAGCCGTGCCGGGGGCCGGCCGCTGCGCTGGCCATCCGGCCGCGGGCCTTGCGGGCGCGCGCCAGCGGGTTGACCGCGGCCGTCGCGCGACGGGGCGCGCTGGCCACCACCGCCACCGCCACCATTGCCGCCACCGCTGTGACCACCCCGGCCACCGCCGCCACCGCCACCCCCGGCGTGATGCCGCATCCCGCCGCGCCCCGCGCCCTCACCGATCACCATCCGGCCCAGCACGATCGGTTCGGCGCGCTCGCTCGGGTGCGGCTCGAAGCCGGGGATGATTTCTTTCGGGATCTCGCGCTTGATGAGCCGCTCGATGTCGCGCAGGAAACCGTTTTCATCGACGCACACCAGCGACACCGCCTCGCCCTTCGCGCCGGCGCGGCCGGTGCGGCCGATGCGGTGCACATAGTCCTCGGGCACGTTCGGCATCTCGTAGTTGACGACGTGCGGCAGCATGTCGATGTCGATGCCGCGCGCCGCGATGTCGGTCGCCACCAGCACCGTCAGGTCGCCGGTCTTGAATTCGGCCAGCGCCTTGGTGCGCGCGGTCTGGCTCTTGTTGCCGTGGATCGCCATCGCGCTGATGTTTTCCTTCAGCAGGTGCTCGACCAGCCGGTTCGCGCCATGTTTCATGCGCATGAACACCAGCACCTGGTCCCAGTCGTTCTCCTTGATCAGGTGCACGAGCAGGTCTTTCTTCAGCTCGCGGCCGACCGGGTGCACCTTCTGCGCGATGGTCTCGGCGGTCTGGTTGCGGCGCGCCACTTCGATCAGCACCGGCTTGTTCAGCAGGCGGTCGGCGAGGGCCTTGATCTCGTCGCTGAAGGTGGCAGAAAACAGCAGGCTCTGCTTCTTCGCCGGCAGCACCGCGAGCACCTTCTTGATGTCGTGGATGAAGCCCATGTCGAGCATGCGGTCGGCCTCGTCAAGGACGAAGATCTCGACGTGGCTCAGGTCCATCGTGCGCTGCTGCAAGTGGTCGAGCAAGCGGCCCGGCGTGGCGACCAGGATGTCGATGCCGCGGCGCAGCTTGTCGATCTGCGGCTGCATGCCCACGCCGCCGAAGATCACCGTGCTGGTTAGCTTGCTGTACTTGCCGTAGGTGCGCACGCTTTCCTCGACCTGCGCCGCAAGTTCGCGTGTGGGGGTGAGGATCAGAGCGCGGATCGGCAGCCGGCCTTTCGCGTCGCGAACGGCCGGCGTTGCCATCAGCCGGTGCAGCATCGGCAAGGTGAAGCCGGCGGTCTTGCCGGTGCCGGTCTGGGCGCCGCCCATCAGGTCGGCGCCGGAAAGAATGGTCGGGATGGCTTGCGCCTGGATCGGAGTGGGGGTCGTGTAGCCGTACTCGTGAACGGCGCGCAACAAGGGCTCGGCAAGGCCGAGAGTGTCAAAAGACATGGGGTTCCAAACGGGGAAGATCGGCCTGTCGCTCGGACTTCGAGCGCCAGTCGCAGGCTGAAGGTGCGATGAGCTGCGCGTGAGGCGGCGGCTCGGTCAGGGTTGACGTCAGCGCCGTGACTGTGGCGGCGCTGGTAGGCGGATTCTAACCGGCGCATGCCCAGCTTCGTTCTCATAAGCCCGGTGTTCCCGGCCCTGTCCATCCTGCCGGTGCGCAGCGGCCACAATACCGGGTTGCCCGCCGAGGTCAGCATTGCTCGCACCGGTCAGGCTGCGCTTCCAGAACTTCCCCAGGAATCCCCCCGATGGCCCAGTACGTCTTCACCATGAACCGCGTCGGCAAGATCGTGCCGCCGAAACGCCAGATCCTGAAAGACATCTCGCTTAGCTTCTTTCCCGGCGCCAAGATCGGCGTGCTCGGCACGAACGGCTCGGGCAAGAGCACCTTGCTGAAGATCATGGCCGGCATCGACCGCGACATCGAAGGCGAGGCCACGCCGATGCCGAACCTGAAGATCGGCTACCTGCCGCAGGAGCCGGTGATGGCGCCCGACCAGACGGTGCGCGAGGCGGTCGAGGAAGGCATCGGCGGTGCGCTCGCTGCAAAGAAGCGCCTCGACGAGGTGTATGCCGAATACGGTGAAGAGGACGCCGACTTCGACAAGCTCGCCGCCGAGCAGGCCGACCTCGAAGCCATCATCTCGGCCGCCGGTAGCGAGAACACCGACCTGCAGCTCGAGATCGCCGCCGACGCGCTGCGCCTGCCGCCCTGGGACGCGGTCGTCGGCCGCTTGTCGGGCGGCGAGAAGCGCCGCGTTGCGCTGTGCCGGCTGCTGCTGTCCAAGCCCGACATGCTGCTGCTCGACGAGCCCACCAACCACCTCGACGCCGAGTCGGTCGACTGGCTCGAACAGTTCCTGCAACGCTACCCAGGCACGGTGGTTGCGATCACCCACGATCGCTACTTCCTCGACAACGCGGCCGAATGGATCCTCGAACTCGACCGCGGCCGCGGCATTCCGTACAAGGGCAACTACAGCCTGTGGCTGGAGCAGAAAGAGCAGCGGCTGGAACTGGAGCAGAAGACCGAAGACGCGCGCACCAAGGCGATGAAGAAGGAGCTCGAGTGGGTGCGCGCCAACCCGAAGGGCCGGCAGGTCAAGAGCAAGGCGCGGCTGGCGCGCTTCGAGGAACTGTCCGACGCCGACTACCAGAAGCGCAACGAGACCAACGAGATCTTCATTCCGGTCGGCGAGCGCCTCGGCCATGAAGTGATCGAGTTTGAGAACGTCAGCAAGAGCTTCGGCGACCGCATGCTGATCGACGACCTGAGCTTCAAGGTGCCGGCCGGCGCCATCGTCGGCATCATCGGCCCGAACGGCGCCGGCAAGTCGACCCTGTTCCGCATGATCGCCGGCAAAGAAAAGCCCGACAGCGGCAGCGTCAAGATCGGCCCGACCGCGAGGATGGCCTTCGTCGACCAGAGCCGCGAATCGCTCGAGTCGGACAAGACCGTCTGGCAGGACGTGTCGGGTGGCCTGGACAACATCGTCGTCGGCAAGTTCGTGATGCCGAGCCGCGCCTACATCGGCAAGTTCAACTTCAAGGGCAACGACCAGCAAAAGCTGGTGGGCCAGCTCTCGGGCGGCGAGCGCGGCCGGTTGCACCTGGCCAAGACGCTGGCGCAGGGCGGCAATGTGCTGATGCTCGACGAGCCGTCGAACGACCTCGACGTGGAGACGCTGCGCGCACTCGAAGACGCGCTGCTCGAATTCGCCGGCAGCCTGATGGTCATCAGCCACGACCGCTGGTTCTTGGATCGCATCGCGACCCACATCCTGGCCTGCGAGGGCGACTCGAAGTGGGTCTTCTTCGACGGCAACTACCAGGAGTACGAGGCCGACAAGAAGAAGCGCCTGGGTGAAGAGGGTGCACGGCCGCACCGGTTGCGCTACAAGGCGCTGAAGTGATGCGAAGGCTCGGGCGCGATTCGGGGTGACAAATTGCCGGCCGCGATGGTTGCGGCCTTGGCAGAATTATTGAACTGATCGCCAGCGCGCGCCTCACAGAAGGGCGGCACGGGATCGGACCCGTGCCGCCGTTTTTTTGTCCTGGCAAAACTCCATGAACTCACTCGCCTCTGTGTTGGCCCGGCCCGTGCCGGCTCTCGTGCTGTCGGCCGTGCTGTCGGCGCTGCTGGGCGGCTGTGCGTCGCTGGGAATCGGCAGCGGCAGCGGCGCTGCAGTCATCTCGGGTGCGGGCAATTCAGCGGGCGCCGCGCCAAGCGGCACGCGGGCCTCAAACGCTGCCGCCGCCAGCGCCGGCCCGAGCGCTTCAGGCGTGCCGCCGGGCACGCCGCAGCCAGCGGTTGCGCCGCCCGGCAGCCCGCCGCCGTTCGCCACCGTCATCAAGGACGCGAAGAAAACCGAGGGCCTGTTCACGCTGTACCAGAAGGACGAGAAGGTCTGGATCGAACTCAAGCCCGAAGACTTCAACAAGCCGTTCTTCCTGTCGCCCAAGCTTGCCACCGGCATCGGCGAAGCGTCCTTGTTCGGAGGCCTGATGACCGCGCCGCAGGTGATCGAATTCCGCCGCGTTCACAACCTGGTGCAGATGATCGCGCGAAACACTGAATACACGGCCCGCGCCGACTCGCCGGAAGGCCGGGCCGTTGCGGCGGCGTTCTCGCCCAGCCTTTTGGCGAGTACGGCGGTGGCGAGCCTGCCGCAGCTCACCACCAGGTCGGTGCTGGTCGAGGCGAACGCGCTGTTCGTGAACGACATGCTCGGCGTCGCCGGCCGCCTGCAGCGCGCCTACCGCCAGGGCTACGGTTTCGACGCGCGCAACTCGGCGATCACCACGCTGCGCGGCAAGCCCGACCTGATCGCCTTGCAGGTGCTGGCCCACTTTGCGACCGGCTCGATCAGCGTGCCGCAACCCGGCGCGCCGGCGGGCGCGCCGGTGCCCACGGTGCCGAGCACGGTGCCGGATGCGCGCAGCCTGTTCGTGACCTTGCACTACTCGATCACGACACTGCCCGAGCCGCCGATGCGCCCGCGTGCCGCCGACGCGCGGCTCGGCCACTTCACCCAGACCCAATGGGACTTCAGCGACGACCTGGCGCGCTCGCCGATCGTGCGCCATGTCGACCGCTGGCGGCTCGACAAGAAGGACCCGGCGGCCGACGTGTCGGAGCCGGTCAAGCCGCTCGTCTACTGGCTCGACCGGACGATCCCGCTGAAGTATCGGGACGCGATCAGCGCCGGCATCCTGGAGTGGAACAAGGCCTTCGAGCGGATCGGTTTCAAGAACGCGATCCAGGTCAAGGTGCAGCCCGACGACGCCGACTTCGACACCCTCGATTCGGGCGCTTCGGTGCGCTGGATGACGAACGCTGCGCCGGCCTTCGGCGCCACCGGCCCGAGCCATGTCGACCCGCGCAGCGGCGAGATCCTGGGGGCGAACATCGGCATCGAGAGCCTGTCGTCGCGCAGCCTTCGGGCGCTGCGCAGCGGGGTTCTGAACAGCAGCGCCACCGACTACGCGAAGCTGCTGCAAGGCGGCGCCGCAGTGGGTGACGAAGGGTTCGATGCGCACGCCTGCCTGAACGCCGACCAGGCCGCAGAGCAACTCGGCTACGCGCTCGATGTGCTCGCGGCGCGCGGTGACATCGACCCGAACAGCGCGCAGGTGCAGCAGTTCGTGCTCGACTACCTGAAAGACACGGCGATGCACGAGGTCGGCCACACGCTCGGCCTGCGCCACAACTTCCGCGCCTCGCGCATCTATTCCGAGGCCCAGTTGTCCGACCCCGAATTCACCCGCAGCCATGCCTTGACGGGCTCGGTGATGGAGTACGCGCCGGTGAACCTGGCGAGCCCCGGCAACGCGGTGGTCGCGCCGTTCCAGACCACCCTCGGCCCGTACGACTACTGGGCCATCGAATACGCCTACAAGCCCATCGCTGCCGACGCCGAGCGCGGCGAGCGCACCGAGCTCGAGCGCATCGCCGCGCGCAGCGGTGAGCCGGAGCTGGCCTACGGCACCGACGAAGACAACTTCCTCGGCATCGACCCGGACACCTTGATGTTCGACCTGGGCAGCGACTCGCTTGCCTTTGCCACCAAGCGCCTGGCGATTGCGCGGGATCTGTTCAAGCGCCAGGAAACACGGGCGCTGCCGCCGGACCAGGACTACGCCGTGCTGCGTCGCTCGCTCGGCTACGCGATCAACGACGCGGCGCGGGCGGTCGGGGTGCTGGCGCGCCAGATCGGCGGCGTGCGCACGCTGCGCGACTTCCCCGGTTCCGGCCGCGACCCGCTGCAACCGGTGCCGGTGCCGGCCCAGCGCGAGGCACTTGCGCAGTTGTCGCGCGGCCTCTTCGCGGCCGACAGCTTCACGGTCTCGCCGGCCTTGCAGCGGCGCCTCGCCCCTGACTTCCAGGAGCGTGGCGACACGCTCGGGCGGGGCGCTTCGGTGGCCACCGACTTCTCGCTCACGCAGCGCGTGCTCGACCTGCAACGCGCCTTGCTGAACCAGCTGATGAGCGACACCGTGGCCGCGCGCGTCATCGACAGTCAGGGCAAGGCCGAGCGGCGTGCCGAGGCCTTTCAATTGTCGGAGTTGTACGGCCGGCTCGAGCGCGACATCTGGAGCGAGCTGACGGCGGGTGGCGACATTCCGGCGCCGCGCCGCGAGCTGCAGCGTGAGCACCTGAACCGCGTCGCTGCCCTGCTGCTGCGACCCGGCGGCGCTGGCCGGGCGGATGCGCGAAGCCTGGTTCGCGCTGAGTCGAAGGCGCTGCTGGTGCGGCTCAATGCGGCCGCGCTGCGGCACGCACCGAACGCCGACACGCAGGCCCATCTGCAGGACTGCGTCGCGACCTTGACGCAGGCGCTGTCGGCGCCGGTGCTGCGCATCGGGGTGTGAGCTGGCTCATTGCGCGCGTTGCGGGGCCGGCTCGGTGGCTTCCGTGCGGGCCACGGTGCGGATTGGCACCGAGTGCTTGCCGACCACCAGCACGTAAGGCAATTGGACCTCGCGCGCTTGCGAAAAATTTTGTGCGCCGGGCTGGCTGCCGAAAGGCGTGCCAACCACGGCCAGCGCGGTGCCGGTGAACAGGCAGAAGGTGACGGCGGCGAAGAAGAGGCGGTCGATCATGGTGGGCTCCTTGGGGTTCAAAGGCGCGAACTCGTTTCGCGCTGAAGTGAACTCTAGGAGCGCCGCGAGCCGGCTCCAAGGCGCATGCGACAGGCTGCGCTTTGACCCGAATGAATCGCAGCGGCGACTGACGAATCAGCTCTGACGGCCTCGCTCGCGCACTGCACCGCGTTCATCGGGCAATGCATCAGGCACCGCATCACGCCAGAGCCAGGCCGCGCCGCGCACCCCCGACGAGTCGCCGTGCAGGCTGCGCACGAGGCGCGTACGCACCGGCTCCTTGACCCCGCCGCTGAAGACGAAATCGTCCCACAGGCGCGGCACATTCACCAGCAGCCGATCCAGCCCCGACAGCCCGCCGCCGAGCACGATCACATGCGGGTCGAGCAAGTTGATGACATGCGCCAGCGCGCGCGCCAGCCGGCGTTCGTAGCGTTGCAGCGTGGCGTCGGCAGGCGCGTCGCCGGTGGCGGCGCGCTGCCCGATCTGCTGCGCCGTCAGCGCCTCACCGGTGTGCCGAGCGTGGTCGCGCGCCAGGCCCGGGCCGCTGAGCCAGGTCTCGATGCAGCCGCGCTGGCCGCAGTAGCAGGGCGGTGCGCTGGCGATGCTGGACGCGTCGTCGGTATCGGCCCAGGGCAGCGGGTTGTGGCCCCATTCACCGGCCAGGCCGTTCGGCCCGCCGAGCAACTGGCCATCGACGACGATGCCGGCGCCCACGCCGGTGCCCAGGATGACTGCGAACACCACCGCTGCGCCGGCACCGGCGCCGTCGGTCGCCTCCGACAACGCCAGGCAGTTCGCGTCGTTGGCGATGCGCACCGGCCGGCCGAGCGCCAGCCCCAGGTCGTGGGCCAGCGGCCGGCCGTTCAGGCAGGTCGAGTTGGCGTTCTTGAGCAGGCCTTCGCGGGTGGCCGTGCCGGGCGTGCCGACGCCCACGCTGCAAGCGGCCAGGCCCAGATCGGCCTCGGCGCGCGCGACCAATGCGGCCACGGTTGACAGCGTGGCCGCATAGTCGCCGGCCGGGGTGGCAACGCGCTGGCGCCACAGGCTGGCGCCGTGCGGGTCGAGCACGATCGCTTCGATCTTGGTGCCGCCGAGATCGACGCCGATGGCCCGCGCCGGCGCCTGCGCCTGCGGTGATGGCAGTGCGTGCGCTGCGGGCGACGGATACCGCGCAGGCTCGGCGTTAGGGGGGTACCCGGTCATCTGGAGCCGAGCCGCCTCAGAAAGCTTTGGTGCGCGCCATCAACCACGCCAGCGCAGCCCCGCTGACCAGCGGGCCGAGCCGCTCACGGACGGTCGCGTGGTATGCGTTCAGCCAGTCGATCTCGTCCTGGCGCAGCAGCGCGCGCTCGATGCAGCGCGTGTCGATCGGGCACAGCGTGAGGGTCTCGAATTCGAGGAACTCGCCGAACCCGGCCGAGCTTCCGTTCGCCAGCGATTCGACCGCCACGTTCAGCACCAGGTTCTCGATCCGGATGCCCCAGCGGCCGGGCCGGTACAGGCCGGGTTCGATGCTGGTGATCATGCCGGGCTGCATCGCCATGGGGGCATCGGGAATCGTCTTCGAGATGCTTTGCGGCCCCTCGTGCACGTTCAGGAAGTAGCCCACGCCATGGCCGGTGCCGTGGCCGTAGTCCAGGCCATGCTCCCACAGCGGCGCGCGGGCGATTGCGTCGAGCATCGGCGCCAGCGTGCCGCGCGGGAAGCGGGTGCGGCTCAGCGCGATCGTGCCCTTCAGCACCAGTGTGTAGTCGCGCCGGTGTTCGGCCGTGACGGTGCCGATCGGCCAGACACGCGTGATGTCGGTCGTGCCGCCGAGGTACTGGCCGCCGGAGTCGATCAGCAGCAGGCCGCCCTCGCCGGGTTGCACCGCGATGGTCGCGTGCGATTCCGGCGTGGCGTGGTAGTGCGGCATCGCGCCGTTGGCGTTGAACGCGGCGATGGTATTGAAGCTCAGGCCCTTGAACCCCGGCCGGCGGGCGCGCGCGGCGCCGAGGTGCGCGTCGATGCTCAATTCGGTGATCGCTTCGGTGATCGCTTCGGTGATCGTATCGGTGCGGGCGGTGTCGGCCAGCGCAGCCTCGAACCACGCATAGAACTCGCACATCGCCGCGCCATCCTGCGCCATCGCTTCGCGCACATGCGTTGCCTCGGCCTCGGTCTTGCGGCTTTTCAACAACGTGCTCGGGTTGATGGCCTCGACCACGCGCACGTTCACGCCCACGTTGCCGCGCAGGCCGAAGGTTAGGCGCTTCGGGTCGATCAGCAGCACGGCGTCGGCCGGCAGCGCGGCAAGCGCCAGGGCGGCGTCGGCATACGGGGCGAGGCGCACGCCGTCGCGCGCGAGCACGGCTTGCAGCGCGGCGTCGATCTTGCCGGCGCCCACGAACAGGGTCACGCCGCTTGCGGCGATCAAGGCATGGGCCAGAAACACCGGGTTGAAGTTCACGTCGGCACCGCGCAGGTTCAGCAGCCACGCGATGTCGTCAACGGTCGAGATCAGGTGGTGCGTGGCGCCGTGCTGCGCGACGGCGTCGCGCACCATTGCCAGTTTGTCGGCCCGCGCCACGGACGCATGCGGCGCCAGGTGCTCATAGACCTTCGCCTCGGGCAGGCCGGGGCGCTCGGGCCAGACCTCGGCCAGCACATCGAAGTCGGTTCGCAGCAGCACGCCGGCCGGTGTGAGCGCGGCGGCCAGCGCCCGCGCTGCGGCCAGGCCGAGCACGTTGCCGTCCACCGCCACCGTCTGCCCTGACGGCACCTGCTTCGCGAGCCAGTCGAGGTGCTCGGTCGAGTTGCCGGTGGCGATCTTCACCAGCTCGGTGCCGGTGCCGGCGAGTTCGGCCTCGGCCTGGACCCAGTAGCGGCTGTCCGCAAACACGGCAGCGGTGTCGAGCGTGACGACCAGGGTGCCCATCGAACCGGTGAAGCCCGACAGCCACAGCCGCCCTTGCCAGCGCCCGGGCAAGTATTCGCTCAGGTGCGGGTCGCTCGACGGCACCAGCACGGCCGCCAGGCCGTGGCGTTTCAGCGCATCACGAACGCGTTCGATGCGCAGGCGGAAGGGGGAGGTGCGGGTGTCCATCGCGGAATTCTAGGCGGCCAGTGATCACCCGAACGCGCCCGCAGCGTCATCGACTGTCCGGTTCCACCGGCCCTGCGCGTATTGCCGGATGAGGGCGGTTCGTGCGTCTTGCTGTCAGCGCGTCCGTTGCGCGCTCTCCACGTTTAGCAACCCATCCAAGGAACCATCATGAAGCTCTCGAACCTCTGCTCCGCTTCTCTGACCCTTTCAATCACCCACGCACCCGGCCCTTCCGGCGCCCGCCGCAAGGCAAGGAGGCGCGATGCTGGCTGACACCTTGTGGCGTGGCCTGGCGACCGGCGCTACCGCGCTCGCCATCATCGGGCTGTTCCGGCGGCGCGGTTTGCGCGCGGCCGGCTTGCTCGCGGCCTTGCCGGTGCTGTCGGC
>JANXZA010000060.1 GCA_025355745.1 Rhizobacter sp. | reverse complement strand
TTCGCGTCGTAGTTGTCGTAGTTGACCTTGATGCCGGTCTCTTTCTCGAAGTTCTTCAACGTGTCGTCGGCGATGTAGTCGGACCAGTTGTAGACGTTCAGCACCTTCGGCTCGTCGGCGGCAAAAGCGCCGGCCAGGCAGGTGCCGAGCGCCAGCAGGGCGGTGGCGTGTTTAAGGCGGGTCGTCATCGGCATCGTCATGCGGGCAGGCTCCTTTGAGGCGGGCCGCGAACATCGACCTGCCTTCAAATGCTAGCGCCAAATACGCTGCGGCACAGCCTGCTGAAGTCGCTCGCGGCCGCGCCGGAGCACATGGCGATGTTCGCCCGAACCACGGCAGCCGAGGTTGCGGAACGTGGTGTGCCGCCAGGCGATCGCGGCGTTTGCGCAGGGCGCGGCTATGAGGCCGCTTGCGGGCCGGATGCCGCGCGTTCGGCCGACGCTGTCAGCCGCGTCGAAACGCCGAGCACCGACGCCACGACGGCCCCGAGCAGCGTGCCGGCCAGTACGTCGAGCACCACATGCTGGCGCGTTGCCAGCGTCGAATACAGGATGCCGATGCACCAGGCCCAGTTCAGCGCGAGCAGCCAGCGGCGGCTGTGCATGTCGCGCAGCAAGCGGTGCAGGCACAGGCCGGTGAACACCGCGAACGCGACGTGCAACGAAGGGCAGGCGTTGGCCGCCAGATCGACCCCTTTCAGGAACTCGATCGACGGGTGCAGGGACCAGTCGATGGCGGCTGGCGGCACTGCCGTTGGCCAGACCATGAAGATGCCCAGGCCGATCACGCTGATCGCAAGCGTCGCCAGGCCGTAGGCCGCCAGGGCCCGGCCGGAGTCGAGCAAGGCGGGTGCGATACCGACGTACAACCAGAGCGAGAAATACACGGGCAACGCGCCGGGCTCGAAGGCGATGATCCGGTCAAGTGCCGTCAACGGCATGAAGGTCGGCACGCTGAATGGATGGTGCAGGACCCAGAAATACGCGATGAAAAAGGCACTGATGCCAAGCGTGGTGGCCAGGCCCTTGGCGACCGGCCGGATGCGAATGCGGCGCAGCAGCTCAAGCCGCCACGCGTCGACCGCAGCGGGTTCGACACCGGCGGTGCCGGCAGGGCGGCGTTGGAACAGGGCACTCACGCGAGGCAGTATCGCGCACGCCGCCCTGGCGACGTGTCGGACAGCGGCCCGACCCGCCTGCCGCCCCACCGCTCACGCGCAGATCGCAGCCAGCAGCTTGTCGGGCGCCACCACCGGCGGTCGGGCGCTGCCGGCACCCAGCGCGGCGACGATGGCATGCGCGGCGACAGCGGTGTCGCGCGTCACCGGCTCGGCCAGCGAGGCGCCGCGGGCGTCGGTCATCGCCGCCACCGTCGGCGTGTGGGCACTGGCGCCGCGCCGCACCACCATGCCGGTCTCGCCCGACGCCAGCCGGACGAAGCAGCCCGGTGGGTAGACGCCGAATTCCTTGATGATCGCTGCCGCAGTCGGGTCGGCCGGATTTGCGATGAACATGCGGCGCGCCGCCACATCGGCCGTCAACGCCTCGCGGCTGCGTCGCGGGCTGAGCTTGGCGGTGTAGACATCGCAACGCTGCAGCAGCGCGGCCAGCGGCGCCACGTCGCGCAGCCCGTCGGGGTAGCCCGAGCCATCGGCGCGCTCATGGTGCTGGGCCACGGCTTCCAGCCACTGCGGGTCGCAGACGCCGGCCACCTGCAACATCTGCACGCTGCGCTGCGGGTGGGCATGGATCGCGTCGCGCTGCGCCTGAGTCAGCGGCGCGAGCTGGGTTGCCAGTTCGCCCTGCAGCTCGAACATCGACACGTTCATCGTCAGCGCGGCTTTGAAGGCGCGCTGCACGTCGGCCTCGCTCAAGCTCAGGCGGTGGGCCGCCAGGAAGACGGCGATGGCGCAATGCACCGCATGGTTCACGCCGTACTGCGCGTGATGGCTGCCATGTTGGCGCAGCACCTGGAAGATCGCGAGGTCGGGGTCGCGCTCGACCAGCGCCACCAGGGGCTCGGCAATGTCGTCCAGCACCGTCTCGAAGCCGTCATTCGGCAGCGCGCTCAGGGCCTGGCCGGCCTGCTCGATCGAGCGCTCCCAGAGCGCCGGCAGTTGCTTGCGCGGCAGCTTCATGATGCGCTCGCGCGGCGTCTCCAGCTCGGCCATGTCGACCAGCATGCCGCGTTCGAACAGCGCTTCCATCTGGGTCGCGCTTCCCACCACCTGGCCGCGCGCCAGCAGCAGCGTGTGGTCGGCCTGGCGCACGTTGAAGGGCAGCGGCGCGCCCACATGAAGGCGGTGCTTGATGGCTTCGAGCTGGATGAGTTGCATGGTGCTCCGGCGCAAGGTTCGGGGTGACGGACGCAATGCAGCCTAGCAACGGCCGCACGCTGCAGTCGTTTTCGGCGCCGGCGGCCGAATCTTGAGGCGACGCTGCGGCCTGCTGCGAGACACAGCAACGCGCGGGCTGCGAGCGGTTCGAGTGCGGTGACCGTCCCGCTCGGCGACACTCAACCTCCCGCTGCTCGATGCCACTGCCACCCCCGATGCCACCCACCCCCGAACCGGCCCGTCTGCGCCCGACCTCGCCCGATCCCGCGCGCCAGGCCCTGTGGGCCGCACTTGCCATGGTCGTCGTCTGGGGTGCGAACTTCAGTGTCCAGAAGATGGTCTTCACGGCGCTGTCGCCGGGCGGCTTCCTGTTCGCGCGCTACCTCATCATGCCGCTCGCCGCCACCGTGCTGCTGTGCGCGCGCCACGGCATGAAGTGGCCGCGCGTGCCGCGCACCGACATGATTGCGCTGCTCAAGCTCGGCCTGGCCGGGCATCTGGTGCACGTCGGCCTGGTGACCTACGGCATCCACTGGTCGACGGCGTTTTCAAGCTCGCTGATCCTGGCCTGCGGGCCGGTGTTCACCTTGCTGATCCTGCGCTGGCACGGCCTGGAAGCGCTGACACGCGGCCAGGTCGCGGGCGTGGCGGTGGCCGCCGTGGGCGTGCTCGTGTTCCTGTCCGACAAGCTGCAAGGCGGCCATTGGCAGGCCAGCGGCGGCGACCTGACCCTGATCGTGGCCGCGTTCTTCTTCTCGTACTACACGGTAACCGCGAAGCCGCTGATCGAACGCCATGGCGGCGTCACCGTGATGACCTACGCCACCCTGCTGGGCAGCGGCCCGGTCGTGCTGCTGAGCCTGCCCGCCGGCCTGCACGTGGCCTGGGGCGACGTGGCCTGGCTGGTCTGGGCCGGGCTGCTGTGGGCGGTGCTGGTCTCGGCCTTCCTGGGCTGGCTGGTGTGGGGCTGGGTCAACGCGGTGCGCGGCGTGGCCCGCAGTGCCCCATTGATGTACCTGATGCCGCCAGTGGCCGGCCTGGTGGCGTGGGCCGCGACCGGCGAAAGCTACACCGGCGTGAAGCTGGCCGGTGCCGCGCTCACACTGGCCGGTGTGGCCGTGGCCCAGTTCGCCAACCCGCGCTCGCGCGACCCGGTGTGCGAGGCGGTAGCGCCGGTCGATTGACGGGTTTCCGGGCAAGCCGCCGTGCGGCGCGAAGATCAGACCGCCGCCGCCTCATGCGCCGTCACGGTCGCCAGCACGAACGCCACGCGCTCCATCACCGGCAGCGGTGGAATGAAGACGATGGCGTAACCGTGACGTTGGTAGGTGGGCACCAGCGCCTCGTACTCGGCCAGTGCCTCCCCGAAGCCGTGGCGGCGTTGCGCGTCCGGGGCGAACAGCGCCTCCCAGGGCGCCGAGATGAACACGAGCGGGGCATAGCGCTTCGATATCAGCGCTCGCCTCAGCCGACCCGGCATCACGAGCCCCGACCGCTCGACCGCCGAGGCCACGTCGATGAAGCTGCGATCAAAGAACTTGCGGCGCTTGCCGCGAACCCGGCGGTCGAAGTCGGCGATCGCATGTGCGGCGCAGAGATCGATGAAGCGTTGCGGGTTCGCCCACGGCAAGCCGTCTTCGCCCGTGGCGAGCTGGGCCTTCACGATCGCCCGGCCGGGCTCGACCGCGACCGCCTCGCCATGCTGCGCCAGCGCCGCAATCAGGGTCGACTTGCCCGAGCCGGAGCAGCCCGACACGACGTACAGGCGGTCACCGGCCGCTCGGGCGGCGGGAATCAAACGATCGGTGGGACGGGTCATGGATCGGGCGAGATGGAGCAACACGCTGACCCCCGCTCCCGCCCGCAGGAGAGGGCTGGGGTGAGGGTCTTCGCGTCCCGCCACGGTTTCGATTCTTATGCAGTGCAGCACCTCGAATGTGCCTTTGATGGCCCGACTTGCACAACTGCAGGCCCTTCGTTAGCCTGCGACAACATCCCCGACTTGCGCGCCCCGCCATGAAGCCCACCTTCCCCACCCTTGCCAACGCTGCGCTGCCCGTGATCGCGCTGGCCGCGCTGCTGGCCGGCTGCAGCAAGCCGCAGGACAACACCCCGGCGCCGGCACTGCCGCAAGTGCCTGCCGTGCAGGCGCCGCGCGCCGTTGCCGTCACCGACCACGTCGATGCCGGCATCGCCTGGCGGCAGGCGGCAAGCGACGCCGATGTGAACGCCGCGTTTGCGCTCGCGAAGGCCGAGTCGAAACCGGTCTTCGTCTACTGGGGCGCGAAGTGGTGCCCGCCGTGCAACCAGGTCAAGGCGACGCTGTTCAACCGCCAGGACTTCATTGAACGCTCGCGCGCCTTCGTGCCGGTCTACGTCGATGGCGACAGCCCCGGCGCGCAGAAGCTGGGCGCGCGCTTCAAGGTCAGCGGCTACCCGACGATGGTCCTGTTCAACCCGCAGGGCACCGAGCTGACGCGCCTGCCGGGCGAGGTCGATCCGAAGCGCTACACCGAGGTGCTGACGCTGGGCATGAACGCGCAGCGGCCGGTGAAAGCGGTGCTGGCGATGGTGAAGGCCGGCGGCCAGGGCGTGACGGCCGATGACTGGCGCCTGCTCGCGTTCTATTCCTGGGGCACCGACCAGCAGCAGGTGGTGCCGAAGGACGCGGTGCCGGCGCTGCTGAAACAGCTGGCCGATGCCTGCCCCGCCGACCAGACCGACACCGCGACCCGGCTGCGGCTCGATGCGCTGGCCGCCGCCGATGGCAAGGCGGCAGCGAAGACCAAGGCCGAGCAAGACGCGAAGCGCAACTCCGCAGCCCAGGCGATGCTGCTCACGCTGCTCGCCGACCCCATCGCCACACGCGCCCACGCCGACCAGTTGGCGAACAACGCGAGCGCCATCACGCGCACGCTCAGCGCCGCCGGCACGCCGCAACGCGCGCAACTCGCCGCCGCGTTCGACCTGGCCTTGAAGCGGCTCGAAGCCGATGCGAGCCTGTCGCGCGCCGACCGCATCGGCGCCTTGATTGCGCAGGTCGACCTGGCGCGCATCGACGCACCCGCCGCGAGCAAGCCGCCGGCCAAGGTCAAGCTGCCCGACGCCTTGCTCGCCGACGTGCGCGAGCACACTGCCCGCGTCGACCGCGACATCACCAACGGCTACGAGCGCCAGGCGGTCATCACCGCCGCCGCCTACCTGCTGGAGTTGGCCGGGCTGGGGGCGGAGTCCGACACCTTGCTGAAGGCGAACCTCGCGAAGAGCCACTCGCCGTATTACCTGATGAGCGAACTCGCCGGCAACGCGAAGAACCGCGGCGACACCAATGAGGCGCTGCACTGGTACGAAGAAGCCTTCAACAAGAGCGAAGGCCCGGCCACCCGGCTGCAATGGGGCGCGAGCTACGTCAACGCGATGGTCGAACTGGCGCCGCAGGACGAAGCCCGCATCGAACGCGCCGTGCAGCAGTTGCTGAGCGAAGCCGCTACCCTGCCCGACGCCTTTTACGAGCGCAGCGGGCGCTCGTTGCAGCGCGTCGGTACGCAGTTGCAGGGCTGGAACAAGGGCGGTGCGCATGCGGCTTCGATGCGGCGCCTGCAAGGCCAGCTCGACGGCGTGTGTGGCGCGCTCGAAGCTGCCGACCCGAAACGCGCGAACTGCGAAACCTTGTTGAAGCCGGCGCCGAAGAAGACCGCGTGAGGGGACGAAAGGCTTTGCGTTTCTCCCTATCCCTTTGGGCGAGGGAGAAAGGTTCGCGTCGCTTAGCATTCGCGCCATGCGAAAACAAGCCCTTCGCAGCCTGATGCGCCGATTCGTCTGGCTGCCACCCGCAGCCCTGGCACTCTGTGCATCGGCGGCCACCGTCACCGTTCAATCCGCCCTGCCAGCACCGACCGTCGCTGCGCCTGCGGCGTCGCTGGCATCGTCACCAACAACGCCCGTCACCTCTGGCTGGGTGCACGCCTACGCCGCCTTCGGCGCGCCCAAGTACGGCCCAGACTTCAGCCACTTCGAGTACGCCGACCCACAGGCGCCAAAGGGCGGCACGCTGTACCTGAAGAACCCGGACCGCCGCACCAGCTTCGACAAGTTCAACTCCTTCACGGTGAAGGGCAGCGCGCCGGGCGGCTTGATGATCTTCATGTTCGAGTCGCTGGCGATCGAAAGCGGCGACGAACCGCAAACGATGTACGGCCTGCTGGCCGAGGCCATGCTCGTCGCGCCAGACAAATCGGCGGTCACGTTCCGCATCAACCCGAAGGCGCGCTTCTACAACGGCGACCCGGTGACCGCGAGCGATGTGAAGTACAGCTTCGATTCGCTGCGCAGCAAGTACGCCACGCCGGGTTACCAGACGGTGCTGGCCGGCGTGACCGCTGCCGTCGTCGTCGATGTGCGCACGATCCGTTTCGACCTGACGGACAAGAGCCGCGACACCGTGTTCGCGGTCGCCGGTTTGCCGGTGTTCTCGCCGAAGTGGGCGATGGGCGCGAACGGCAAGCCGCGCCAGTTCGACGAGATCGTCACCGAGTACCCGATCACCAGCGGGCCGTACACGATCAGCCTGGTCGATTCGGGGCGGCGCATCGAGTTCAAGCGCAACCCCGAGTACTGGGCTCGCGACCTGCCGGCGCGGCGCGGCTTCTTCAACTTCGACCGCATCGTCTACCGCTACTACAAGGACGACATCGTCTCCACCGAAGCCTTCAAGGCCGGTGAGTTCGACATCGTTCGCATCTACGTCGCACGCACCTGGAATCGCCAGATCAAGGGTCCGAAGTGGGACGACGGCCGCATCGTCAAGGAGCTTTTCCAGACCGGCTTCGGGCAGGGTCTGCAGTCCTACCAACTGAATCTGCGCCGGCCGATCTTCCAGGACATCCGGGTCCGCGAGGCGCTTGACCTGACCTACGACTTCGACATCGTGAAGAACCGCTACCGCATGTTCAAGCGGGCCAACAGCATGTTCAGCAACTCCAACTTCGCCGCCGAAGGCCTGCCCTCGGCAGGCGAACTGGCCTTGCTCGAACCGTTCCGCAAGCAACTGCCGGCCGAGGTCTTCGGCCCGCCGTTTCGCGCCGCCGACACCGGCGGCGACGCCCTGCTGCTGCGGGCCAACCTGCTGAAGGCGCGCGCCTTGCTGGAAGCCGCCGGCTGGACGCTGGACGAAGGCGGCAAGCTGCGCAATGCCAAGGGCGAGCCGTTCGAAATCGAGTACTTGTCGGCCGAGGAAAACAGCACGGCCGAAGAGACCTGGCAGCGCAACCTGAACAAGCTCGGCATGACGCTGCGGGTGCGCAAGGTCGACTTCGCGCTGTTCCGGCGCCGCCTCGAGAACTACGACTTCGACGTGATCACCATCGTCGAAGGCCGATTCACCTTGCCCACGCCGAGCAACTACGAGACGTCATACGGCAGCAAGTCGGCCGACGAACCGGGCAATGGCAACTTCCGCGGCGTGAAGAGCCCGGCCGTTGATCACATCGTTGCCGCGATGAAGGCCGCGCAGACGCAAGACGAACTTCGCACCGCTACGCGCGCACTCGATCGGGTGGTCATGTGGAACCATTGGCAGGTGCCCGACCTGTACTTCTCGCTGCTGCCGACGACCTACTGGAACAAATTCGGCATGCCTGCCGTGCGCCCGAAGTACTACTCGATCGACAGCCCGAGCGATGCCCAACCCGCCTGGCCGCTGATCACCTGGTGGATTCGTGACCCGACGCGCCGCTGACGTGGGGGCGTGGCTGGCCGCAGCGCTGTGGGGGCTGCTGGCCGCACCTGCCACGGCCACCGTCATGCCCACGGCGCCAGTCGCACCCAGGGTCGCAGCCCCCGCCGCTGCCCCCGCCTGGGCCCACGCCTACGCCGCCTTCGGCGCGCCGAAGTACCCGAAGGACTTCGACCATTTCGAGTACGCCGAGCCCGCCGCGCCCAAGGGCGGCCTGCTGGCGCTGCGCAACCCCGACCGCCGCAGCAGCTTCGACAAGTTCAACTACTTCACCTTGCAAGGCAACCCCCCGGCCGGCATGTCGATCTTCATGCTCGAGACGCTGACGGTGCTCAGCGCCGACGAGCCGCGCACGATGTACGGCCTGCTCGCGCAGGAGATGCTGATCGCCGCCGACAAGTCGAGCATCACCTTCCGCCTGAACCCGCTGGCACGCTTCAGCAATGGCGACGCGGTGACGGCGGCCGACGTGAAGTACAGCTTCGACTCGCTGACCGGCAAGTACGCCGCGCCGGCCTATACCTCCACGTTCGCCGGCGTGCGACAGGCGCTGGTGCTCGACGCACGCAGCATCCGCTTCGACCTAAGCGAGAAGAGCAGCGACATGCTGTTCAAGCTCGGCGCGCTGCCGGTGTTCTCGAACAAGTGGGGCCTGAAGGCCGACGGCACGCACGAGCGCTTCGACAAAATCGTCACCGAGTACCCGCTGACGAGCGGCCCGTACACCATCGCGTCGGCCGACTCGGGCCGGCGCATCGAGTTCAAACGCAACCCCGGATATTGGGCGATCAACCTGCCCGCGCGGCGCGGCTTCTTCAACTTCGACCGGGTGGTGTACCGCTACTACCAGGACGAAGACATTGCCACCGAAGCCTTGAAGGCAGGCGAGTTCGACATCGCCCGCGTTTACGGCGCGCGGGTCTGGATGCGCCAGCACGTCGGGCCGAAGTGGAAGGATGGGCGCATCGCCAAACAGGCGTTCCCCAGCGGCACTGGTCAGGGTTTGCAGTCTTATCAATTGAACCTGCGCCGGCCGATGTTCCAGGACATCCGCGTGCGCGAAGCGCTGGTGTTGAGCTACGACTTCGAGACCACGAACCGCTACCGCCTCTTCAAGCGCGCCAACAGCATGTTCAACAACTCCACGTTCGCGGCGCAGGGCCCGCCGTCGGCCGGCGAGCTGCGCCTGCTGGAGCCGTACCGCAGCGCCCTGCCGCCGAAGGTGTTCGGCGCGGCCTATGTGGCGCCGCGCACCGACACCGATGCCGGTGCCCTGCGCCGCAACCTGCTCGCCGCCCGCAGCCTGTTGCAAGCTGCTGGCTGGCGCCTGAGCGCGGACGGGATGCTGCGCAACGCCAAGGGCGAGGCCTTCGCGATCGAGTACCTGGCGCCCGGCGACAGCTCGAACCAGGAGCGGCTCAACGCCTGGGCCCAGAACCTTGCCAAGCTCGGCATCCGCTTCACGGTGCGCAACGTCGACTACGCGCTCTACGACCGGCGCTTGCAGGAATTCGACTTCGATGTGGTCACCATCGCCGAAGGTGCCTTCAGCCTGCCATCGGCGGCCGACTACCTGACCGGCTACGGCAGCAAATCGGCCGACGAAAAAGGCAACAACAACCTGCGCGGCGTGAAGAGCGCAGCGGTCGACCATGTGGTTGACGCGATGAGCCGCGCGACCACGATGGATGACTTTCGCGACGCTTGCCGCGCTCTCGACCGGATCGTGATGTGGAGCTACTGGCAGGTGCCCGAGCTGTACTCCGACCACGAGCCGATCTCGTACTGGAACAAGTTCGGCATTCCGGCCGTGCGGCCGAAGTTCTTCACCGCCGACATGGCCGCCGATGTCGACCCGCAACTGCCCTGGCCCATCACGACCTGGTGGATCAAGGGTGTTGGCGCGCCGGGTACGGCCGTTGCACCCATTGCGCGCACCGCGCCCTGAGCCCCGCCCCCAAGGATCGCTTCCATGCTGACCTACCTCCTCAAACGCATCGCGCTGATGCTGCCCACCTTGCTGGGCGTGCTGACCATCACCTTCATCGTGATCCAGTTCGTTCCGGGCGGGCCGATCGAGCAGCTCATGGCCGAGTCGCGCGTCAGTCAGCAGGGCGAAGGCGGCGCTTACAAGGCCGGGCGCGACAGCGATGCGAAGCAGATCGCCGAGCTGAAGAAGCTCTACGGCTTCGACAAGCCGGCCCATGTGCGGTACGTGGAGATGCTGGGCAACTTCGCGACCTTCAACCTGGGCCGCAGCTTCATGCACAACAAGGACGTGTGGCAGCTCATCAAGGAGAAGCTTCCGGTCTCGATGAGCCTGGGGCTGTGGGCGTTCCTGATCTCGTACCTGATCTCGGTGCCGCTGGGCATTGCGAAGGCGGTGCGCGAGGGCTCGCGCTTCGATGTGGCCACCACCTTCGTGGTGCTGATCGGCTTCGCGATTCCGGGCTTCGTGCTCGGCGTGTTCCTGATCGTGCTGCTGGCCGGTGGCAGCTTCTTCGATGTGTTCCCGCTGCGCGGCCTGACCTCCGACAACTGGGCCGAGCTGACGTGGCCGGCGCGCATTCGCGACTATTTCTGGCACCTGACACTGCCGCTCATCTGCTACGTTATCGAGGGCTTCGCGATCGTCACCCTGCTGACCAAGAACACCTTCATCGAAGAGATGCGCAAACAGTACGTGCTGGTGGCGCGCGCCAAGGGCCTGTCGCAGCAGCGGGTGCTGTGGAAGCACATCTTCCGCAACGCGCTGATCCCGCTCGTGACCGGCTTTCCGGCCGCCTTCGTGTTCGCCTTCTTCGGCGGCGCGCTGCTGATCGAGACGCTGTTCTCGCTCGACGGCCTGGGCCTGCTGTCGTACGAGTCGATCGTGCGGCGCGACTACCCGGTCGTGCTCGGCTCGCTGTACCTGTTCACGTTGATCGGGCTGGGCGTGAAGCTGGTGTCGGACATGCTGTACGTGGTGGTCGATCCGCGGGTTCAATTCGGGAGTGTGGCGAAATGACGATGACTGCCTTGACCCCTGTGACCCCTGTGACCCCTGTGACCACTGTGACCAATGACATGACAGCGCCGGCCGTGACCGGTGCAACGGGTGCCGCTACGCTACCGAAACCGATGTCACCCAACCACCGCGCCTGGGCGCGCTTCAAGCGGAACCGCATCGGCTACGGGTCGCTCTGGATCATGGTCGCGCTGCTGGTCATCAGCGCCTTCGCCGAGCTGCTCAGCAACGACCGGCCACTGATCGCGCACTACAACGGCCAGTGGTCGTTCCCGATCTTCTACAACGCGCCCGAGACCACCTATGGCGGCGACTTCGCCACGCCCACCGACTGGTCGGATCCGTTCATCACGCAGCAGTTTGCCAAGCCGGGCAACTGGAGGCTGCGCACGCTGAACCCGCACTCTGCGACCTCGACCGACTATTTCCAGAAGGCGCCGAACCCGGCCGCTCCGAGTGCGCAGAACTGGCTCGGCACCGACAGCATCGGCCAGGACATGATCGCGCGGCTGCTCTACGGCTTTCGCGTCAGCATCCTGTTCGGTCTCGCGCTGACGGCCGTGGGCACGGTGATCGCCGTCACGGCCGGCGCGGTGCAGGGCTACTTCGGCGGCCGCATCGACCTGACGATGCAGCGGCTGATCGAGATCTGGGGTTCGATCCCGGAGCTGTACCTGCTGATCATCTTCGCGTCGATCTTCGCGCCCTCGCTGGCGCTGCTGCTGGTGTTGTTGTCGCTGTTCGGCTGGATCGGCCTGTCGGACTATGTGCGCGCCGAGTTCCTGCGCAATCGCGGCCTCGAATTCGTGAAGGCCGCGCGCGCCCTTGGCCTGAGCAGCCGCCAGATCATCTGGCGCCATGTGTTGCCGAACTCGATGACGCCGGTGATCACCTTCCTGCCGTTTCGCATGAGCGGCGCGATCCTGTCGCTGGTCGCGCTCGACTTCCTTGGCCTGGGCGTGCCGCCCTCGGTGCCGTCGCTCGGCGACCTGGTGAAGCAGGGCAAGGCAAACCTCGATTCCTGGTGGATCATCTTCCCGACCTTCGCCGTGCTCGTCGTCACCCTGCTGCTGCTGACCTTCATCGGCGATGCGCTGCGCGACGCGTTCGATACGCGGAAGTCGTGATGAGCGCGCGAGCAGCACAAGACCAACTCACGCACCGCAGAGGCGCAGAGGACGCGGAGTTTCCGCAGAGGGAACTCACGGACATGATTCTGGCCGCCGCCTTTGAGGTGCACACGGTCCTCGGCCCAGGCATGCTGGAGTCGATCTACCAGGGCGCGCTGCGGCAAGAGCTGACCTTGCGCGCCGTGCCGTTCATGGCCGAAGTTGCCATACCGGTCGTCTACAAAGGCGCGCGACTTGCCACTGCCTTGCGCCTCGATCTGATCGTCGATCGGCGCGTCATCGTCGAAGTGAAGGCCTTGTCTGCCATTGAGGAAGTGCACCGCGCCCAGTTGTTGAGCTACTTGCGCGCCACCGATCTGGCAGTTGGGCTGCTGATCAACTTCAACGTGCCGCTGCTGAAGGCAGGCATCAGGCGAGTCGTGAATTCTCTGCGTCCCTCTGCGCCCTCTGCGCCTCTGCGGTGAGTGAGTTGAAATCCATCATGCCGAACCCCCCGCTCCTCGAAGTCGCTCACCTCACCGTCCGCTTCGGCCCGAGCACGGTCGTCGATGATGTGTCGTTCACGATCGCTCCTGGCGAGAAGTTCGCGCTGGTCGGCGAGTCGGGGTCGGGCAAGTCGATCACGGCCTTGTCGGTGCTGCGGCTCGTCGATGCGGCCGTCACAACCGGGGTGATCCGCTTCGATGGCGCGGAACTGATGGCGAAGTCGGAGCGTGAGATGCGCGGCATTCGCGGCGCTGACATCGCGATGATCTTCCAGGAGCCGATGACGGCGCTGAACCCGCTCTATACAGTGGGCAACCAGATCGGCGAGGTGCTCGAACTGCACGAGGCGCTGCGCCCGAACGCGGCGCGCACGCGCGCCATCGAGCTGCTGAAGCGCACCGGCATCCCCGAGCCCGAACGCCGCATCGACGCCTACCCGCACCAACTTTCCGGCGGCCAGCGCCAGCGCGCGATGATCGCGATGGCGCTGGCCTGCCAACCCCGACTGCTGATCTGCGACGAGCCGACGACAGCACTCGACGTGACGATCCAGGCCCAGATCCTGGCGCTGCTCGACGAGTTGCAGGCCGAAATGGGCATGGCGCTGCTGTTCATCACCCACGACCTGAACCTGGTGCGGCGCTTCACCCACCGCGTCGGCGTGATGGAGCGCGGCAAGTTGGTCGAACTGGGCGAGACCGCAAGCGTTTTTTCTAACCCCCAACATGCGTACACACGCAAGCTGCTCGCAAGCCGGCCGCAGCGTGTGGTGCAGGCGATTCCCGCAGACGCGACGACGCTGGTGGAAGCGCGCGATCTGGGCGTGACCTTCACGATCCCGCAAGGCTGGTTCACGAAGCTGCGCTTCGAGGCGGTGCGCCACGCCACCCTGCAACTGCGGCGCGGCGAGACGCTGGGCATCGTCGGCGAGTCGGGCTCGGGCAAGACCACGCTGGGCATGGCGCTGCTGGCCTTGCAGCCGATTTCGGCCGGTGAGGTAGTGATGGGCGGCGAGCGCATCGACAACGCCGAACGCAGCACGCTGCGCGCCATGCGCAAGCGCATGCAGGTGGTGTTCCAGGACCCGTTCGCATCGCTGAGCCCGCGCATGACGGTGGGCCAGATCGTCGGCGAAGGCCTGGCGCTGCACCGGCCTGAACTGTCGGCGGCAGCGCGCGAAAAGCTGGTGCTCGACATGCTCGATGAAGTCGGCCTGAACGCCGTGCACGGCGTGGCCGGCGTGCTGCACCGCTATCCGCATGAGTTCTCGGGCGGCCAGCGCCAGCGCATCGCGATCGCGCGCGCGGTGGTGCTGCGCCCGGAGGTGCTGGTGCTCGACGAACCGACCTCGGCGCTCGACGTGTCGGTGCAGCAGCAGGTGCTGGCGCTGCTCGGCGAGTTGCAGCGCCACTACGGCATGAGCTATGTGTTCATCAGCCACGACCTGGCGGTGGTGCGCGCGATGTCGCACCGTGTGATGGTGATGAAGGACGGCAACGTGATCGAGGAAGGCGAGGCGCAGGCCCTTTTCGACGCGCCGCGCGAGGCTTATACCAAGGCCTTGCTGGCGGCGGCGCACTTGAGCTGATGG
>JANXZA010000055.1 GCA_025355745.1 Rhizobacter sp. | reverse complement strand
GAACGCAGAGGAACACAGAAAGATCAATTCTTATGAATTGACTCTGCGCAACTCTGCGTACTCTGCGCCTCTGCGGTGGTGAGTTTGATTTTCGGTCCAAGCTGCCTCACAGCCGCAACGCCGCCGCGTAGCCGGTCATCTCCAGATAGCCGCGGCCGACGCGCTTGCCTTTGTCGTCGAGCAGTTCGCTCAGGCCTTCCCAGTACACCGCGCCGGCACTGGCGCGGCTGTCGAGTTCCTGGTTGTCGAGCAGGGCGTTGACGCGAAAGCTGCCGGCCGGTGTGGCGACCGTCCACTGCACCGGGTAGCGCGCCCGCGTGGCCGCGCTGGACCAGAGGCGCACCGGCGTGAAGCGCACTTCGCCGGGGCCGAAGTTGCGCGTCGGCTGTCCTGGCGCACGGAAGCTGCCGCCGGCATAGACGCTGCTGCCATCGGCACGCCGCAGGCGGAACGCGGTGAGGGCGCTGCCGTCGTCTAAATTCATGCCGATCCAGTCCCAGCCGACGGCCTGCGGCGGGATGAACGAGTCGCTCCATTCATGGTCGAGCCAGGCCCGGCCCTGCACCTCGACTTGCTTGCCTTCGAGCGTCAGGCTGCCGCGTGCGGTGAGCTGCGGTTCGCTGTAGTAGCGGCTCGTGTCGGCCTCGTTCGGGCCCTTCTTCGACAGCCCGGCGTCGCCTTGCAGCAGCACCGGCTGGGTGGTGTCGAACAGCAGCTCGAAGCCGAAGCCGGCGCTGTCGCTGCCGACCTTTGTGGTGTAGCGGCTGGCACGCACATCAGCAGACGATGGCGCGCGCGTCAACTGCCAGTCGCGCAGGGTGATGGCGGTGTCGCCGACCTGCGCCTGCGCGATGCCGAAGCCGCTGCGCGCGATGCGCTGGTCGTGGCGCAGCCGGCCGGCCTCGAGGTCGGTCAGCGCGGCGTGCGCGAACAGCAGTTGCGAGGCATCGAAGCGGCTGGGTTGCGCTTGCGATGGAGCCTGCGCCGTCGCCGTTGCCAGCCCGGTCGCGACGCGAAAGAAGGTCACCTGAAAGCCCCACAGGCGCGCGCCGGCCTGCAGGCTGCCGGTGATGTACCACCACTCGGTGCGCGTCTCGGGGTGGGCGCCGAAGTCGGCGGGAAAGCGCAATGCGGACGGTGCTGTAGCCGGTGCCGCCGCCGCGGCCAGAGCGGGCCAGCCGGGGATCGAAAGGAGCAGCGTGCGTCGTTGCATGGGAGCCGAGCATGGCACAGCGCTGGCCGACAATGCGCCACCATGGCCAAGCCTGTTCCCCGCATCACACCAGCTGAAATTCAGCGCGTCATCGCCACCGCGTGGGACGATCACCCGCCCTTCAACGCCGTGCTGATGAGCCACGGCCTGACGCAGGGCCAGCTCGTTCAACTGCTGAAGCGCGAGTTGACGCCGAGCGCCTACAAGCTCTGGTGCGCGCGCTCCGGTGGCGGCAAGCCGAACGCCCCGGCGCGGCGCGGGCGCTGAGCTGCTGCCTTCGGAGTCAGCGCCCCACAACGTCAGTCGATGGCAGCGGCCTTGCGCCGACGCGCCGATGCACTTGACAAGCCCGCCAGTCCCGCCATGCCGGCCAGCATCAAGGCCCAGGTCTGCGGCTCGGGCACGGCCGCAGTGATCACGCCGCGGTACGAACCGGCGCCACCGGGGTTGCCATCGGCGTCGAGCACGGCGCCGAACACGGTCAGCGTCAGCGGCATGTCGGCACTCACGTAAGCCGAGAACGCGAAGCTCGCCGGCGCGGGTTCGAAGCTGCTGAAGTCCTGGCCGTTCAGGCTGCCGACGAAGAAGCTGACCGGGCCGCTCAGGCTCGACAGGCTCACCGACACGAGACCGGCGAACGACGCCGGGATGAAGCTGAAGGTGTCGACGAACAGGCCATCGACGGCCTGCGTGAAGCCACCGGCAAACATGCCGGGGCCGGTGGGCGTCAGCGTGACGACGGTATCGGCCTGCGAAAAACCGGCCGAGCCCGCCAGCGCCACAGCGGCGAGAAACGTCTTGAATTTCATGGGAGTTCCTTGTGAAGAGGATTGAAGTGCGGCGGCGGTTGCACGCCGATCAGAAGACCACCGCATTGAGATCAACGATCAGACCGTGCCAACGCCGTCACTTGGCGCCGGGGATCGGCGTGCTCAGGTACGGAAAGCCCGGCATCAGCGGCCGGGTCGCCTGGTCGACCGCATCGTGCAGCTTGAAAGCGGTTTCCTTCAGCGGCACGGCCGACGGGTTGCAGGCCAGGCCGAAGCCGAGCGCATCGGCGTTGCCATTGGCCATGCACAGGCCGCCCATCACGGCGACCAGCGAGATGTCGACCACGTCGTCCTTTGGCCGCCGGCCGTTCGGGTAGCCCGCAAAGTCACTGCCATTGCTCAGCAGGCTGCCGACGATGCCCAGGCGGTTCTGCATCGCGAACGGCACGGCCGGAATCGCGGTGTTCAAACGCATCATTTCCGACGCGGTGATCACCCCCAACTGGTTCACGCCCTTGATGCCGGTCAGGAAGGTCGTGACCAGGTCGTTGCGCCCCGGGTTGCTCGGTGCCAGCGCGCCCGGCGCCTGGCCGAACGCGACTTCGATCAGCGCCGGCAGGGTCGGGTTGGTCACGTAGTCGGCGAACTGGCCGTCGTTCATCGGCACCGAGCTGTTGAAGCGGTCTTTGTCGGGCAGGCCGATCACCACCTCGTTGACCAGTGGCATGCCCAGGCGCGACACCTGCGTCCAGCCGCCGGCCGGCACCACGGTCGTTCCGTGGCCTTTGCCGGGGCTCGGCGTCAGGTACTGGCCCTGGCGCAGGCTGGCGCTGGTCCAGCCGCCGATCACCGGGTGCGCGGCGTCGGTGATCAGGCAGGCGGTCGGCACTTCGAGGGCGAGTGCGGTGACGTTCTTGTCGGCCAGGTCGTCCATGCCGGCATCGATCAGCGCCGGGTCGGTGATGACGCCCAGCGGCGCGTTCACCAGGTCGAAGATCACGCCCAGGTTGACGGCGAACGGGTCCTTGCGCTGGCCGACGAACACCTTGCCCGGGGTCGCGCAGCCGGGGATGTTGACGCTGTAGATGTGCTTGGCGGCATACCCCGCATAGTCGGGGATCGTCTTGCTGCCGATGTTGTCGACCGGCTTGTCGAAGATCGCCGAGCCGCCGACTGCGTTCGTCAGCGGCGCGCTGACGCCGTTGCGCCGATCGCCGCGAATGATGTTGACGCTGAAGCTTTCGTTCAGGTTGAGTGCCGGTGAATTCCGGTCGGTCACCTGGCCGGCCTGGATCAGCGGGATCGGCACGTTCTTGCCCATGATCGGCAGCGTGATGGCCTTCAGCGTGTTCTTGAACTTGAACTGGAATGTGATGTGCTCCTTCGCGTCGCCGACGTTGTCGATGTGAATTTCGTACAGCGCGTTCGGGTCGAGCGAGAAGTAGTTCGGGCCGCCGTACGGGTCTTGCAGGGGCACGTAATTGGCCACCATCGTGACGAAGCCGGAGCGCCCGCCGCTGCCGTTCGCTGCCACGCCTTCGTAGCTGTTAAAGAGGTAGAAGTCGGTGCCATCGACCTTCGGTTGCGTCGTGATGAACGGCGCTTCGCGGTGGCTCGATGCCTGCACGCCAGTGATGCAGGCGCAGGCGCACAAGGCTGCCACCAGGGGCAGCAAACGCGGTGTGGTGGGCAAGTGAGTGGTCATGCGGTGTTCCTCGGATGGTTGATGTTCCCGGCGTGCGGGGCGCTGCAGGGGAGTCACGAGCGACGGTTTGAAACTGCCGTCCGCAGGGGGCTACGCGGTGCGCCATCGACCAGATGCGCGGCGCTCTACATTTCGTCACTTCGTTCTAGGGAGAGGGTAAATGCTGATTTGCGCATAACTTGATTTGCGCGGCGGGCGCAAATCTCCGGCCGGGTTTTTGATGGGTCGAGCCGGTGTCGAAACCGGCGCGCTTGCGGCACACTCGAATGCTTTCGACCCCTTTACAGGAGCATTCCCATGCGGCATTCCAACCCATCCTCATCCCTGACGCTGCCCCGGTCCGTGCGCCTTGCCGGGCCGGTGCTCGTCGTGTCGATCGCCGCCGCGCTGCTCGCCGCCTGCGGCAGCATGGGCAGCGGCAAGACCGGCATGAGCTTCTTTGTCACCAGCGCCGGGCCCGGCAATGGCGCCAATCTGGGTGGCCTGGCCGGCGCCGACAAGCAGTGCCAGGCGCTCGCCACGGCCGTGGGTGCGGGCAACCGCACCTGGCGCGCCTACCTGAGCCAGCAGGCCACCCCGAACGTGCCGGCAGTGAACGCCCGCGACCGCATCGGCAAGGGGCCGTGGATGAACGCCAAGGGGGTGGTCGTGGCCACCGACGTGGAGCAGCTGCACGGCGTGAACGGCCTGACCAAGCAGACGGCACTGACCGAGCGCGGCGACGGCGTCAACGGCCGCGGCGACACACCGAATATGCACGACGTGCTGACCGGCTCGCAGCCGAATGGCATGGCCATCACCGGCGACGTCAACACCACCTGCGGCAACTGGACCCAGGGCGGCGAAGGCTCGGCCATGGTCGGCCACCACGACAAGACCGGGCTGGATGAAAGCGCGCCGGCCAAGTCGTGGAACTCGTCGCACCTGACGCGCGGCTGCAGCCAGGACGCACTGAAAGCCACCGGCGGCGCCGGGCTGTTCTACTGCTTCGCGGCGGATTGACACGCGGCCTGCGGGGCGCTGCCCCGCAGGTGCACCAGGGAGCAACATCCGAATCCCTTATTTCCGCTGCTCCATGTCGTACGTTAGCCGCCGAGGCCGCGCTTGGTGCACCGATGCCAACGCGTCGGATAACCTCCGGGTGGGGTCAAAATCGGAGCAAGTCCATGCCAAATGTGAAGTCGATCGAAAAGGCCGTTGAGTCGCTGCGGCCCTTTGAGTTGGCAGAGTTTCGGCGCTGGTTTTCCGAGTTCGACGGGGCTGCCTGGGACCGGCAGATCGAGCAGGATGCGGCGTCCGGAAAGCTGGATGTACTGGCCTCCGAGGCCCTTGCAGACTACAACTCAGGCTCGGCTCAAGAGCTTTGAAGCACACCGCGTCGAAGCGGTTCTGGCAGTGCCTTGATGCGTTGCCCCAAGAAGTTTCACTGGTTCTGGATCGGCACGCACGGCGAGTACGACAAGATCGTTGGCTAACGATTCGATCAAGCGGCAGCCAAAGAGCTTCGTCGTTCGCCTGTTGCTCTGTCAAACGGAATGCCGCGCCGAGTCGCTTCAGACAACGGCCCGGAACTGCCGCAGTGCAAACGCCCACACCATGCGCGACGCGTCCGGCCCCTTCGCATCGCTGTAGGGCTTGCGGGCGGCACCGCCGCTCCACGCATGGCCGAGGCCGGCCACTTCGCACAGGCTTGCCGCGATGCGGCTCTTGCGCTTGAAGTCGGTCACCGTTGTCGGGTAGCGCTGGCCGCGCTGCGCGGTGCGCGGGGCGCTGGCGACGGCGCCCGCCGCATCGGCCCAGACCTGCGCGGCGGCACGGCCGTTGCTCGGCCGGACGACGGGATCGGCGCTGCCGTGGATGACCAGCAGTGGCGGCAGGCCCGGCTCACCGGGCCGCGTGGTTGGCATGGCGGCAGGCGCGCGCCGGCCCTGCATCGCGGCCAGCGCGGTGGCGGCCGACTGTGCCGCGCCGGGGGCGATGCCGGAGTGCATCGCGACGGCTTTAAAACGATCCGGGTAGCGGCTGGCGAGCAGCGCCGCCAGGCTGGCGCCGGCCGACAGCCCGGCGACCGCGACGCGCGCCGGGTCGGCGCCATGCAGCGCACACACCTGGTCGATGGCGGCGACGATCGACGCTGCCTCCTTGAAGGCGCGGCCGCTGCGCGTGTCGAACCAGTTCCAGCAGCCCTGCGAATTGGCCAGTTTTTCCTGTTCTGGCCAGAGTACCAGAAACCCTTCGCTGGCCGCGAGCCGGTTCATGCGGGTGCTGGCCGCGAACGCGGCGGCGTCCTGGGCGCAGCCGTGCAACATCACCATCAGCGGCAGCGGCGCCGCGTGGCGGGCACCGGGCGGTTTGAACAACAGGTAGCGCCGCGCGCCGGAGGGGCCGAGGGCCACGCCGCGGGTCGATGCGCCCGCGTCAGTCGCACCGGCACCCGCACCGGCACCGGCACCCGCACCGGCACCCGCACCGGTATTTGCGCCCGCAGCGGAGGGCTTGGCGCGGCGCGCCGCCGCCGGCTTGATCGCCTTTCGGACTACGGGCTTTGCAGCCCGGCGAGCCGGCTTCGTCAGTTGCCGCACCGCCTTGCGGCTGGCCTTCGTGACCGCTTGCCGCGTCGCCTTCACGGCAGCCCGCGTCAGCGACCGAAGCGCGCTCTTGAACGGGTTCGAGAACAGCGACTTGCGAATGCGCCGTGCCATCGGTCTGCGGTCCTGGCACGTCAGCCGAGCAGCACCACGGCGGCCGCCGCGAGCGCCGCCGGCACCGTCTGCACGAACAGGACCTTGATGCCCACCGTCATGGCGCCGTACACGCCGGCCACTGCCACGCAGCCGAGGAAAAACAACTGCACCGCGTGCCCCGCCGGGCCCAGGCTCAGGCCCCAGATCAGCCCGGCGGCGAGGAAGCCGTTGTACAGGCCTTGATTGGCCGCCAGCACCTTCGAGGCGGTGGCGAATTCGGCGCTCTGGCCGAAGACGCGCCGACCGTACGGCTTGTCCCACAGGAACATCTCGACGACGAGGATGTAGACGTGGATCGCGGCGACCAGACCGACCAGCAAATTCGCAATCATCAAGCAGACCTTTCAACAGGGGCCGGCTGCAGGCGCAGTGCAGGCGCTTCACCGTGGCGGGTTCGAACAGGCAGCGGACAGGATGCTATTGTCAACCCATGCCCGCACTGCCAGCGCCCATCAACTACCTCGCCGGCTACCCGGCCGAAGTGCAGGCGCAGGCGCAGGACCTGCTCGCCCAGGGGCGTCTGGGCGAGCGCCTGCAGCGTCGCTACCGCGAGGTGCACGGCGTGCGCACCGACGGCGCGCTGTACGACTACGCGCTGGCACTGAAGACCCGCCACCTGCGCAACGCCGAGCCGCTGAGCAAGGTGGTGTTCGACAACCGGCTGCACGTCATCCACAACGCGCTCGGCACCCACACCACGGTGGCGCGGGTGCAGGGCAACAAGCTGAAGGCGAAGCGCGAGATCCGCATCGCCGGCCTGTTCCGCACGCTGCCGGCCGAGTTCCTGAAGATGATCGTGGTGCACGAACTCGCGCATTTGAAAGAGCGTGCGCACGACCGGGCGTTCTATGCGCTGTGCCAGCACATGGAGCCTGATTACCACCAGCTAGAGTTTGATTTGAGGTTGTGGTTGATGCAGGCGGAGGTGATGGGGCAGGGGGTGTGGCCGGTGAGGGATTGACGGGTGGTCGGGGGCGCTTTTTGAAGCGCTGGCGCGGGCCGATGCTCCGCCACCCAGTTCGCAGCAACCGCTCACCAATCCTCCTTCACCACCAACGCCATCTGCCTTCCCGCTGCGCTGCGTGCGGCCAGCCACGCCGTCAAGGTGCCGGCCAACACCACGGCGGCGCACAGCAGCCCGAGCCGGCCCCAAGGCAGCAGCAAATCCATCGTCCAGTGAAAGCTCTGCGGGTTCACGACCTTGACCAGCACCACGCTGACGGCCAGCCCGAGCAGCAGCCCGAGCAGCGCGCCGGCCGCCGTCCACACCGCCCCTTCGACCGCGACCACCGTCAGCACCTGGCCCCGCGTCAGCCCGAGGTGGGCGAGCAGGCCGAACTCCTTGCGGCGCGCCAGCACCTGGGCCGAGAAGCTGGCGGCAATGCCGAACAGGCCGATCGCGATCGCCACCGCCTGCAGCCAGTAGGTGACGGCGAAGCTGCGGTCGAAGATGCGCAGCGACAGGCTGCGGATCTCGCCGGCCGATGCGAATTCGAGCAGGCCGCCGTCCAGCCCGAGTTCGCTCGCCAGACCGCGCAGCGCCTGCTGCACGGCGGCCGGGTTCGCGCCGGGTTGCAGCCACAGCGCCAGGTCGTTGACGCGCAGGTCGCCCGTTAGCCTGCGGTAGTCGGCACCGGCCATCGCGATGGCGCCGAACTGGCGCGCGTAGTCGCGCCAGACACCACGCACGAAAACCGGCAGGCTAACGCTGCTTCCAAGCGGCAAATTGAGCGTCGTGCCGGGGGCTGCACCGTACAGGCTGACCATCGCCTCGCTGACATAGACCGGGGTGGGCGCAGTCGGGCTTGAACCCGTGACCGTGGGCCGTTCGGCCGGCAGCGGCAGCAGGTCGCCGACCAGCGGCAGGTCTTTGGCGGGGTCGGCGAGCGCGCGCGCGATCAGCACCACCGCCGGCTGGGCGGCGGCCAGTTGCAGGGGCAGCACCCGTTGCGCTTCGGCCCGTTGCACACCCGCCAGCAGCGCGGCGCGGCGCGGCATGTCGGCGGGCAGCGTGACCACGTCGGCCGCGACGATCGACGAGCCGGTGCGCACGTACAGATCAGCCGGCAGCACGGTGTCGAGCCACTGCGTGACCGAGTCGCGAAAGCTCGCCACCATCACCGTGAGTGCCACTGCCAGGCTCAGGCTCGCAACCACGCCGGCGACCGCGATCGTCGCGGTGTGACGCTGGTGGCGGGCCCGCTCCACGGCCAGCAGCGCCAGCGCATGGCGGGGCGGTGCGATCCCTTGCAACAGCGCGCCGACACCGACCGGAACGCAGGCGATGCCACCGAGCAGCAGGCAGGCCACCGACACGTAGGCCGCCAACGGAATGCCGCCCAGCGGTGGCACCAGCGCCAGGACGACACCGGCCACCAGCAGCGCCGGCCCGACCCACACCGGGCCAGCGGGCGCGAGGCTGGCGTTCAAGCCCTTCAGAGCCTGCGCCGGCGCGAGGCGCTGCGCGGCGCGCGCCGGCAACCAGCCGCCGACCAGCGCCGCAGCCACGCCAAGCGCCCCGTACACCGCTGCCGATGCGGCATCGAACTGCAAGGGTGGCGCCACGCCGGGGAAGTAGCCACCGCCCAGGTCGCCGGCGAGCAGGCGCAGCGCCAGCGCGGCCAGCCCGGTGCCGAGCACCAGCCCGAGCCCGCTGCCGAGCGCGCCGAGCAGCGCCGACTCGGCCAGCACCAGCGCCAGCCGCTCACCGCCACTCAGGCCCAGCACGCCGAGCAGCGCGAGCTGCGGCGCGCGCTTCGCGACCGACAGCGACAGGATCGAGAAGACGAGAAATGCGCCGGTGAACAGTGCCACCAGCGCGAGCACCGTCAGGTTCACCCGGTAGGCGCGCGAGACGTTCGAGATCCGCTGCGCCGCTTCGTCCGCTGCGGCGGCGCGCAGTCCGGGCGGCAGCGCCAGCTCGCGCAGCACGGCGGCGCGGTCGGCGCCGGGGCGCAAGCGCACGTCGATGCGGCTGAGGCGGCCGAGCCAGCCGAAGCTGGTCTGCGCGCCGGCGATGTCCATCACTGCGAGCGCGGCACCTCGTTCACTGGCTGAGCTACCTGCGTCGGCTGCGCTGGCCGCACCATCCACACCCCAGGCACCGATGCTGCCCAGCACGCGCAGGGTCGTGCGGCCGGTAGGCGTCTGTACGCGCAAGGTGCCGGCGGGCAGCAGGCGGCGCGCCGGCGGGTTCAGGAAGATCGCATCGGGGGCCAGCAGCGCGAAGCGATCGGCGCCGTCGGCAGGGCGTGGCAGCAGTGCGGGTGCGAGCGGTGCGGCGACCAGTGCGTCCAGGCCGATCACCTTGAGCGCGACGCGTGCGCCGTTCGCGTCGAAGGCATAGGTGTCGATCTCGATCACCGGGCTGGCGATGGCGACCTGCGGATGGCGGGCGACGCGCTCGTACAGCGCTTCGTCGAAGCCGCTGCGCTGGCCGCGCAGCTCGAAGTCGGGCACGCCGTTGACGGCGCGCACGGCGGCGCCGAACTCGCTCAGCGCCGACTGGTTGATGAGCTGCACCGAGAACGCCAGCGCCACGCCGAGCGTGACCGCCAGCAGCGCCGCGAGGTTGCGCCACGGGTGGTGGCGCAGCTCGTGCCAGGAGAGCTGGCGCAGCAGGTGGGGGAGGAGCATCAATTGAGCTCAGAGGTCGTCGTCACACCCCCTCCCGCATACCGCTCAACGTCAACGTTAGGACCCGATCCGCCCGTGCCGCCGCCGCCCGCGAATGCGTCACCAATACGCAGGCGGCGCCTTCGCTGCGAACCTGCGTCGACAGCACATCCATCACCCGCTCGGCCGTCGTCGGGTCGAGGTTGCCGGTCGGCTCGTCGGCCAGGATCAGCTGCGGCTTGTGAACCAGCGCGCGCGCGATCGCGACGCGCTGCAACTGCCCGCCCGACAAGGTTTGCGGCAGGCGCGGGCCGAGCTCGCTCAGACCGACTGCTGCCAGCACGGCCTGCACGCGCGCGGCGTCGGGCCGGCCTTGCAGCAGCAGCGGCAGGCCGACGTTGTGCGCCACGCTCAGGTGCGGCAGCACATGGAAGGCCTGGAACACGAAGCCGAGGTGGGCGCGGCGGAACAGCGCCTGCTGCGCTTCACCGAGCGCGGTGATGTCGGTGCCGTTGATGCGCACCCGGCCTTCGTCGACGCTGTCCAGCCCGGCGATGCAGTTCAGCAGGGTTGACTTGCCGACCCCCGATTCACCCAGGATGGCGATGAACTCACCCGCTGCCACCACCAGGTCGACACCGGCGAAGATGGTCGCATCGCCGTAGCGTTTGGCCAGGCCGGCAACGTCGAGCAACGGCGCGCTCACGTCGCTGAAGAGATCGTCGGCACGGCCGATGACATGGCCGGCGACGCCACCGGCGGCAACGCATTGATCAGCCGGGCCGCCAGCGCCGAGACCTGGGCCAGCGCATCGGCCGCGTCGCAAGCCACCCCATGCCGCTGCGGCATGCTGCGCAGCCAGGTGAGCTGGCGCTTCGCAAGCTGGCGCGTCGCAGCCACGCCGCGTTCCGGCAACTCGCTGAGGTCGTCGGCCAACAGCGCCTCCCAGGTCTGGCGGTAGCCGACGCAGCGCATCGACGGCATGTCGGCATCCAGGTCGCCGCGATTGCCGAGCGCGCGCACCTCGGCAACGAGGCCGTCATCGAGCATCTGGTGGAAGCGGGTCTCGATGCGCTGGTGCAGCCACGCACGGTCCAGCGGTTCGAGCGCGATCAACGGCGGCGTGGGCCGGCCAACCGGCTTGTCGCGATGGAACGACGAGAGCGGCTGGCCGCTGACGCGGTAGACCTCGAGCGCGCGCAGGATGCGCTGCTGGTCGGTGGGCGGCAGGCGCGCTGCGGTGATCGGGTCGAGGCGCTGGAGCTCCGCATGCAGCTTGTGCAAGCCCTTGCGTTCGAGCTCGGCCGCCAGCGCGGCGCGCACCGTGCGGTCGGCCGCAGGCATCGCGTCGAGCCCCTCGAACAAGGCCTTGAAATAGAGCATCGTGCCGCCCACCAGCAGCGGCAGCCGGCAGCGGGCGTTGATGGCGTCGATCAGCTGCTGCGCATCGGCAACGAAGCGCGCCGCCGAGTACGCTTCGGTCGGGTCGATGATGTCGATCAGGTGGTGTGGCACGAGCGCGCGCTCGGCGGGTGTCGGCTTGGCGGTGCCGATGTCCATGCCGCGGTAGACCCCGGCCGAGTCGACGCTGATGATCTCGACGGCCGCTCTCCCGGTCGCGTTCGCCAGCGCGGCGATCGCCAGCGCGGCGGCGGTCTTGCCCGAGGCAGTCGGCCCGGCCAGGCACAGGCAGCGCAAGGTCGAAGGAGGCGGGGGATTTGGCATCGGCTCGGCACGGTAAGGAAACGGCGTCGATCAAGGTCGGTCAGCGGACGAAAACGGCATGCAGGAAGAGTAGCAGGCCGCCGGTTGGTTCGTGCTGATACGGCTTCGCGCGGGCGCTTGTGCGCTTGTGAACAGCGCTCGGCACTGGCGAACTGCGCTGGCGTCATCGGGCTGTTCGACGCACGACTCAATCGAGGGAGTTCTGTCGATGACGAAACCACACTGCTGCCTGCGAGGGGCCGAGGCGTTCAATGTCAAGATCGGTCAGCCCGCAGATCAACCCTGGGCAATGCGACACTTCAGCCGCTTCGATCCCAGCGGTGTCTTGTGGCGCATCGCCCAAGACATCCCGAGACCGGCATGGCCGTGAGTGTGCGTGACGGCTGCCCTGACGCCTGCACCAAGCGGAATCGGCGACGTCGGGCCGCAGGTGGAACGATGAGCCTTCGCAGGCCGAGAAATTGACAAGGAGATTCGGTCATGACCACCCGCAGTGTTCGACTTCATCGAGTGCTTCGCACCCCGCCAGAGAAGGTCTATCGCGCATTCCTGGAGCCCGGGGCGATGAGCAAATGGCTCCCGCCATATGGCTTCACGTGTCAGGTGCACCACATGGACGCGAAGGTCGGCGGCACGTTCCGGATGACGTTCCAGAACTTTTCGTCCGGCCATGGGCACTCCTTCGGCGGGGAGTACCTGGAACTCGTCGCGAACCAGATGCTCCGGTACACCGACAAGTTCGACGATCCGAATCTGCCGGGGGTGATGCAGGTGACGGTAACCTTGAAGCCGGTGCTGTGCGGAACCGACATCAGCATCGTGCAGGACGGAATTCCGGACGTCATTCCGCTTGAGATGTGCTACCTGGGCTGGCAGGAATCGCTGGCCCAGCTGGCCACCCTGGTCGAACCCGACATCCCGGGTTGAAACGCCTGCGGAGTTGCCGCTTGACCGTCCTCTGCCTGATCCGTCACGCCCATCATCTGGATGATCGCGTCGACGGCCAGAGGCCGTGGCTCGACCTCGGTCTTTCCGCTCAAGGCCGGGCGCCGGCGCAGGCATTGCAATCACGACTGAGCCAGTCGAAGGCGCTTCGTGAGGGCGTGTTGATTTCTTCGGTTATGGCGACGCTTCGTTCAATCGAGCGTATCCGGCGTTCGGCAACGCGTCCGTCACGCATTGGCGGCAGGATGAGAACACGAAGTGCTGGGTGCTCGAGGCGTCGAATGACGTTCAGCATGTCCGCGAAAATATCACCCGACGCTCGAACGTCAGCTCAACACGCTGCCCCTTGCGGTCGCCGCCCAAATGAAACCTTAGGCGTGAATCGTTTGGCAAGTCATCCATTTCGGTTCTTACAGATTTCAAAGTTCAACTTGCCCGCCCGCAGGACCCATCCCGATGAAACTCTTGTCCTCGCTGTCCAACATTGCCATTCAGCGAATACTTGCGTTAGTGATGGCTTCCAGCCTTCTTGCCTGCGCCATCGCGGAAGTGGCAGTCCAAATCCGCTTCGAAAGAATATCCGCCGCAAGTGCCTCGTCGGAGTCAGCCGCGATCGTCGGGATGTTCTATGGAATTTCAGAGGGGCCGCTTCTGTACAACGTTGGCGTGACGATCATCTCAATCGATGATGTCGTCGTGCCCGCCTGGTACGGCGTTGTCTTTCCAGCTGGAAATCGGAAATTTGTGGTCAAGTTTGCCGGGCCGCAAAGCACGAAGAGTCTTGCGCTGACACTGAGCGCGCGCCCAAATCACAAGTACTTGATAAGAGCCGCTGACAGTCTGATTGCTGACAGGAGCCTGGTGTTTTGGGTCGAAGATGCCGCGACGCGGGAAGTTGTCGTGGGCCAAAGGCCACAGTCAGTCTTGACCATTGATGCAACGCCGAAAGGCCACGCCGCGTACGACCGATTTAGAAAGGCGCTCGATGCTGCTGCAATGTGACGGCTGACGACTGCCGCACAACAAGAGCGTTAGCCCGCGCCTTACAGCACGCCCGGATTCAGCCGCCACATCGCCAGCGTGAGCGCCGAGGCGAACGAGACCCAGGCCAGGTACGGCAGCAGCAGCCAGCCGCACAGCGCGCGAGCGCGCCAGAAGCTCACCAGCGTCAACGCGACGAACAGCAGCAGGACCAGCACTTCGACGAAGGCCCAGGCACCGGTGTGCCAGTGGAAGAAGAGCCAGGTCCAGCCGGCGTTGAGCAGCAGTTGGGTGCCGTACAACAGCATCGCCGGCCGTGAGCGTTCGGTGCCGATGCGCCGCACGACCAGCCACGCGGCCGCGCACATCATTGCGTACAGCACGGTCCAGACCGGGCCGAAGACGCCGGCCGGTGGCGCCCAGGCAGGTTGGGTCAAACTTTGGTAGTAGTCCTTCGCATCGATCGATGCATAGGCGCCGATCGCGGCCGTCAGGGCGGTGGCGACGATCAGCACCGCGAGTGCGGCCCAGTGGGGCTGGCGAGACGGTGCCGTGAACATGGCGGCGTTCATCGGCATCAAGGCGAGGGCGGCCGTGGCCCCATCGGCCCCGCCGCGAAGCCTTCGTCCATGCGCAGGTAGCGCCACTGCCCGGCCGGCAGATCGCCGAGCATTACGCTGCCGATGCGCACGCGCTTCAGGCCCAGCACCTGCAAGCCGACGGCCTCGCACATGCGGCGGATCTGGCGCTTCTTGCCCTGGCGCAGCACGAAGCGCAGCTGGTCGGCGTTGACCCACTCGACCTGCGCCGGCAGCAGCGGCTCGCCATCGAGTTCCAGGCCATGGCGCAGCAACGCCAGGGCCGAGTCGGCCAGCTTGATGCCGCCGGCCGTTGCCACCCGCACCAGGTATTCCTTCTCGATCTCGCTGTCTTCGCCGATCAGTTGCTTGGCGACGCGCCCGTCCTGCGTCAACACCAGCAGGCCGACCGAATCGATGTCCAGACGCCCAGCCGGCACGAGGCTGCGCAGGTGCTCGCGCAGGAAGCGCGTGCCCGAATGGTCTTCGCGCCACTGGTTCTGCGGCGTGACGAGCACCACCGCCGGCTCGTAGCCGTCTTCGGCCTGGCCGCTGACATAGCCGACCGGCTTGTTGATCAGCACCGTGACGCGCTGCGCCTGCTGGTACTTGGCCTTTGCGTCGACCGTGACGCGCTGGCCGGGCACGACGCGCGAGCCGAGTTCCTTCACCACCTGGTCATCGACGCGGACCCAGCCTTGGGCGATCCACTCGTCTGCTTCGCGGCGCGAAGCGATACCGAGTTCGCTCATGCGCTTGGACAAGCGCATGCTGCCTGGCAGGTGGGCCTGCGGCTCACGGTTATTCTGAGCATCCCAATCGGGCTGCGGCCTCGGGGCATGCCGGGCCCGTTGCGGCGGCCCGGCGGGTGGGCGCTGCGCCGTTGGCCAGGCCGCGTCGGGCCGCTGTGGTTCGCGCTCGAAGCGAGACTCGAAGGCGGTGTTGACAGGGGCGGGGCGGGCGCCCGGACCGCGCGTGTCACGCGCATCGCGCGGACCGCGTGGAACGCGTGGATCGCGAGCATCACGCGCACCGCGCACCTCCCGCCCCGGCATCGGATGCTGCGGCACCGGGTCGCGCCGTGGCGCTGGCATCGCCTCGCGGCGTGGCCCGCGCGGCGGCGGCGCAGGCCCGTCGCGCCGCGTGAACGCCGGCGGTGCCCGCTCACCGAAGCGCTGCCGCAACTGCTCTTGATAACGCGCTTCGCTCTCGACGCGCAAGGCCTGCGCCTGCGCCAGCGTCGGCCGTGCCTTCACGCCGGCACCGGCGCCGCGCACCGGGGCACGTGGCGACGGGACGGTGGGGGCAATGGGCGCGTGCCCGGCGGGTTTCTTCAGCTTGATCGTGGCCATGACAGTTCTCGGGTTCGGCATTGATTGGAGCATGGGCCGCGGATGCGGACGCGGCTGCGAGCGCGCCGTGTCACCGCCCGCGCCAGAACAAGCCGTCGAGTTCCTTCAGCGTGATCTGGCGCCAGGTCGGCCGGCCGTGGTTGCACTGGTCGGCTCGGTCGGTGGCTTCCATGTCGCGCAGCAAGGCGTTCATCTCGTCGATCGTCAGGTGGCGATTCGCGCGCACCGCGCCGTGGCAGGCCATGGTCGACAGGATCTCATGCTGGGCGCGCTGGATCAGCGTGCTGGTGCCGTACTGCGCCAGCTCGGCGAGCACGCTGCGCGCCAGGTCCACCACATCGCCGCCGGCCAGTGCGGCCGGGCGCGCGCGCACCGCGAGCACGCTGGCCGACAAAGGCGATACATCGAGACCGAGCGCAAGCAGGGTGTCGGCCTGCGCCTCGGCCGTGGCGATCTCGTGCGGGGTGGCGGCGAACGTCGCGGGGATCAGCAGCGGCTGCGATTCGATGGCAGCGCCGTGCCGGCTCGCCAGGCTCGCCTTCAGCCGCTCGTAGACGATGCGCTCGTGGGCCGCGTGCATGTCCACGATCACCAAGCCCTGGGCGTTCTCGGCCAGTACGAAGACGCCGCCGAGCTGCGCGATGGCCTTGCCCAGCGGCCAGCTGTCGGGGCTGGATTGGTTGTGGCTCGCGAGGTCTGCCAGCGCGGTGTCGCCGGTGGTCAACGCAGCCGCGTCGGGGTTCCCCAGCACCGACGGAACACCCCACGCCAGCGCCGGCTCGCGGGCGTACAACAGGGCCGTTTGCGCCAGCCCCAGCGACGCTTGATACCTGCCTTCGAAGAGGCTCTTGCCGGACCCGAACGAAGGCGTGGGGTCAGCCACCGACCCCGCTGCCCACGCGCCCACCGGTGCTGCCGATTCAGGCGCAGCCACGCCGGCATGCGGTATTGCCAGCGCGTCTTCCACGGCGCGCCGCACCGCCTGATGCACCTCGCGCGAATCGCGGAAGCGCACCTCCATCTTGGTCGGGTGCACGTTGACGTCGACGCGTTCGGGGTGGATGTCGATGAACAGCACATAGGCCGGCTGGCGCCCGCCGTGCAGCACGTCTTCGTAGGCCGAGCGGATGCCGTGGGCAACCAGCCGGTCTCGCACGTGGCGGCCGTTGACGTACACGTACTGCTGGTCGGCCCGGGTGCGCGCGGCGGCCGGCGTGCCGGTGCGGCCGCTCACGCGCAGCCCGCCGAGGTCGATCGCCACCGCGCGGCTCTGCTCGATGAACTCCGCGCCGAGCACGTCGCGCACGCGCGCCAGGGCGCGATCTTGCGGACCCGCCTGCGAAGCCGTTTGCGAACTCGCGGGCAGCGCCACCCGCCGCCACTGCTGCACCAGCTTGCCGTCGTGCCAGAGCGTGAAGCCCACCTCGGGCCGCACCAGCGCATGGCGGCGCACGGCCTCCACACAATGCGCGAGCTCGGTGTTCTCGGCCTTCAGGAACTTGCGCCGCGCCGGAGTGCTGAAGAACAGCTCGCGCACCTCCACGCTGGTGCCCACGCCACGCGCCGCCGGCGTCAATTCGCCGGAGCGGGCGTCGAGCCGCTGCGCGTGCGGCGCGTCGGCGGTGCGGCTGGCCAAGGTCAGCTCGGCGATCGAGGCAATGGCCGCCAGCGCCTCGCCGCGAAAGCCCATCGTCGCCACGCCCTCGAGTTCGGGCAGCGAGGCGATCTTGCTGGTGGCGTGGCGGCGCAGTGCCAGCACCAGCTGGTCGGCCGGGATGCCCTGGCCGTCGTCTTCGACCGCGATCAGGCGGATGCCGCCGCCGACCAGCTTCACCGTGATCTCGGTGGCGCCCGCGTCGAGCGCGTTGTCGAGCAGCTCGCGCACCACCGAGGCGGGGCGCTCCACCACCTCGCCGGCCGCGATCTGGCTGACGAGTTCGTCTGGCAGGTTGCGGATCGGGCGGCGCGCTGCAGGCTGGGCCATGGCGTTCATCGCTGCATTGTAGGAATCGAGCGCCGCTGCCTTGCGACCTGCCCGCAAGCTGCAGCGGCGCCGGCCATCAACGGCGACATGAACTGCCTCGATAATCGCGCCGCATGGAATTCCTCGCCTTCTTGCTCGACTTCATCCTGCATGTCGATGTGCACCTCGCCGCCTTCGTTCAGGCCTACGGCGCGTGGGTCTACGCGCTGCTGTTCCTGATTATCTTCGTCGAGACCGGCGTTGTCGTGATGCCTTTCCTGCCCGGCGATTCGCTGCTCTTCGTGGTCGGTGCACTGGCCGGTGCGGGGCTGATGAACCTGCCGCTGGTGATGGCGCTGTTGATCGCTGCGGCGATCCTGGGCAACCAGAGCAACTACGCCATCGGCCGCTACTTCGGCCCGAAGGTGTTCCAGTGGGAAGACTCGCGCTTTTTCAACAAGCGGGCCTTCGACCAGGCGCATGCGTTCTATGAGAAGTACGGCGGCATCACGATCGTGCTGGCGCGCTTCATGCCCTTCCTGCGCACCTTCGCGCCCTTCGTGGCCGGCGTGGCGAAGATGACGCGCAGCCGCTTCACCTTCTTCGATGTGACCGGCGGTGTGCTCTGGGTCGGCGGGGTGACGACGGCCGGCTATCTGTTCGGCAATATCCCGTGGGTCAAGACCCATCTCGACAAGATCATCTGGGCCATGATCCTGGTGCCCGGCGTGGTGGTGCTGTTTGGCGCCTGGCGGGCCCGGCGCAACGCTGCTGCCTGACTTGCCACCCGTGTCGTGCGCCTAACGCACGGGCACGCGGCTGGCGAGCGATGCGCTGCGGTAGTTCGGCAGGATTCTGCAGCCCTGATGGGGCACGGCCGGCTCGCCCTCGGCGGCTGAATTGGTCGCCGGCCGGCCGGCCTCGAGCGCCGCGCAGCGCCGTGCCACCGAGTCAGCGGTCGGCCGCTCGCCACCCTGCGCCCAGGCGCGCAGCGCGTCGGCGGCGGCCAGGTATTGCACGTCGCTGAAATAGCTGTGCTCGGTGTCGGCGGTGAACACCTGCACCAGATGGTCGGCGGTGCCGGCGCGCTCCATCGTCGATCGGAAAGCCGACTCGAGTTCGACGAACGCAACCGGGTCGTCGACACCGTGCAGCGTAAGCACCGGCACCGGGATGCGGCCCTGCGGATCGGTGTCAGCGCCGAACGCGCGCACGGCCGCCGGGTCGACGCCGTAGCGCGCCACGGCCGCGTTGAGTGCGTCGTCGTCGCCGGAGCCAACGTAGCGCACACCGAGGTTGCCGAACACATTGCGCCCGCCGGTGCGGTTCAGCGCGATGTCCTGAAACTGCCAGGTGGCCCAGCTCAGGTGGCCAATCAAGGACCGTTCGGGAATGCGCACGACGTCGAGCAGCGTCTTCAGATGGCGCTGCTGAGCCGGGGTGCGCTCGGCGCTCGGATGGCGAACGCCGGTACAGGCATCGACGCGGCGCGCGAGTTGGTTGTGCGTCAGCGTGGCGCCGGCCGGCAGGCCTTGCCAGAGCGGGTAGCTGGCTTCGTAGGCAAGGTAGATTCGGAAGCGATCCGGTTCTACGGCGGTGTAGCTCCATGTGGGATCGCCAAGCATCCCGAAAGCCGACGGTTGCGGAAGACGGCTTCGGGTCGATTGCCGCCGCTCAACCTGACTGCTTGGGAGCGTCAAAGAACTAGCGTACTTTGCGATCCGTTTTCTGAGACGACCCCTCGATGCGCTCGGCCTGGCGGTCGTACGCATCGCGGCTGGCCGTCTCGGTGCCGTCGAAGCCGACCCGGCTGTGCGAGCCGTCGCAGAATGGCTTGGTAGCCGATTGGCCGCAGCGGCAGAGCGCGTACGTTTGCGCCACTGCGAAGTGATCGCCCTTGCGCCATTCGATCGACTCGCCCTGCGCATCGGTGACGATGTGCTGCTGTGCCATCGGCACCCCGCCGGCGACGATGCAGGGCCCGTTGCGCGTGATCGTGACCGTGAACGGGGTCGGGTTCATGGCGCCGGTTCTCCGAGTGCGGCGCGCACCGCGTGTTCCAGATGTTCGAGGCCGAACGACACGTCGATCAGCTTGCCATCGAGAAAGAATGTGGGCGATCCGCGCAGCGCCAGTTGCTCGCCGGAGCGCCGATGCTCCTGCACCCGCTGGGTATAGATGCGGTCGCCCAGCTCGGCACTGAAACGCCGCATGTCCAGGCCGATCTGCGCGGCATAGCGCGTCAGGGCCTCGAGTTCGAGGTGCTGCGAATGGGTGAACAGAAGGTGGTGCATGTCCCAGAACTTGCCCTGCGCCGCAGCCGCCTCGGCGGCCTCGGCCGCCAGCTCGGCGTGGGCGTGGGCTTCGACCAGCGGAAAGTGGCGGAAGACGAAGCGCAGCCGGCTGAAGGCCTCGATCAGATGCCGCGTGACGGGCTCTGCCTCGCGGCAGGACGGGCATTCGTAGTCGCCATATTCCAGCAGCAGCAGCGCGCCGGGGCGGGCTCCGGTGCTGTGGTCGGCGGCTGACAGCCCGGTCGTCGGGCCGGCGTTGGCGGCAGCATCTTTCATTCGGTTCTCCGGTGATGACTGGGGCGGGAGCTTCGCTTATACCCAGCCTTCTAGGCCATCGTCTGTGGTCCAGCGCACATTCGGCCAGCCCGCGCGCCGGGCCCGTCACCAGCGCGCCGACAGCTCGCGAATCGTGACCCGGCAACTGATGCCGCGCGGCGCCGCTTCGCGCCATTCCACCTCACCGCCGAGCTGCTTGACGCGCTTGCGCACACCGCCCAGGCCCAGGCCGTGCGACCAGGCGCGCGGGCTGCGGCCGACGCCGTCGTCGGTGATGGTCAGGTCGATGCGGTCGCGCTCGAGCCGGAAGTCGATGTCCAGGCGCTGCGCCTGGGCATGCGCGATCGCGTTGCTGACCAGCTCGCGCAGGATCCGCGTCAGCGCCGACCAGTGGACGACGGTGAGCAGGATGTCGTCGTCGAAGACGAACACCCACTTGAGGTCGATCTGCGCTGCCGTCAACCGGTGCGTGAGGTCGGCCTTCCATTCAGCCGAGGCATGCGAGAGCCGGTGGTTCGACGCCGCCAGGCCGCGCGTCAACGTCTTCAGGTCTTGCAGCGTGTGCCGAACGTACTCCTCCATCTCGGACGACTGGGCCTTGTACATCAGGGTCAGAAGGCGCGCACCAATGTCGTCGTGCAAGTCTTGCGCGAGCCGCAGCCGCTCTTCGCGGCGCCCCTGCTCGACTGCCTTGTCAAAGTACACGGCGCGGCGCAATTGCTCGACGATGCGGTCGGTGAGGCGCGCGTCTTCCGAGGTGAACAGGCGGCGCCCGCGCTGAGCAAAGCGCACCAGCACCGCACCCTGCACCAGCGTGCCCGGCATCGCATCTTCGCCGCCCAGCAGCGGCACCGGCACGCGCATGCTGGAGCCGTCGGCCGCGACCCGGGTCTTGCGCGAATGGCGTTCGACGATCTCGACTTCGAGCGGCTCGAACAGCTCGCCCAGCAATTGCGCGAGCAGGGCCGGCGTGCGCTGCGGCTGCGCCTCGACCTCGCGCGCGACGCGGTAGAGCTGCTCGAACATGCGCTCGGTGGTCAGCATGCTGCTGCCCAGCAACTGGCTCAGGATCCAGTGCCGCGCGCCGGCGTACAAGGCGAGCGAGATCGACAGCGAGAGTGCCAGCGAGGCGAAGCGCCCGAAGGCAAAGACGCCGACGAACAACAGGTCGAGCGAGGTTGCCACGGTGCAGATCGCGGCCAGCATCGCGAACTCGCGCAGGAAATGCTGCGAGCGGGTCAGGAACGGCGCGAGCAGCAGCACCGAGGCGAAGAAAACGAACCAGACCAGCGAAGCGATGGCGGCCACGTTGTGCGGCAGGTCCGGCAACTGATCGGCGGCCGCAAGCGCGGCTGTCATCAAGGCCCAGGTCGCGATCGTGATCACCGCGAAGCGCTGCAGCACGATGGCGAACGGATGCGGCTCGATCCGGTATGACCAGCTCAGCAGGCCGATGGCGAGCAGGCCCAGGCCGATCACGCCGCCTTGCGTCCACCACCATGCACCCGTCAGCACACCGGCCGCCAGCAGGCCGATCAGCGCGGCCACAAACGCCCAGGCAGCGAGCGCGATCGAGCCTGAGCCGGGCAGGCGCCGCGGCGTCAGGCAGGCGGCACTGACCATCGCCGCAGCAGTGACCAGGTCGAAGGCCATGCGCAGCGGCATGTCGAGCCGGGCCCAGGGCGAAGGCAGGCCGAGCTCGAGCGTGGTCTCGATGGCGATGAACACCAGGTTGCCGGCCTGGCAGGCGGCCATCAAGGCATACGCCGCGTGCCGCCCGGTGGGCTGCGGCAACAGCACGTACAAGCCGACCAGGTACAGGCCGAAGCCAAAGCTGCACAGCACCCAGAACATGACCGGCAGGCCGGCCAGGCCGAGCGGGGCGGGGCGCAGGTCGAGCGCTGCGCCATCGGCGAAGTACAGCCGCACGCCGGGGTGGGCGAGCGCCGCCGCGAGCTGCTCGTTCAGGGCCACATGGGCCGCGCGATCGGCGTCGCGGAGCAGCCAGCGAGACGAACGCTGCAGGGCTTGAAGATCGTTGATGGCGACGCTCATGGCAGCGCCGTTCGATCCGCTTCCGCCGCTGCCCGTGCCGATGGCGCTGATGCCGCTGATGCCGCCAATGCCGATCAACACCTTGCCGCGCTGCGCCTGCAGGGCCGGGTCGCCGCTTGTGGCCAGTTCGATGCGGCCTTGCGGCGTGGCCCGCCAGCTCGCGTCGAGATGCGGCGCCTGGGCCAGCCCGCGGGCCAGCCCGAACAGCCCGGCGCAGCCCAGTACCACGCCGAGCGCGAAGATGCGCAGCCGCCAGCCGCTCCACAGTGACACCAGCTCGGCGGGCTCGGCCTGCAAGTCGTCCAGGGTCGAGTCGAGGCCGGAATCAAGGCTGCTCGGGCGGCCGGCCCAGGCTTGCGAACTGCTGCCGGGCCAGGTGGTCTGAAGGCCGGCGCCGCGGGGATCGGGGCCTTCGTGCGCCACGGCGACAGCGACCCTAGACCAGGCCTTGCTTGCTGGCCAGCACCGCCGCTTCGGCGCGGCTCGACACGTTCAACTTCTTGTAGATCGACTTGATGTGATCGTTCACGGTGAACCACTTGATGCCCATCAGACTGGCGATCTCCTTGATCGTGAAGCCCTTGCTGAGGTAGGTCAGCACTTCGCTTTCGCGCGGGGTCAGGCGCTCGTGATCGAGCGGTGCGCCGCGCGCCAGCGGTATCGGCCGGCTGCTTTGAAACCCGGACGCCGGCGGCGGCGCGTCGGCGCTGGTGCCGGCGCCGCCACTCGCTCCGAGCGGCCCGTGGCGGAAGTGCGTCAGCAGGCGGCGCGCGATCGCCGGCGACAAGGGTGGCTGGCCGCGCACGATCTTCTGCAGCTCTTCGACCAGCACCTCGAAGCGGTCTTCCTTCAGCAGGTAGCCATCGGCACCGCATTGCAGCGCGGGGAACAGGTGGTCGTCGTCGGAGTAGAGGGTGGTGACGATCTTGGTGGCCGGGTATTGCACCAGTTCGGCGAGCAATTCCATGCCGTTGCCGTCGGGCAGTTCCAGGTCGACCAGGATCAGCTTGAAGGGCTCGACATCGGCGGCGCCAGCCGGCTCCGCAGCCACTTTGCGGCGCGCGGTTTCAAGGTCGCCGGCTTCGGTGATGACGAGTGCATCGCTGAAGCTTTCGCGCACCACCCGCGTCAGGAAACTGCGCGCAAC
>JANXZA010000052.1 GCA_025355745.1 Rhizobacter sp. | reverse complement strand
CTGTGGCTGCCATTCGAGCTGCAACGCGATCAGCCGGACGCGAACACGAACTGGCAGGTCACCTCCGACAGCATTGCGCTCGACCTGGCGCGGCGCATGAACGCCGAGCGCCTGGTGGTCGTCAAGTCGTGTGAGATTGATCCGACGGCCAACCTGGCGGCCTTGACTGCTGCAGGCGTTCTGGACCGGCGCTTCGAGGCGATGGCGGAAGATGCGGCGTTCCCGATCAACATCGTCCACCACAGCGAACTGGGGCGCATGCGGGCGCTGCTGCTGGGGGTGCTCCGGTACATCGATGCTTGAAGACATGAAACGATTCAAGTCACGCTGGATCGCGTCGAAACCAAACTCGACGACCTGACGGTTCGCGTGGCATCGCTCAATCGACACATGGCCCTGGTGCACGATGCTGTGGCAGCGTTGAATCTGCGCATGGACGGGTCCAGCACATGCATGGACCGCGTGGAACGGCGTCTGGAGCTGACCGACGCAGCCTGACTCTCTGACGCCGTCGGCAATCAACCCGCTTCAGCCACGGCCCGACCGTGCAGCAGCGCGGCCAGTGCCTGCAAGCGTTGCGGATCAAGGGCCGACGTCCGGTCGCCGACGCACACGGCCGTCCGAAACCCCGCGAAGTCAGGCTTGAGCGCAGCGAGCATCTGAAGATGTTCCAGCCGCAACGCACCCGCCAGCCCCACCATTTTTCCCGCCGCGCGAACGGTGACAACGAAGCGCTGCAAGTCCGCCGCGCTCACCGCATCGAACAAGCTGCCGGCGTGCTTGTCTGCCGTGTCGGCCATCAGGCCGGGGAAGCCGAGGGTGCAGGCATGGGCCACGTGGGCGGCGTCGAGCCCGTGGTCGGCGATGAAGACGGGGACGATCGGCCAGCCGCTTCCGGCCAGCATGTCGAGCACCGCCACGGCCTGCGGCGCGCGCTCGATGCCGACCTTCACATAGTCGACCCCGCAGGCGCCGACCGCATCGACACACGCCGCGATCCGATCGGCCTCGTGCATCGGCACATCACCGATCGTGGCGCTGACCGGCAAGCCGCAGCCCTGCTGACGCAGCGCCTCGACGATGGCGCGGATCGTCGTGGTCGGCAGGCCGCCGAGCGCACCGCCGCTCGGCTCCTTCAGGTCGATGAAATCAGCGCCGCCGGATGCTGCCAGCAAGGCCTCTTCGACACTGCGAACGCTGACCAACATCTTCATGCCGCTGCTCCCTTGGCGAGCGCGGCGCGGTGCCGCTGCACCGCGTCCAGCAACCAGCCCCAGGCTTCATGCTCGTGCGCGCTGGCGGTCTTGTCGATGGCGATTTGCAGGTACGCCATTTCGCCGTCGACCTTCTGCGGCGCCAGCATGTGCAGCCGGCTGACCAGCACCGCGCCCTCGATCACCGCCGCCTGGGCACGATTGAAGCCGTGGAACTCCGCATGCGTGGCGGCGTGGACCCGCGCCATGTGCAGCACCGGGCGCTGCGCATCGTCGTCCTGATGCGCCAGGCGCAGCTCGATGTGGCGCAGCGCGCAGGCCAGGCGCACACCGTTGACGTGCTCGACGGGCTGGATCGGCCAGGCGCGCCGGCCGGTCACGCAGCCGGCGAAGACGCGGGTGTCGGTCAGGATGTTCAAGACCGCCGCGCCGCTGGCGATGATGTTGGCGTGGGTGGTCGACGGCTTGAACGGCATCAGCAGCACTTCGTCGTCGCGGTAGCGCACGCCCATCGGCGCGATGTGCGGGGTGCCGTCGGCGGCGACGGTGGTGACGACGGTTTCGAAGATCACGTCAGGCCCAAGCCCAGCGCGCAGCGCACCGACCCCTCCTTCCCCCGTTGGGGGAAGGCCGGGATGGGGGCCTTCGACCACGCGGTCCGTCATTGCCTCAACTCCTCTTCCGCGTCGTGCCCGGCGCGCACCAGGTGTCCATGTCTTGCGCGCTGCGCTCCACCGCGCAGCCCCAGTCGAGCGGCTGGTCCTGCACATAGCGCTTGCCGAGCTGGTGGGCGATCTCGGCGCGGGCCAGTTCCACGCCCATGTAGAAGGCGTGCGATGCATCGGCTTCCAGGCCGAGCTGCGGCCACAGCTCGAACGCGCCCTGGCCGAAGCGCAGCCCGTCGCGGTTGTACACATGCAGGCCGCGCGCCGACACCTGGACCCGGAAGTTCGGGTCCCGCACCTGCGCGGCGGTGGCCGCGATCTCGTCCGGCGTGTCGGGGTACGGGTGCTTGGCATGCACCGTCAGCAAGGCGCCGCTCATGCCCTTGGGCAACATTTGATGGCGGCTCGCGGCGTGCATGATGCGGCGCGCCCAGTCGGCTTCCTTCACCGCGCGGCGCGCATGCGGGCTGACCTGCGTGGTCAGCACCGCCGCCACATTCAGCTCGGCGCAGATGCCGAACAGCAGCGCGTTGATGCCGCTGGTGTCGGCCTCGGTCAGCTCGGTCAGGTTGCCAACGCCCATCATGATCGGTACCTCGGGAAAGCGCTCGCGCAGGCGGTGGTAGCGCACGATCGAGGCGGCAAAGCCGAACGGGATCGGGTCGAGGATCGAGTCGGCCAGAAAGTCACGGCCGCTGCGCTGCATGATCTCGACCGCCTCGAACAGCGAGGCTTCATCGCTCGGCGTGCGCGGGATCAGGATCGGCGTGGCGGCCACCTCGTCGGCGACCCACAAGGTGTCGAGCGTCAGGCTGAGCAGGTAGTCGGCACCGGCGCGGCCACCGCGCAGCAGCTCCTGCGGGTCGATCGAATCGACGCTGACCTTGAAGCCCTCGGCCTTCAACGCGTTGACGCTGTCTACCAAGTGGTCGAAAGGCGTGTCGGGCAGGCCGCCGAGGTCGATCACATCGGCGCCGTCGGCACGCAGCAGACGGGCGCGGGCGACGATGGCGTCGACGCTGAGGCGCGGCGCGTCGACGATTTCGGCAAAGATGGCCACCTCGTACTCGTCGAGCGTGATCGGCTGTGCCGCGCGGTTGAAAAAGTGCGGCAGGTCCTTGACTTCCTCGGGGCCGCGCTGCACCGGCACGCCGAAGTGCTGCGACAGCGCATCGACATCGCCCCGGCAGCGGCCGGGCACGATGATTCGGTCGACGCGGCGTGGCGCATTGACGCTCACTGAGTCGGCCGACATCACCGGCAACGCCACCCGGCGCCGGATCATGTCGGCCGTCATCAGTGCGGCCACCTGCAAGCCCAGCTGGCGCACCTCCCAGGTGAACGGCGCGGCGTCGATGTTGGCCAGCACCCGTTCCAGGCTCGGCTGCGCGAGGCGGCCGGTCAGGAAGAGGATGTGTTCCATGCGAGCGCGAGTTCTCTCAATCGGCTGTCGAGTGCGGCTTCGAGCTGCTGCGGCGACGCCACGACCTCGCAGAAGTCGATGGCGCGCAGCCGTTCCACGTTGTCGAGTTCGATGCGCCGGGGCCGCAGCGTGACCCAGTCGTGGGGCGACTTGGTCACGACCACCGGTTCGGTGTCGCACGCAAAAACGATGCCCAGCAGCCCCAGCTTGCCGGCCTGCGCAAACATGTTGGTCGGCAGTGAATCGCTGATGCCGAGCGCGCACTTGGCGACCGTGTTGCTGCTCGCCGGCGCGATGACGACGGTGTGATACACGTCGTCATACAACATGCCCACCGGCACGCTGCTGGCGGTCTTGTCGCGAAAGACACGGAAGCGGGGCTTCAGGCCGTCGATCGGCAGCTTGTAGATCTCGAGCACCTCTTCGGCGGCCGCCGACAGGAACAGATCGACGCTCGGCAGGCGTTGCGCCAGCGCCATCGATTCGTCCAGGAAGTGGCCCGAGCCGGTGATGCACCAGGCGAAGCGGGAACGCGGCTGCGCTTCTGTTGGCGGCGGCGGTTGCGGCTCCCGCTCAGCTTGATCGTTAGGCGCATCGCCGCCGCGCCGGTCGGCCGGCACGGCTTCAGTCGGGCTCGGGATGGGAGATGCGGATGTGCAGCTTGTGGAGCTTGCGATACAGGGTGTTGCGGCTGACATCAAGCGCCTTGGAGACGTTGCTCACATTCCAGCGGTGTTGTTCGAGCATCTGCAGCAGCACCTGCCGCTCGTTGGTCTGGATCAGATTGAGTTTGAGCGGGACGTATGCATTGTCGCCAGGCACGCCATTCGCACCGTTCGCTGCGGCCGCCGACGCCGGGTCGAGCGGCGCGCGGGCGTGAGCCTCAGCGTTCGCACCGGCCGGGCCGGGCGGCGCCGGCAGCGGCGGGCGAGCCAGTGCCGGCCGCAGGTTTACGGCCAGTGACGGCAGGTGCTCACGGCCGATCAAGCGGCCATCGGCCAGCGCCACCGCGCTGCGCAGCACATGGCCGAGCTGGCGGATGTTGCCGGGCCACGGGTGCTCCATCAGCAGGCGTTCGGCCTCGGCGCTCAGGGTCACTTCCGGGCCGCCCTCGGCCGCCAGCACGGCGCGAATCAGCTCGTGCCGGTCGCTGCGCTCGCGCAGGGTCGGCAACTGCAATTCGATGCCGGCGAGGCGGTAGTACAGGTCCTCGCGGAAGCGCCCTTCCTGCACCAGCGAAGGCAAATGGCTGTGGCTGGCGCTGATGAGCTGGAAGTCGACCGCATGGGTTTCTTCGGTGCCAAGCGGGGTGACGCGGCGCTCATCCAGCACGCGCAGCAAACGCGCCTGCAGCTCCAGCGGCATGTCGGCGATTTCGTCGAGGAACAGGGTGCCGCCATCGGCCTGCAGTATCTTGCCGCGCCGGCCGGTGCGCTGGGCGCCAGTGAAGGCGCCGGCGCGGTAACCGAACAGCTCCGACTCGATCAGGTTCTCCGGCAGGCTGGCGCAGTTGATGGCGACGAAGGCGCCGGCTGCATGCGGGCTGGCGTCGTGCACGGCGCGGGCGAACACCTCCTTGCCGGAACCGGTTTCGCCGCACAGCAGCACCGGCGTGCGCCGGGCGATGACGCGCACTGCCGTGTCGAGCTGCGCAGCCAGGCGCGGGTCACCGAAGGTCGAGGCGGCCGTGACGGCGGGCGCCGTCGATGGGGTGGCGAGCCGGGCCGGCGCGCGCGCTGGCTGCGCGATCAGGGCCGACGCCGAACTGATGGCCACCGGAGCCGGCGCATCGGCGTCGGACGCTGGCCGGCGCGCGACCGCGAAGAAGCGCAGCGCGGCGTTGGTGCGGTACGTCACCACCGGGTGAAACGACGCCGAGGCGCTGCGCTGCAGTATGTCTGAGAGCGAGGTCTGGAACAGGTCTTCGATGTGGCGCGAGCGGATCTCGTCGACCGACTGCAGGCCGAGCTGGAACAGCGCACTGCGGTTCGCGGCGAGGATGCGCCCGTCGTCGCCGAGCGCCAGCTTGCCTTCGTGCAGCGTGTAGACGAACTCCGGGCGGCTGTGGAAGTGCAGCGGGTAGGCGCCCTGGAAACGCTGGTCGATGAGGCGGTTTTCGATCATCCGCGCGGTCATGCCGAGCAGCACCAGCAGGTGCTGCTGCATCAGCCCGGACCGACTGCTGACATCGAGCACCGCGACGATGCGCCCGGACGGGTCGAACACCGGCACTGCCGAGCAGGTCAGCTGCGTGAACTGGGTGAAGAAGTGATCTTCGCGGCGCACCGACACCGGCGTCGCAGCGACCAGGCAGGTGCCCATGCCGTTCGTGCCGGCTGCCGCCTCGCTCCACATGCCACCCGCCCGCAAGCCGAGCGGCGCGACCTCGGCCGCGAACTCGGGCGACGACACCATGTGGACGATGACGCCGTCGATGTCGGTCAACACCACCGCCGACTCGTTGTCGGCGAGCTGCTGGTAGAGCGTCGTCATCTCGTAGCGCGCGCAGTCGATCACGTCGGCGTGGCGGGCCTGCCGCTCATCGAGCTCGACGCGGCTGATCACGGTCGGCTGGCGCGGCTTGTCCGGGTGCAGGCGGTATTCGTTCAGGCAGCGGCTCCACGAGCGCATGACCACATCGTTGGTCTGGTCGTGGAAGCCGCTTCGCACCACGTCCATGACATGGTCGGCGTGTCGATCTGCCGGGGGGCCGGCGAGTCCCGCACTGCGCAGTGTCAATGGCATCGATGTCTCCCGGTCAGTCCGCCCGGGGATCGTGGCGGCTGATCTTCGATTCTGGCGCGCCACGCGGGCGTCGCGCAACAGTTGAAACACGGAGGCTCTTTCGAGCCGGTCACGACTCGGTCGAACCCCGCGTGGCCCGCATTTTGCAGCCTCAGGCGTCATGCCGCAGCAAGCAGATGTTCGGCGCTGCCCTCATCGATCCATTCCGACCGGAGCCCCCATTGACCCACCGCCCGCCGCAACCCCTCGCGCTGTCCTCCCTGCCCGCCCTGCCCGCCCTGCCCGCATCGATGCCGCATGCTGACCCCGCGCCACTCGACCTGATCTTCATCGAGGGCTTCACCGGCGAAACCGTGATCGGCATCCACGCCTCGGAGCTGCACCACCCGCAACCGCTGCTCATCGACGTGCACGCCGGCCTGCCGCGGGCCCGAGCCTGCGACACCGACCGCATCGCTGACACGATCGACTACGGGGTGGTCTGCGAGCGGCTGCGCCGCCTGCTGGTCGAGCACCGGGTGCAGTTGCTCGAAGCGTTTGCGGAGATGATCGCCGAGATCCTGATCGGCGAATTCGGCGCGAGCTGGGTTCGCGTCAAGGTGGTCAAGCCGAAGAAGTTCGCCGACGTGCAGGCGGTGGGGGTGCAGATCGAGCGCGTCGCGCCAGTCACGCAAACCATGCCGCAAGACAAACCTTCGCGCGCCGCCGCCGAGCTGCACCTGCTCGGCTCGGGCATGGTGCCGGGCGGGCGCTGAATCGCAGCACGCCCGGCGCTCGCCACGCAAAAAAGCCGACCGGTCGCCCGGTCGGCTTTTTTTGGCGCTGACGCGGGTTTTGGCGACTGCCTTCAGTTGTGCGCGGCGAACGGGTGGCTTGCCGTGCCCTTCTTCGCCACCACTTCGGCCGCCGTCGGCGACCCCGCGACGGCGCGCTTGATCGACTCCTTGACGGCCTGGTAGTTGTAGTCCTGGATCTTCTTGTCGTCTTCGGCCAGCCAGTGGATGAACACGCCGACGCAGATGAACAGGTTGTCGGCTTCGTCGGCCGGGATGGTGCCGTCTTCAACACAGTCGGCCACCGCCATGGCCACACCGCGCTGGGCCGGGCCGAACATCTGCACCGCCTGCTTGGCACCCTTGATCGTGACCTTGTTGAACATCACCGTCGCGGGCTTGGTGATCAGGTTCGGGGCAATGACGGCGAGCAGCGACGTGAAGCCGTCCTTGTTGTTGGTGAGCGCGTTCGCGAACGCCGATTCGACCGGGCTGCCGCGCGGCCCGATCAGCAGGTCGATGTGGGCCACTTCGTTGCCGTCACCGACGAGCGACTCGCCGACCATCATGCGATCAATCTTTGCCATGGTTTGTTATCTCCTGAATTGCGTTCTGGAACCCTCACGACACTGGCCCAGCTGCCAGCGCGAACCGGTTTTCACTCACGTTCCGTGCCACCGGCCTCAGGCCGGACCCGACAGGCCGGCGATCAGCAAGGTTGCGACGGTCAGGTCGGCCGTGGTGCCGGGGTTGATGCGGGCCAGTTTCAAAGCCTCGTCCCAGGCCACGAATTCGCCGCCGAGATCGGCATCGGCCCCCAGCGCTTGCGCCTGCGCCGCACGCTCGGCCCAGGCCTGCGCCGCAGTCATGACAATGTGTGCCACGGCCTTGCCGTGATTGCGAACAATGTGTGAATCGGCAAAGCCGCCCAGCAGCCGCAGGTACAGCCGCTGAACCGCCGCCACGGCGACGCCTTCGCAGCGCAGTGAAAAACTAGTGCCGAGGGCCGGCAGACCGAGCGTGAACAGGTCGATGAAGCCGTCGCGGTACTGGCGCGCGATGCTGTCGCGCGGTGCGGCCAGTGCCATTGCGGCGCGCAGGCCGATGCTCGGGGGCCGCTGCACATCCTGGCTCGGCGCGCTGCCCAGGCCGCCGGGGTTGGCGCGCGCAATTGCCCGGTAGGCGGCGCAGGCATCAGCCACATCGAGGTCGGCCAGCGCCGCTTCGATGGCCGCTTGCAGCGCTGCCGGGGACCGCGCCTCGGGGCTCATCTCAACCGCCCTTGCGATCGGTGCGCACAACAGCAGGATGCCCAGATTCGTGTTGCAGCCAGCCACCGCCCAGGTCGCGGCCACGGCCGCTTCGATGCGATCGCCGACCCGCGCGCCGGCGTCGAACAGCGGGCCGGCCGCAGCCTGGGCGCTGGCGATGAACATTGCGGCCTGCATTCCGTGGCCGGGCGATGCCAGGCTGACGTTGCCGGGCTTGCGCACTGCGACGTCGAGCTCGCAGGCGCGCAGGAAGCAGGCTCGCGCGTGCTCGGTGCGGGTCATGCGCGACGCATTGCGCGTGACGGCGCGCGCTCGCCTCGGGCTGCGTCCGATACAGGAGCCTGCGCCAACCGGCGATCCAGCAGATCGGCGACGATGGCGGCGGCGATGTTGAACCCGGTCACGCGCTGCAAGCCCTGCCACGCCGCCACGCCATTGACTTCGATCACCTGGATGTCGTCCAGCGTGCCTGCAGGCATCAGGTCGATGCCGGCATAGTCCAGCCCCAGCGCACGCGCCGCTTTTTCGGCCAGATGCACGAGTGCTTCGGTCAGCTCGGCCGGCTCGCAGCGCGCGCCTTGTGCGACGTTGTGAACCCAGTGCGCACTGACCCGTCGCATGGCGGCCACCGCGCGCTCGCCGACGACCAGCACGCGCCAGTCGAAGCCCGGGCTGGTCAGCGCCGGCACGAAGCGCTGCAGGTAGGCGAGTGAGCCATACACGCTGTCGATCGCCGGCAGCGCGTGGTGCACCCCGCCTACCTGCCCGACCCGCTGCAAGCCCTTGCCCTGCGAGCCGAACAGCGGCTTGAGCACCAGCGCGTGGCCGGCCGCGCCCTCGCGCACTGCGATGCGCTGCGCCTGCGCCAGCGACTCGGTGGTCCAGGCGGGCGGCGTGGCAATGCCCGCCGCATGCAGCAGCAGACTGGTGGCCGACTTGTCGACGCTGCGCTCGATGGCGCGCGCGTCGTTGTAGACCGGCACGCCGAGGTCGCGCAGCGCATGCAGCACGCCGAGCCGCTTCGTCACCTGCTCGAAGCTGCCGCCGGCAATGCCGCGCACCAGCACGGCGTCGGGCAGCGCGCGGCCGAAGCCGGGGATGACCAGGCCATGCCAGGCCGCCGTGGTGTCGATGCGGCAATCGGCCAGATCGACACAGCGGCCGACGCAGCCGCGCGCGCGCAGCGCTGCTTGCAACTGGCGCGTGTGCCAGCCGGTTGCGTCGGTCATGATCGCTACGCTGGTCACGCTGACCACTAGGCTTCCTGCAGCCACAGGCCCGTCAGCAAACCCATGTTCAAGCCGCCGCCATGCCAGGTGTTGCCGCTGTCGAGGCTGCTGACCCAGACCTCGGCGGGTGCGAACAAGGCCGCGTCGATCCTGTAGAAGTCGTACTCGGCGGCCTTGAAAATGTCGGCGAACGAGCGGCCGTAGTCGCTTGAATTTTTCGATGGCAGCTGCTGCGCCAGCGCGCGCGCCGCAGCGTCGTCGCCGCGCACCGTGAGGTGGACGCGGCCACCGTACAGGATCGCGTCGTTGGTTCGGCCCATCGCCTGCACGCCGTCAGGGCTGGGCGCGGGCAGCGGCGCACAGGCCGAGCCGCCGACGATGTTGGCGAGCGCGAAGCCGAGTTCGTGCGCCTTGTGCAGCGCCACTTCCAGCACCCGCGCCACCACCTGCGTGGTGCCGGCCAGGCTGGTGGTGGGCGTCAGGATCAAGGTCAGCGCGGCGGGTGTCAACGCGCAGTCGTGGAGCAGCTTGTCGATGATGATCTTCGGCGGCGCGCGATCGACTTCGAGCACCAGCACGCCGGTCTTCGTGGTGGCGTTTGCGGCGTCGCTTGTGTGGTCGCTTGCGTAGTCGCTTGCGGGGTCGGCGATCGGGTCGCGATAGCCCAATTTGGCGAACAATTTTTCCTTGCCCGCCAGCGCCCGCGCCGGGCCGGAGCCGAGCGAGAAGAACTTCTTTCCGCCGGTTTCTTCCTTGCTCGCCGCCAGGCTCCAGCCGGCGTACTGGCTGCCCAGGCAGGCCAGTACCGGCTGCGCGCTGTGCACCTCGATCCAGGTCGGCCAGCCCTCGATGGCGCCGGGGCGCAGACGCACTTGTCCGAGACCGCCCATGCAGATTTCGCCGATCAACAAACCGGCCTCGACGCTGCCGGTGGCGGTGATGCCGGCATCGACGATGCACACACCGCTGGCGTCGCGGCGCGCGTGCACTTGCAGAGCCTCGGCCTGCGAAAGCAGCCGCGCGACGAGGGGTCGGGCGAGTGTGTTGATGCTGAGCCGAGAGGTGGCCAGCGGCGGCGCAAGCGGAATGGCGTTCGCAGTGGTGGTGGTCATCGGAGCGTCTCCAGAAATTGATGGACGGCCGCACAGCGCTGGGCCAGCAACCCTTGCACCTGCGCGGCGCTGTCGCCCTGCGCGCTGACGCTGCACACCGGGTCGGCAGCGTTGAAGTGGGTCGCCGCGAAAGGCAGATCATGGCACCCGGCGATGGCGGCGATAGCGGCGATAGCGGCGAGATCGGCAAGGCGCTGCACCGCCGCTGCATCGAGAGCGAACGCGCGCGGCGCGAAGACGATCTCGGCGCCTTGCACACTCGCGCCTGACCTAACGCTCGATTCCAGCGGCAATTCGCCGTCCAGACAGGCGCGCAGATGGGCCATGACGACGCCGCGCCCGCCATACAGCGCCAGGCTGGCGGGCGGCCGAGGATTGACTTCGAGCACGCTGAACGCCGCGCCGTCCAGCATGAAATCAAGGCTGGCCAGGCCGCGCAACGCGAACGCCGCCGTGAGCCCGCGAACAGCGGCGCCGATGCGCTGCGCCACACCCGCCGGCAGCGCCACCGGCCCGATGGCGCCGCAAAACACGAACGGCCGCGCGCCGAAGCGCCGCACGCTGAGTTGATTGAATCCCAGCACGCAGGCGTCGCTGCCGTTGGCGAGGAAGGTCACCGACATCGGCGTGCCCGCGACCTCGCGCTGGAAGTAGTGATGCGCGGGTGCCGGCTCTGCGCAGAGCGCGGGCCGGATGTGCCAGCCGCCGCATCCCCACGCGTCCTTCACGAGCCATCCAGTCGCATCGACCGGCGCCGTCATCCGCACAGGTGGGTGCGCGATACCTTGCCGGTCGAGCGCATCGAAAAACGTCTGCGGGTCGCGCACCCGCCGCACTGCGTCGGCGGGCGTGCCGATGAGCGGCAACACGGCCGCGCCGCGCGCCAGCAGATCGGCCTGGCCGTCGAAGCCACTGCCCGCGATCCAGCCGATCACGTCGCCGCGCTGGGCCAACCGGCTCAACGCCGACAGCAGCATCGCGGCGTCGATGCGCAGCGCTGCGGGCGAACCAATTGGCTGCCACTGCGAGCAGGCGCGCCGGGTATCGGCATCGCCGAAGACATCGAGCGCGATGACGTCGAACCCGTCGTGGCGCGCCGCCTCGGCCAGCATGCGGGCGCTGAGCGCCGCGATGGCGAGCAGAGGCATCGGGCGTGGCGAATCAGGACGGCTTGTCGGCCGGCTTTTCGACCAACTTCTCGGCCAACTTCTCGGCCGCCTTCTCGGCCAACTTCTCCGCCAAAAATTCGCGCGCCACCGCAAACGCCTCGGCGAAGCTCAGCATCACCGCCTTCTCGGCCTGCTGCATGCGCAGCAGCATCCGGTGCTGGGTCTGGTACTTGACGTTGCCCACCGCGAGCGCGCCGATGCCCACCGCCGCCGTGCCGGCCAGCGCCACGCCGTCGTCCATCACGCCGACCCCTGCGATGCCTGCCGGCGGCACCGCATTCACATCAGCCGCGACCTTCAGCCGCGTCGCGAACCTGAGCGCCTCGGCCGACACCACCTGCACGCCGGCCGCCGTGCAGGCCAGAAGCACATCGGCACGGGCAAGCGATGCGCGCAGCGCCGCCGGGTCGCCGCCTGAGAGGCCGTGCAAGGTCACCCCGAATCGCTTGCCAGTTTCGAGCGCTGCCGCTTCGGCCAGGTCGATGCCGTTGCGGCTCGACAGGAACACCTCGGCCCCCGCGCCGGCCGCGATCACGCCGGCGATCCGGCCGACCGGCCCGGTGCCGCCGAGGATCACGACGCGCTGGCCGGCCAGGCCGTGGCGGTGGTGGTGCTGCAGGGCTGCCTCGACGCACGCGAGCAGCGCCGCCGCCGTGGTGTAGGCGCCGCTCGGGTCGGCCATCAGCGAGACGATGAAGGGCTTGACCATCGACGCCTTCGAGCGCTCCAGCATGTCGGCTGCCAGCAGCGCGTCGCGCCCGCCGATGAAGATGCCGGTGCGCGCCACGCCCTTCGGGCCGCGCGAGAAGATCGTGTCCTGCGTCAGGCCGCCGATGGCGTCAATGCCGACATCGCTGTACGGCACGATGATCTGGTAGCCGGCGTCAGCCGCCATGTTGATGTCGAACGGGCTCATCTGGCGGCCCGGCGTGAACATGTGGAGGATGTAGGGGCGTTCCATGGAATCTCGGTTCGTGGGGGGCTGCGGCAGGACGTGGGCTCAACGCGCGCGGCGCGAATCGATCACGGTGGCGCCGTGATTGCGCCCGGCGACGATTTTCAAGCTCAGGCTGGCGGCCACCACGGCCGCCGCGCGCGCAGACTCGACCACCGCTTCGGCTTGCGCCTGAGACGGCAGGATGGCGAAGCCGGTCGGGCCCCAGGAACTCTGGCCAACGGCGGCACCGTGGCCGGCCGCCCCGATCCATTCGATCAAGCGCCCGACCGCCGCGCTGGTGTAGGCGCTGCCACCCTGCGCAGGCGCGAAGTGCGCACCCAGCAGCTGCTGGATGTGGCTGATGCCGGCCGCGAACGGCGCGAACTCGGCGCAGGCCGCGCCGGGCAGCACGCGCATCAACACCTGGTGGCAGATGTCGGCCGCAAGTGGCCGCGGCAACGGCGCAAGGGTGGCGATGGCATCGCGTTCGTCGGCCCCCGACAGACCGCGTTGCGTGTCGTCTTGCACCACCAAAATTCGCCAGGCCTCGGGCAGCGGCACGCGGGCCAACAGCGGTGCCGGTGCAGCCTCGCGGCCCGATCCCACCGATCCCCCCGGCCCGCCATCGACAAGCAAGCCACCGTGGTCGAACCCAGCAATGCCGATGCCCGAGCGCGCACCACGGCCCAGCCACTGCGCGAGCGCGGGCGTGGTGACGTCCAGGCCATGCCACTGTGCGAACGCGCGGCCGATGGACAGTGCGAGCTGCGTGCCGGAGCCGAACCCGGCATGGGCCGGCAACACGCGCAGCAGCGTCAGGTGCAGCGGCGCATGCCGGCCACTGTGCTGTTGCAGCCGCTGCAGATGGGCGCCGGCACGCCCAATCTCGGCGTGCTCGGCAACGCCGCTGGCACTGACTTGATTCGCGTTGGCCGCACTCAGCGCGACCTCGGTCTCGAAGCCGTCGATCACCAGCCCCAGGCTGCCGAAGCGGCGACCCAGCGACGCTGCCGGGTCGAGGAAGCCCAGGTGCAGGCGCCCCGGCGCGCGCAGCGTCACCGACGGCGTGGCGTCAGCGCGCAAGGCTTCGAGGGCCGGTTGAGACATGTCCATGGTGCAGATCGCGGCGTGCGCCTCGGGTGGCAGACCCACTGATAAAGCAAGCCCTGTTCCGCCGCCGCTTCAAAGGGTGCCGCCTCGGCAGACCGCGACCACCCGGCGCGCGCATGTACCGTCCGGGGGACAGAGTGTCAGCACGCGAACCATCGGCGCCGGAAAGTTTCTTGATCGGACTGAGGAGCGCGCTTGACAACGCCAACTCACCATCGCGCAGGCGCAGAGAACGCAGAGAACGCAGAGGTCCGCAGAGGAGACCATTTGAATTTCCACTGCGCAACTCTGCGTTCTCTGCGCCTGCGCGGTGAGTGAGTTGGCTCTTGCATTGAATGGGCGCCGGCCGCCTCCGAGATTTTCAGTCGTACTTCAGATACTTGAACCGCGGATCGTCCGGAGTGCCTTCCAGGGCCGTGGCTTCGTCGCTGCCCGGCTGCCACATCACGACTTCTTCGATCTTCCGGGCAAGTTCGAAGTCCTTGTCGGTGATGCCTTTGGCGGCGTGGTTCATCAGCTTGACTGTGACGAACGCGTACGACACGGTCAGGTCCGGGTGGTGCCAGGCCGCCTCCGCCAGGTGGCCCACGGTGTTGACGACCATCAGCGTACCCTTCCAGCCGCTGGTTTTGTACTTGCGGCGAATCCAGCCGTCTTCGAAAGTCCACTTCGGCAGCTCGTCAGCCAGCCGGGCGCTGACTTCTTCGGGCGTGTACACAGCGTCTGCGGTCGGTTTGCGCCAGCGGGTCATGGTCGGTCTCCTCGGAATGGGTTCGCCGATGCTACAGCGCGCGCACCCACCAGCGGCGCTCGAAAGGCCGCCTACGCCGCCCCTGTGTCTGCTCATTGAGAACGTTAGGCAAGATCGCTTTCCGGACCCGGCGTGCCTTGTGCGGCGTGGGGTGCGTCTCTATTGCAGCTCGATCTGCCCGCCTTATGCTGCGCGGTGCTCAACAACCATGCAACGCGGCGAATGCCGGCGATGACAGGCAGCCAGGGTTGGTCCGATCTGTTCGAGCCGATCTACGCGGCCGCGCCGTGGCCGATGTTGATGCTGGGCGAAGACGGCACTGTCCTGGGTGCCAGCGACGAATCCGGCAACGGCTCGAACCCAGGCGCATCAGCCGCCGACGCACCGCTGCGGGAGCGCGCCCGACACTACCTCGCCCTGCTGCGTGGCGACGTGCCCTGGTTAACCCCGCAGCAAGCGGAAAGCGAGCGCGCGCAACCGTCTGGCGAGCTCATCTGCGAGCGCCTGCACCTGCGCCGCACTGCATGGGGTGCCTGCCTGACGATCATCGCCCGGCCCGATCCGCGCCAGGCGCAGGCCGCCGACCTGCAAACCGCGCGGCTCGCATCGCTCGGCTTCATGGTGGCCGGCGTGTGCCACGAGGTCACGAACCCGCTGACCTCGCTGCACTCGATCGTGCAGATATTGCGCGCCGAGAAGCAGCCGAGCCCGGCGCTGCTCGACAAGGGCCTGGCGAACATCGCCGTCAACGTGAAGCGCATCCTGGACATTTCGCGCCGACTGGTGCAGTTCTCGCGCGTCGGCGACGAGCCGCGGCTGCGCTTCGCCATCGACGACGCGATCGAGGAAGCCGCGCATGTGCTGCGTCAGCAAGGCCGGCTGCAGGACATCGAACTGCAGCATCAGCCGGACCTGGCCGCAACGCTGTCCGGCAACATCGGGCAGGTGCGCGAAATCTTCCTGAACCTGTTCGTGAATGCGGCCGAGGCGATGGCCGGGCGAGGCCGGCTGAATGTCGTGACTCGCAGTGCCGGCGCTTGGATCGAGGTGCGGGTCAGCGACAGCGGGCCGGGGGTGGCGGCCGGCCTGGCGAGCCGCATCTTCGAGCCGTTCTTCACGACCCGCGCAGCCCAGCTCGGCACTGGCCTGGGCCTGGCGATTTGCACCGAGATCGCACTGGAACACGGTGGCCGCATCGAGCTGTGCAGCAGCGCGCCGGGAGGCGCGAGCTTCTGCGTGACCTTGCCCAGGGGCGCGGCGTGATCGACCGCAAATCCGCTGACAGCGCACTCTTGCGCGCTGCCGCGCAGGTGCTGGTGATCGACGACGACCGCGGCATTTGCGAGTGCGTCGAGATGCTGCTCGACCGCGCCGGCCATGCCAGCGTGATCACGCACCTCGGCAACGAAGGGCTGACGCAACTCAAGACGCGCGAGTTCGACCTGGTGATCACCGACCTGCGGCTGCCGGATGCCAGCGGCCTGGACATCGTCGCGGCGGCGAAGGCGCTGCACCCCGAGACCCAGGTCATCCTGATGACGAGTTTTTCGTCGGTTGAAAGCGCCGTCGAAGCACTGCGCCGCGGCGCGAACGACTACATCATCAAGCCTTTCGACAACGATGACTTCGTGTTCTCGGTCGAACGCGCCCTGGGCGAGCGCCGCACCCGCAAAGAGAACGCCGCGCTGCGGCGCAACCTGAAAAAGGTCTTCACGCAGCACACCATCATCGGCGAGAGCGACGGCGTGAAACGCCTGCTCGCGATGATCCAGCGCGTCGCCGCCACCGAGGCGAACGTGCTGATCCAGGGCGAGAGCGGATGCGGCAAGGAACTGGTGGCGCAGGCGATCCATTTTGGCGGCAGCCGCGCGCAGCGGCCTTTCGTCGCGGTCAACTGCGGCGCGATTCCGGCCGACCTGATGGAGTCGGAATTGTTCGGCCACGAGAAGGGTGCCTACACCGGCGCCAGCAGCGCCAGCGAAGGCCTGATCCGCGAGGCCAGCGGCGGCACGCTGTTTCTCGACGAGATCTCGGAGATGCCGCTGGCCGCGCAGGTCAAGTTGCTGCGCGTGCTGCAGGAGCGCCAGGTGCGCCCGCTCGGCTCGAACCAGAGCTTTCTCACCGACACCCGCTTCCTGGCGGCGAGCAACCGCAACCTGAAGGAAAGCGCGGAGCGCGGCAGCTTCCGGGCCGACCTGTACTACCGCCTGAACGTGATCGCGATTCACGTGCCGCCGCTGCGCGAGCGCGGCGCCGACATCGAGCTGCTGGCGCGCCACTTCATGCGTCAGTTCTGCCAGAAGTTCGCCAGCCCGGTGACCCGCATGCACAAGGACTTCGTCGAGTTCCTGCACCACCACACCTGGCCGGGCAATGTGCGCGAACTGCAAAACGTCATCGAGCGGGCCGTGATCCTGGCCGACTCCGATGTGCTCACCTTGAGCGACCTCGAAGAGATGATCGCGGCGCCTGCCGAGGAGGGCGCCGCGGTGATCGCGCCGAAGGGCAGCGGCCTGCCCTTGTCGATCGAGGACTACACCAAGGAGATCATCACGAACTACCAGGACCGTTATGGCGAGGCCGAACTGGCGGCGCTGCTGGGCATCGGCCGCAAGGCGCTGTGGGTGCGCCGCCGCCACTGGGACTTGTACCGGCCGAGCGATTCGGCGTGAAGACCCTCGGGAGCCCACCGATGACCAACCAGACTGCCGCTGCCGAGACGCCGTGCGGGCTCCTGTCGCAGACGACCTTCTTCGGCCGGTTGACGCCGAACCAGCTTGATCGCGTGGCCGCCCTGAGCAGCGTGCTGGACTGCGAAGCCGGCCAGCAGGTCTACCGCGTCGGCGACCCGGCCAACGAACTCTATGTGCTGGTGCACGGCACGGTCCGGCATGCGATCGGCTTCGGCGAGCGCAATGCCAGCGTCGGCGACATCCTGCGCCGCGGCGAGTTGTTCGGCTGGGCCGCATTGACGCCACCGCGCAATGTGCGGATCGCCAGCGCGGGCTGCCTGTCACCCTGCCGCTTCTTGGTCATCGACGGCGCCAGCCTGATCGGTCTGATGGAGCAAGACCACACGCTCGGCTACCGCCTGATGACGCAACTGAACCGCTTGATCACCGGCACGCTGACCTCGTTTGCCGGCGGTTAATTAAGGCGCACCAGCAGCCCCGCGCCCACCATAACGCACAACAGCCCGACACCCCGGCGCAGCCAGCGCGCATCGATGGCATGCGCCGCGCGCACGCCAACGGCCACACCGAGCACCTCGAACAGCGTCAGCAGCGCGGCCAGCCGCAGGTCGATGTTGCCTTGCGCCAGATGCGCGGCGCTGCCCGAGACCGACGCGACGATCTGGATCACCTGACTCGCGCCGATGGCGGCCAGCGCGGGGAAGCCGCACAGCACCAGCATCGGCACCGCCAGCGCCGGGCCGCCGACGCCGGTCAGGCCCGAGCCGAAGCCCGTCACCGCGCCGATCATGAACAGCAGCGCCCGCTGCCGGCGCGGCCGGTCGTGGAAGCAGGCGGAGCGTGGCGCGCTGCCGGTGAACAGCGTGTACGCGCCGGCCGCCACGATCAGCAGCGCCAGGACCAACGCCAGCGAGCTCGCCCCCAGCCGTGCATTGGCCCAGCCACCGACCACACCGAACAGTGCGCCGCCCAGACACAAGGGCGTGGTCAGCGCCCAGTCGATGCTGCCGCGGCGCTGGAACAACGCCGTACCGACGATGCCGGTGAAGATGAAAGTGAACAGCGCCGTGGCCATCGCGGCCTGGATCGGCAGCGGCGCCAGCATCTGAAGGGCCGGGATCAGCAGGATGCCGCCGACACCGACGCTGCCGATCAGGATGCCGACCAACACCGCGACCGCAGCGAGCGCAAGCGTCATCGCCGGCTGATGTCGCAGCGACCGCAACGACCGCGCGAGGTGGCTATGAGATCGCCTGGTAGTACAGGTTCTGCGGATGGTTCGACTGCGCGAAAAAGAACCATCGCTCGGCGATCAGGCCGGTGTACTGCACCGCGAAGGCCAGGCACAGCGCCAGCGTCGACCCGCTGCGCCAGCCGACGCCGAGCAGCAGCAGCGGCAGCGCGAACGCCAGCACCAGGAAGCCCCACTTGACGCTGCGCAGCAGCGCCCGGCTGCGGCCGTGGAAGAACTCGCGCGTGTTGTACGAGCCGCCCATGAAACCTTGCGATGTCTGTTTGATGCGCGGGTGGTGAATGCCGGTGGCCGACTGCAAGCTCGACTTGGGCTTGAGGCGGCTGTTGCGCACAAGCGAGGCCGACCGCGTCGCCAGGCCCAGCACCGTGAGCGCCATGGCGGCCACCGCATACGCGGGCACCAGGCTGTCGGCGGTGAAGGCGGCGAACGCGGTGACCAGCGTGAAGCCGGAGGCGCAGCCGAGCACGCCGTAGTTGGCCACCGTCAGCGGGCTGGCCCATTCCTGCAGGAACTTGATGCAGGCGTAGATCATGCCGGTGCAGACGAACAGCGTGACACACAGCACCACCGCGACCGCGCCGATCGCCGGCGTGCTGCGCCAACCAAGGTAGTGCCCGAGGCCGTAAGCGAACACCGCCGCCATGAACGCGGGCAGCGCAATGCCCTCGCGCGAAAGCCACGAGGTGCGCCACATCGCCAGCGCCCGCCAGGCGCGCTCCGGGTGGCCGAGGTGAAACAGCGATGCGACTGCGCCCAGCCCGGTGAACAGCAGCGCCAGCGCGCTGCCCCAGACGAAGAAGCCGCTGCCCGGCTCGGGCGCGGCAACCCGCAGCAGTGCCGCAATCTCGGCCGCGTACAGGCCGAGGAACAGGCCTTGACCGGCACCGATCAGCGTCGTCAGGAAGATCACAGAAAAGCCGGGGTGCATGGCGGACTCCGTTGATGGCGGGTTGAGCAGGTGAGCGCTTTTCTAACGGCCCCTTCCCCCATAGGGGAAGGAGCCGTTCAGCTGCCAAAATTGCTCGCATCGTCGAGCGTCGAGCGCGGCTTGGCGCCCGGCACCAGCGCGGCGATGTCGATCAACTGCGGGCTGTCGGCGCGCACCAGTTCGTCGTCTCGGATGTTGATGACGGTCTTGCGGCGCGGCAGGTAATGGTTGGATGGCTGGGTGCCCCATTCCGGCATCAACTGGTAGCCGCCGCGCTCGCGGATCGCGGTCGACACTTCCGAGGCCGGGTCGTGCACGTCACCGAACAGCCGCGCGTTGGTCGGGCAGGCCATCACGCAGGCCGGGCGCCGGTCGGTCACTGGCAGCGCGTCGCTGTAGATGCGGTCGACGCACAAGGTGCACTTGGTCATCACCTGGCGCTCTTCGTCGAGCTCGCGCACCCCGTAGGGGCAGGCCCAGGCGCAGTAGCCGCAGCCGATGCACTTGTCGTAGTCGATCAGCACGATGCCGTCTTCCTTGCGCTTGTAACTCGCGCCGGTTGGGCACACCGGTACGCATGGCGGGTCTTCGCAATGCAGGCACGACTTCGGCAGGTGCACCGTTTGGGTGGCCGGGAATTCGCCAACCTCGAAGGTCTGCACGCGGTTGAAGAAGGTGCCGGTGGGGTTCTCGTCGTAGGGCCGGAAATCGGCGAGCGCACCGGCGCTGCCCGAGGTGTTCCACGATTTGCAACTCGTCACGCAGGCCTGGCAGCCCACGCACACGTTGAGGTCGATGACAAGCGCCAGTTGGGTCATGGGATGCGTCCTTGCATTGGCCTTGGCATTGGCCTTGGCGATGGGATGGCCGGCGATCGATCAAGCCTTCGGCTCCGCCGGCTGCCCGGCAAAGTACGCCTGCCAGAGCCGGCGCACCGGGTGCGTACCGGGATAGGGCTGCAGCGCCGCGAACTGCGGCGAGGTCTGGGCCGGCTCGTCGGCGCCGGCCTTGGAGATGCGCACGCGCACGTCGTACCAGCCCGCCTGCCCGGTCACCGGGTCCGAGTTGGACAGCGGCGCGCGGCCCGCCAGCAACGGCAGCTCTTCGGTGATCAGGTGGTTCAGCAGAAAGCCCTTCTGCGATTCGTTCGCCTGCGGGCCCAGGTTCCAGGCGCCCGCCGCCTTGCCGATCGCGTTCCAGGTCCACACCGTGCCGGGCTCGACCGCCTCGCTGTAGCGGCACATGCAGCGCACCTTGCCCCAGCGCGACTCGACCCAGATCCAGTCGTCGTCCTTGATCCCCTGCGCGCCCGCCGTGAGTGGGTTCACGAACAGGTAGTTGTGGCTGTGGATCTGGCGCAGCCAGGCGTTCTGCGAGTCCCAGGAGTGGTACATCGCCATCGGCCGTTGCGTGACCGCGTTGAGCGGGTACGCGCTGCGATCGGTGACCTGCATTTCAAGCGGCTCGTGATAGAACGGCAGCGGGTCGAAGTAGGTTTCGACCCGGCTGCGCAGGTGCTCGGGCGGCTGCTTGCCGGGCCGCCTGCCCTGCGCGGCGAGGCGGAACTTCTGCAGCACATCGGAGTAGATGTGGATCAGGATCGGGTCGGCATCGCGGCGCATGCGCACGCTCTTGGTCCAGTCCATATAACCCTTGTTCCAGTTGCGCATGTACTGGTAGGCCGGCGGCAAGTGGTGCTGGAACACGCAGTTGTTCTTCGCGTACATCTCCCACTGGTTCGGGTTCGGTTCGCCGCAGATCGACTTGGACCCATCGGCCCCGCGCCAGCCCGCCAGAAAGCCGATACCCGAGCCCGGCGCGGTCTCGTAGTTGACGACGAAATGCGGGTAGTCCTTGAACTTGCGGCCGCCCTCGGCGGTGGTGAACGCCGGCAGCTTGAGCCGGCTCGCCAGCTCGATGATGACTTCCTGGAACGGCTTGCACTGCCCCATCGGCTCGACCACCGGAATGCGCACCGCATCGACCGGGCCGTCGAACTCCGAGATCGGCCGGTCCAGGATCGACATCACGTCGTGGCGCTCGAGGTAGGTGGTGTCGGGCAGCACCAGGTCGGCGAAGGCCGTGGTCTCGCTCTGGAACGCATCGCACACCACCAGGAACGGAATCTTGTAGCTGCCATCGGCGTCCTTGTCGATCAGCATCTTGCGAACTTCCGAGGTGTTCATGCTCGAGTTCCAGGCCATGTTGGCCATGAAGATCAACAAGGTGTCGATGCGGTACGGGTCGCCGCGCCAGGCGTTGGTGATGACGTTGTGCATCAGCCCGTGGACCGACAGCGGGTGCTCCCACGAGAACGCCTTGTCGATGCGCACCGGCTGACCGGCGTCGTCAACGCACAAGTCGTTCGGGTCGGCCGGAAAGCCCAGCGGCATGCCTTCGAGCGGGCTGTTCGGCTTGATGTCCTGTGGGCCCTTCGGCGGCTTGGCGATCGGCGGGATCGCGCGCGGGAACGGCGCCTTGTGGCGAAAGCCGCCGGGCCGGTCGATGGTGCCGAGCAGCGACATCAGGATCGCCAGCGCGCGCGTCGTGTGAAAGCCGTTCGAGTGCGCCGCCAGCCCGCGCATGGCGTGAAACGCGACCGGGTTGCCGGTGACGGTCTGGTGCTCCACGCCCCACGAGTCGGTCCAGGCGATCGGCAGGTGGATCTTGTGGTCGCGCGCCGTCACGCCCATCTCGTGCGCGAGGCGGTAGATCGTCTCGGCCGGAATGCCGGTCAACTCGGCCGCCCATTCGGGCGTGTAAGCGGCAACCCGATCGACCAGCAACTGGAATGCCGGCTTGACCTTTTTCCCATCGGGCAACGCGTACTCGCCGCTCAGCCGCGGGTCGGCGCCCGGCGTGTGGGTGGGCACCAACGCATCGCTGTGGCGGTCCCACCAGAACTTGTTGTGCGGGTAGTCGAGGTTGACCACATCGCCCTCGGGGTTCATCGCGAACAGCCCGAAGTCGTCGTCGTCCGGCGTCTGGTTCACGAGCTGCCCGGCGTTCGTGTAGCGCGTCACGAACTCGCGGTCGTACAAGCCCTTGTCGATGAGGACGTGGATGAGCGCCAGCAGCAGTGCGCCGTCGGTGCCGGGCTTGATCGGGACCCATTCATCGGCGATGGCCGAGTAACCGGTGCGGATCGGGTTGATCGACACGAAGCGGCCACCGCCGCGCTTGAACTTCGACAGCGCGATCTTCAGCGGGTTCGAGTGATGGTCTTCGGCGGTGCCGATCATCACGAACAGCTTGGCGCGGTCGAGGTCGGGGCCGCCGAACTCCCAGAACGACCCACCGATCGTGTAGATCATCCCGGCCGCCATGTTGACCGAGCAGAAGCCGCCGTGCGCCGCGTAATTCGGCGTGCCGAACTGTTTGGCGAACAGGCCGGTGAGCGCCTGCATCTGGTCGCGCCCGGTGAAGAGGGCGAACTTCTTCGGATCGGTGGCGCGCAGGTGGGCGAGGCGCTTTTCGAGCAACGCGAACACCTCGTCCCAGCCGATCTCGTCGAACTCGCCGTCACCGCGTTCGGTGCCCGGGCGCCGCAGCAATGGCATCGACAGGCGCGCCGGCGACTTCTGCTTCATCACACCAGAAGCGCCCTTGGCGCAGATAACGCCCTGGTTAAGCGGATGCGCCGGGTTGCCGTCGATGTAGCGCACCTCGCCGTTGCGAAGGTGGACGCGAATGCCGCAGCGGCAGGCGCACATGTAGCAGGTCGTCGTTTTGACCTCCAGGCTGGCAATGTCTTCGGACTGAAAGTCGGAAACCGGGTCGTTACGCTTCATGGGGTGGCCTGGAAGATCCTTGGGAAAGTGGCGATGGGGTGTTCGCGGGCTTGCTGCGGTTGCCGTGGCATCCCGTTCGGCAGCGCGCCCTGACACTGCCGGAAGATGCGCGTCGTGCAGGTGCGGCAGACGTCGGAGTCGAGCTTCGAGTAGATAGCGTCGACGACGTCCTGACCGATGCTGAACAGGTTCTCGCGCCCGATCTCTTGCAGATGGCCGGCGCGCTCGAGGGTCTCGACCACCGGCGGCGGCAGGCGGTGAAAGTAGAGCGCGCCGCCCATCGCCTTGCGCCGGCGCGCCTCTTGCGCCAGCAGCTCGGCCCCCGAGCTGTCGACGGAATTGATGCCGGGTGCGAGCACCAGCAGGTGCTTGTGGGCCGGATGCTCGGCGTCGATCTCGCGCAGGTTGCGTTGCACATGATCGACCGCGCCGAAGTAGATCGCGCCGTCGATGAACACCATCTTCAACTGGCAGCAATCGGGCTCGTTCGTCTGGGCGATGAAGTGGTAGCTGCCCACACCCGGCGCCGGCACCGCGTTGCGCAGCGTCGGCCGCGCGGTGCGCTCCAGAAACACCATCAACGACAACAGCACGCCGACATAGATCGCGAACTCGAGGTGCAGGAACAGCGTGGCGAGGAAGGTCGCGAACAGGATCGCCGCTTCGGCCCGGCTGGTGCGAACGATCGTGGCGATGTGGTGCGCATCGACGAGCGAGTACGCGACCATCAACAGAATCGCCGCCATTGACGCGATCGGCAGAAAGCGCACCAGCGGCGCGAACGCAATCAGCGTCAGCACCAGAAACAGCGCCGAGAACACTGGCGCGAGCGGCGTGCGCGCACCGGCCGAATAGTTGACGCCGCTGCGCGTGAACGAGCCGCTCGACACGTAGCTGGAGGCGAAGCTGCCGAGCAGGTTGGCCAGGCTCTGGCCGATGAACTCCTGGCTGCTGTCGATGCGCTGGCCCGACTTCAGCGCCACCGCGCGCGCGATTGCGATGGCTTCGGTCAACGACAACATCGTCAGCGCCAGCGCAATCGCACCCAGTTCACGCAGCGTGCGCACCGACAGTTCGGGCAGCGACAGCGGCGGCAGGCTGCGTGGGATCGCATCGACCGTCGCAATGCCGATGCCGTTGCCGAAGGCCGTCTGCAAGGCGGCCGCATAGGCGCTGCCGACCAGCATCGCGCTGATCATGTGCGGCAGCTTCGGCAGGTATTTGCGGGTGCCGACGCCGACCAGCAGCGTCACCGCGCCGACGCTGATCACATAGGGGTTGGCGTTGGGCAGGGCTTGCGCAAAGCGCGACAGCGTCTCGATGAAGGACGCACTGGCCGCCGCCGACACCCCGAAGAAGTTCTTCAACTGGCTGCTGGCAATCAGCACGGCGGCACCCGCCGTGAAGCCGACCACCACGCTGTGCGAGATGAAGTTGACCAGGAACCCCAGGCGCGCAAAACCCATCACGAGCATCAATAGGCCGCAAAGAAAGGTCAGCGTGATGACGAGCTGGATATAGGCGGCGCTGCCGGGCGCGGCCAGCGGGCTGATGGTGGCGAAGATCACGATCGACAAGGCCGCCGTCGGCCCGGAAACCAGGTGCAGCGACGAGCCGAACAGCGCGGCGATGATGACCGGCACGATGGCGGTGTACAGACCGTACTCGGGGGGCAGGCCGGCGATGCTGGCGTAGGCCACCGCCTGCGGCACCAGGATGATGGTGCCGGTCAGTCCGGCGATCAGGTCCGCCCGCAGGCTGCGGCGGTTGACGAGCGGCCACCAGCGCAGCATCGGCATCAGTTTGTGGAGCCAGACTTCAGGGGTTGCCATCATTTTCAAGCCGGACCGCACAGCGCGCGAAGACGCGATGTCGAGCCGGAAAGCTGCGCGGCGCGCCGCAACTCCGTCAGCAAGCTTGATGCCACGCCGCTGGCGCTCGCGCGAGTGAAGCGGGCGTGCGACGGCGCCGCAGCAGCGAGCCCCCGCGAGCATCGGCCAGGCATCTGAGGGAACGCGATTGCAGCGCGGCGGGCCTTGCCGGCATCTGTCGGCGATCTGTCGGCGCTTTGGGTTTCGATAAGAAACGCCGGTAGGTTTCGCAATGAAACGCGAACGCTTCAACCCGGTCAAGACTAACCCTCGGAAAACGCGCCGGGAAGCCCGCCCACCGCGTGAAAACTCGGGCGATTGAAGCGGGCACGGAGCGTGCAATCACAAGCCCCGAGCCCCTCTCAACCACGGCGCCGGCGCCTTGCACCCGACTGCCCTTGCACACCACGGAGACAGTTCAATGTCGCGTAATTCAGCCGAGTGGAACGAGCGCCCCCAGTTCCCCGACACGCACTTCGTCAGCACCGAGATCTACACCAGCGAGCAGATCTTTCGCGAAGAGCAGCAGAAGATTTTCGGCAAGGCCTGGATCATTGCCTGCCACGAATCCGAGCTTCAAGGCGCTTACGACTACCGCACCTTCAACCACCCGAGCGGCGCGCCGCTGATCGTGATCCGCGGTGAAGACATGACGGTGCGCAGCTTCTACAACATCTGCCCGCATCGCGGCAACACGTTGCTCTACGACCCGGTGGGCAACGCCAAGCGCATCACCTGCATCTTCCACGCGTGGTCATTCAATGCCAAGGGCGACTGCATCGACATCTCGCGCGCCAAGCAGGGTTACCAGGAGCGCTTCACCTGCGAGAACGCCGGCCTGCGCGAGGTCAAGACCTCGATCGGCTATGGCGGATTCGTGTGGGTGAACCTCGATGACGACAGCGGCACGCTGGGCGAATTCATCGGCGACGCAATGGGCATGCTGGAAGAAAACCTGAGCATGCCGCTCGAGGTCTTCCACTATCACAAGGCCGTGGTGAACACGAACTACAAGCTGTGGCACGACACGAACAGCGAGTTCTATCACGACTACATGCACTACTTCAACCGCATCACCGGGATGATCCAGCCCGGCTACTTCGAGCGCAAATACACCGGCTATCCGAACGGCCACGCGTCGGTCGGTTCGATGTCGATCAAGTACGACGCGTACGACGGCAGCAAGGCGCGCGGGGTCGGCTGGCCCGGCCTGGCACCGGGTGGCTGGGTGCTGATCGACGTGTTCCCCGGCATGACCTACAACCTGCGCACCTCGGTGCTGCGCATGGACACCGCGATTCCGCTCGGGCCGAACCAGCTGCTGATCGAGTTCCGCGGCCTGGGCCTGAAGAGCGACACGCCGGAGCAGCGCGCCGAGCGCGTGCGTGACCACAATCAGATCTGGGGTCCGTTCGGCCGCAACCTGCACGAAGACCTGCTTGGCGTGCACGGTCAAGGCCTGGCGATGCGCGAGCGCACCGACAGCAAATGGGTGCTGCACGGCCGTGAAGAGAACATGACGATTCACGACGAAGGCGGCATGCGCCACTTCTACGCCGAGTGGAGCAAGCGCATGGGGCGCCCGGCGCATGACCCGCTGTCTCGCGACCCGATCCAACCCGCTGCGGCCGAGCCATCGGTGGCCGCTTGAGCGCTTCGACGCAATACGCAACCGACGCGAGGCCGCCCGTGGACCATCGACACGCCATCTCCGAACTCATCTGCACGTCCTGCATGACCCTGGACGACAAGCAGTTCAGCGCCTACCTCGATCTGTGCGATCCGGCCTACACCTACAAGATCACCGCCTACAGCCCGGAGATCCGCAAGGACATGACCTGGCTGGAGCACGACAAGACCGGCATGCAGTCGCTGTTCGGCAACCTGCCCAAGCACAACAGCGACCAGTCGCCGCTGACCCGCCATGTCACCGTCTACACCGTCAAGGAAGACGCGGCCGCGCAGCAGGCGCAGGTGGTCAGCGCCTTGCAGGTGTTCAAGACCGCGCTCGACGGCGGTGCCACCGAGCTGTTCGCGGTCGGCAAGCTGCACGACCTGATCAGCCTTGCCGGTGAGGCACCCAAGCTGCTGGCCCGCGAGGTTCGCTTGCAGACGCGGATGCTGGGTTTCGGCTACCACATTCCGTTCTGAGCCGACCCTCTCTGACCCTAAATTCTTGAGCGCCCCATGAAGATCCAGCTCAACGCCAGAAACCGCGCGCATCACTTCGATGCCGCGCCGGCAGACAAGATCCTCTACGCCGGCCTCAGCCAGGCCATCGGCCTGCCCTACGAATGCGGCAGCGGCACCTGCGGCACCTGCAAGGCGCGCTTGTTGTCGGGCGAGATCGACGACGCCTGGCCCGATGCGCCGGGCCGCAAGTACTTCAAGCACGCTGACGACTTCCTGATGTGTCAGTGCAGCGCGCGCGGCGATGTGTCGGTCGAGGTGGCCAGCTTCGTCGAAGACTTCGACCCCGGCGTGTGCGTGCCGGCCGCCATCAAGGGCCGGATTCGCAGCAGCCAGATGCTGACGCACGATGTGATCGACCTGCACATCGACATCGACACGCCGATGGACTTCGACGCCGGCCAGTTCGTGCTGATCCGCGTGCCGGGCATCGCCGGCTACCGCGGCTGGTCGATGGTCAACTACGAGCGCGGCGCCAGATCGCTGCAGTTCGTCGTGAAGAACAAGCCGGGTGGCAAGTTGTCGGAGTGGCTGTTCTCGTCATCGGCACCCGAGTCACGCGACGGCGCCGAGGTCGAGCTGTTCGGCCCGCTCGGCAGCGCCACGTTCTACCCGTCGATCGCGAAGAACATCCTGTGCATCGCGGGCGGCAGCGGCATCGCCGGGATGATGGCGATCCTGGCGCGGGCTGCCGGTGAGAACTATTTCGCCGAGCACAGCGGCAATGTGTTCTTCGGCGTGCGCTCGATGAAAGACGCCTTCTACCTCGACGTGCTGTCGCGGCTGCGCGCGCAGTGTGGCGACAAGCTGCACGTGATGGTCGCGCTGTCGGACGGTGCGGCCTCGGCTGCCGACCAGGCCGCGTACCCCTTGCTCGCCTTCGACACCGGCTTCGTCCACCTGGCGGCCGAGCGCCACATGCAGGGTCGTTATCAAGGGCTGCGCGCCTACCTGGCCGGGCCCACGCCGGCCGTCGATGCCAGCGTGCGCATGCTGCTGATGTCGCGCGTGTCGAGCGACAACATACGCTACGACAAGTTCAGCTGAAGGCCTGGCATGAAGCGCATCCACATCTGCAAGGCCAGCGACATTCCGCTCAACGGAATGAAGAGCTACGACAGCTCGCTCGGCGTGAAGGTGCTGATCGCCAACAGCGGCGACGCCTACTACGGCTACCAAGGCCTGTGCCCGCACCAGGACGTGTGCCTGGACGAAGGTTTCTTCGACGGCGCCACCCTCACCTGCCACCAGCACCTGTGGCAGTGGGACATCACCACCGGCGATGCGATGGGCCTGGCCGAGGCGCCGCTGGAGCGCTTCCAGATCGAGCACGAAGGCGGCGACATCTTCGTGCTGCAGGCCAGCGCGCTGAGGGTATCGGCGTTGTTCAAGGGCGCATCAGACGCGGTGATCGCCCGGCTCGATGCGCTGGCGCGCCGCGAGGTGCACGCCAGCCTGAGCACGCTGTACGACGTCGGCGACGCAGCCGACGACCTCTACATCCTCGAGTCGGGCCGGGTTGAGTTCGTGATCGGGCGCGAGGACCGCACCAGCCTGGCGGGCTTCATGTTGCGCAAGGGCGAGGTGTTCGGCTGGGCAGCCTTGCTTGAAGACCAGCCGAAGCGCATCGCCAAGGCCGCCTGCATCGAACCCTCGACGCTGCTGCGACTGAACGGCGCCGAGGTGCTGCGGGTGCTGGCCGAAGAACCCGCCTCGGGCTATGGGGTGATGCGGCAGCTCGCTTCCTTGATCACGAAACACCTGGGGTCCAAGGGCGAGAAGTAGGCGGGTGGGCGGTGGGCAGGCAGTGGCATTCAGCGGTTCAGGCTTTCAATCAAACAACGGGGAGACAAGCATGGCGTTCTGCATGAACCAGCGGGTGCGGGTTGCGGTGGCGAGCGTTGCGGCGGTGGTCGGTTTGGGCATGACCTTGGTCACGTTCACCACGCCCGCCGTGGCCGGCGACCTGGAATACGGCAAATCCGGCGAGGCGATCAACCTCGTGATCGGCTACCAGCCGTACTACACCGAGTCGTGGTCGGGCGTGGTGATGCGCGGCAAGAAGCTCTACGAGAAGTACCTGCCGAAGGGCTCGACCGTCGAGTTCTCGGTCGGGCTGCAAGGCGCGGTGATCGTCAACGCCATGCTGGCCGGCAAGCAGCACATCGGCTATGTCGGCGACATGCCGGCGATCGTCTCGACCACCAAGCAGGACGTGGCCGACATCCGCATCATGGCGATGGTCGGTCTGGGCACCGACCAGTGCAACATCTTCCTGGCCCGGCCGGATGCACCGAAGTTCGCGAACGCCAAGGAAGGCATCAAATGGCTCGACGGCAAGCGCATCGCGGTGCCGCTCGGCAGTTGCGCTGACCGCTTCGCGCAAGAGGCCTTCAAGAAGGAAGGCGTGACGCCGGCGGCGGTGCTGAACCAGAACATCGAGGTCATCACGAGCGGCTTTCGGGCCGGCAAGCTCGATGCGGCGGTGATCTGGGAACCGACGGCCTCGCGGCTGGTGCAGGAGGGCCTGGCCAAGCGCATCGCCTCGGGCGTGACCGTGAACGAAAACGACGGCGCCTTCCTGACGATGCGCGCCGACCTGATCAAGCAGCGGCCCGACGTTGCGAAGGCCTGGCTGAATGCCGAACTCGACGCGCAGCTCTTTCTCGCCGACCCGAAGAATGCGATGGAAGTCGCGGCGATGGCGACACAACAGACCACCGGCTTCACCGAGAAGATGCTGTGGGCCGCCATGTACGGCAAGTACGCCGAAGACTCCGGCGGGGCGCCGGTGCGGCTGATGCTGCCCTTCACGCTGACGCCCGAGGTCGTGAAGCTGATCAATGCCGATGCGACCTTCCTGCACTCGATCAAGAGCATCAACGTCGAAAAGCTCCGGCCCGAAGCACTGATGCCCGAATTCGCGCAGGCAATCCTGAAGGAACGTGGCTTGACGTCGCCGATCGGCAAGGTCAACGCCCTGGCCGACAGCGACTACAAGCCGAAGTAACTCGGTCTCCTGTGCCGCGCCGCGGCACCGCAACGCAAGACCAGCGTCGTCGGCGGCGCCGGCGAGCCCACGCCCGTGAAGGAGAAACTGCATGGATCAGATGAGCGCTCTGCTGCGACGCGCGATGCCGTTCCAGATGGTGTCGGACGACATGCTGCAAGACATCGCAAAGCTGGCAACGAGCCACTCGCATGCCCGCGGCGACATGATTTACGACGTGGGCGACGCGGCCGACGACATCCACATCGTGTCGTCCGGCAGCGTTCAGCACATCCTCCACGCCAGCGCCGACGGCCCCGAGGTCGAGAAGGTGATGCGCGCCGGTGATGTGTTCGGCTGGGCGGCGGTGCTCGAGGGTCAACGCGGCCGACTCGCCAAGACCGTCTGCCTGGAGCGCACCGAAGTCATCCGCATCAACGGCGAGGCGCTGATGGCATTGATCCGTCGCTCGCCCGGCACGGGCGACGTGATCATGAGCCGCTTCGCGACCATGATCACGAAGGAATTCTCGGCCCCCGCTTCGGTGGCGGCGCGCGTTCCCCATCTGACGTCCGCGCCCCAGGCTGCGGCCGTGCAGGGCAGCGGCGTGGCCAGCGGCTGGGCGCTGACGAGCTTGCGCATCGCGCAGTGGGTCAAGAGCCCGAAGCCCTACCTGATGCTGGGCGGCTTTGCGATCCTGCTCGGCCTGTGGTACCTGACCGTGGAGGTCTGGAAACTGCCGCGCTTCAGGGACATCCCCGGCCTGACCACCGTGTTCAAGGAGATGTTCAACCGCAACCCGGTCTACGGCCTGTCGGTGTACACGCCGGAGTACTACCAGCACATCGTCGCCAGCGTGCGGCGGGTCGCCATCGCGTTTGCGCTGGCCACCGCGCTGGGCGTGCCGCTCGGCTTGTTTCTCGGCTGGTCGAAAGCGTTTCGCGAATACGTGTTCCCGGTCTTCGAGACCTTGCGGCCGATCCCGATCCTGGCCTGGGTGCCGCTGGCCATCCTGATGTTCTCGGGCACCGAGACGCCGGTGATCTTCCTGACCTTCCTCGCTTCATTCTTCGCCACCGCGTTGAACACCATGCTCGGCGTCGAATCGATCGACGAGTCGTACAGCCGCGCGGCGCGTTGCCTGGGGGCGAGCAAGTGGCAGGTGTTCCGTGAAGTGATCGTGCCGGGTGCGATGCCCTTCGTCTTCACCGGCTTGCAGATTTCGGTCGGCGTGGCCTGGTTCTCGCTGGTGGCGGGCGAGATGGTTTCGGGCGAGTTCGGCCTGGGCTATGTGATCAACACCTCGTACACGATGGTGCGCTACCCGACCATCGTGATCGGCATGGTCACCCTCGGTGCGGTGGGCTACATCACCAGCGCGCTGGTGCGCATGGTGGGCGACGCCATGATGCAGTGGCGGGTGCGTGAACTGGCTCTGGGAGGAAGGTGATGACCGTCATGCTTGAGGCGAACCCGCGTTCGCCATCGTTCGCTGCACAGGGTGCCCACCGCGGCACCGGCAAGGTCGCCACGCAAGGCGCGATCCGCATCGAGGACGTGGTCAAGATCTACGACCCCGACGGCGCCGCCGTGATGGCTGTGGACCACTGCTCGCTCGACATCCCGGCGGGCGAGATCTGCATGATCGTCGGCCCGTCGGGCTGCGGCAAGACAACCTTGCTGAACGCGATCGCCGGCTTTCACAGCATCACGTCCGGCAAGATCTCGATGGACGGGCAGATGCTGTGCGGCCCGGGCAAGCCGATCGCCGAGCCCGGCTCGGACCGCATCGTCGTGTTCCAGAACGGCGCGCTGTTCCCGTGGAAATCGAACCTCGAGAACGTTGCCTTCGGCCCGCTGATGCAGGGCACGATGAGCAAGAAGGCGATCTACGAGAAGGCCCGCAGCATGATGGCCGACGCCGGCCTGAGCGGCACCGAGAACAACTTTCCGGGTGAGGTGTCGTCGGGCCTGCGGCGCCGCGTCGAGATCGTCCGGGCCCTCATGAACGACCCGAAGGTGCTGCTGTTCGACGAGCCTTACCGCGCACTCGACTCGCTGACCAAGTCGGTCATGCACGAGGCGCTGCTCGAGATTTATTACAAGAACAAGGTCACGATCTTCTTCATCACCCACGACCTCGAAGAGGCGATCTTCCTCGGCCACCGGCTGGTCATCATGACCTCCAGGCCGTGCAAGCCGAAGAAGATTCTGGAAGTCGACATTCCCCACCCGCGCGACTACAGCGTGCTCACCAGCCTGCGCTTTCGCGAGCTGATGGAGCAGACCAGCGCCGTGGTCCACGAAGAGGCCAAAAAGTCATTCGCCGCCGGCGAGAAAGAGGGCTGAGCGATGGCTGCTTCCGTGTCTGCTTCCGTGACCGCGCCGGCTTCGGTACCGGCGTCCACCCCAACCCCCACCCCATCGCCGATGTCCAAATCCATCGCCCGGCTGCGCCAGAAGCTGATGAGCCGCGCCACGCTGCGCGCGATCATCTCGCTGCTGGTGTTCGTGCTGCTCTGGGAGGCCGGCTCGCGCTCCAAGCAATGGCTGGGCTTCGCGCTGCCGTGGATCGGCCAGGTGCCGGCGCCGAGCGGCGTGCTGCGCGTCTGGGGCGGGCTGCTCGGCGATGTGGGCTACTGGCAGAGCTGGTACCTGAGCCTGGTGCGCGTGCTGGCGGGCTTCATCGCCGCGATGCTGGTCGGCATTCCGCTCGGCTTGCTGATGGCGGTCAGCAAGACCTTCTACGGCCTGTCGTTCCCGAGCTTCGAAGTGCTGCGGCCGATCCCGCCGCTGGCCTGGGTGCCGATCTCGATCATCTTCTGGCCGACGCAGGAATTGTCGATCGCCTTCGTGACCTTCCTCGGCGCTTTCTTCACCGTCGTCATCAACGTCGTCGGTGGCGCGAAGTCGATCGACGGGCGCTTCTTCCAGGCGGCGCAGGCGATGGGGGCGTCGCAATGGGACATCTTCCGGCGCGTCGTGCTGCCGGCCACCTTGCCGTCCATCGTGGTCGGCTCGTCGGTCGGCATGGGCATCACCTGGAACGTGGTGGTGGCGGCCGAGATGATCTCCGGCGGCGGCGGCAGCGGCTCGGGTGGCGGCCTCGGCTTCTTCATCTGGAACTCGTATGTCGGCGGCTCCTACGAGCAGATCGTGGTCGGCATGATCAGCATCGGCATCGCCGGCTTCGCGTGCAGCGAAGTGCTGCGCGCGCTCGGTGGCCTGGCCACGCCGTGGCTGCAAAAACGCTGAAGGCTCGCGATGACCACTTCCTCTTCCTTGCGATCCGATGCGCTGTCGGCTGCCATCACGCCCCTCGCCAAGGCACCCGCCAGCGCCGGCGAAATCCGCGTCAAGAACGTCACCAAGTCCTACGGCAGTGGGCTGTTCACGAAGGCGGTGGTGCAGGACTGCTCGTTCACGATCGAACGCAACAAGCTCACCGTGATGATCGGCCCGTCGGGTTGCGGCAAGAGCACTTTGATCCGCTTGCTGGCGGGCTTCGAGAAGCCGACCAGCGGCACGATCACGATCGACGGGAAGCCGATCACCGGGCCGGGAAAGGACCGCCTGGTGGTGTTCCAGGAGTCGGCGCTGTTCCCGTGGATGACGACCTACGACAACATCATGTACGGCCCGCGCGCCCGCGGCGAAGACACGCCCGAGGCGCGCCGACAGGCCGAGTTTCTGCTGGAGAAGGTCGGCCTGATGGCGTTTCGCAAGAAGTACCCGCCGCAGTTGTCGGGCGGCATGCAACGCCGCGCCGAACTGGCGCGCGCGATGATCAACAACCCCGACGTGATGATCCTCGACGAGCCGTTTCGCGGCCTGGACGCGATGTCGAAAGAGTTGATGTGGGAGTACTACGCGGGGCTTTTCGAAGAGTCGCACCGCACCAACTTTTTCGTCACGACGGACATTGACGAAGCGATCTTTCTCGCCGACCGGCTGATCGTCATGACGAACACGCCGACCCGGGTGCGGGCCACGATCGAAGTGAACATTCCGCGGCCGCGCCGGCTGGCCAACACCTTCGACAACGACCACGCCAACCAGGTGAAGATGCAGGCGCTCTCGCTGCTGCACGAGGAGGCAATGAAGTCCTTCAGCGGCGGCAGCCGCGCGGCGGCTGACTTCGTCGAAGCCTACTCAAAGCGGGGTAGCAGCGATGCCGGCTCCAGCGCCGGCAAGCCGCCGTCACCCTGAGCGCTGAACCCAGACCTCAGAACAAATCCAACAAGGAGAACCAGACATGAGCAAAAAAGTGATCGACATGCGCAGCCGCCCGGCCTACCTGCACGACTTCTACGGCAAGACGCCGGGCACGCCGGAATTCGAGGTCGTCAAGTGGCTCAACGGGCGCGTCGGCGCGAAGAACGTCGAGCACTTCACGCAGTCGAGAGATCGCCATTCGTTCGTGCGTGAAATCAAGGACACGCGCATCACGGCGTCGGTCATCGTCGGCCGCGACACGCCGGGGATCAAGCATTCGAACGACGAGATCCATGCCATGGTGCAGGGCCAGAAGGAGCTGGTGGGCATCGGCTCGATCGACCCGCACCGCTGGGGCATCAAGGCGGCCGTGCTCGAGGTGGAGCGCGCGGTCAAGGTGCTGGGCCTGAAGGCCATCAATGTCGAGCCCGGTTTCGGCAGCCCGCCGCGCCCGGCCGACGACCCGCTGCTGTTCCCGATCTACGAGGCCTGCGACCAGCTCGGCGTGCCGGTGACCATCATGTCCGGGCCGACTGCCGCGAGCCTCGACATGGTGCGACCGGCGGCCGTTGGCCATGTGGCGCGCGCGTTCCCGAATCTGGCCATCGTCTGCTACCACGGCTTCTACCCGTTCGTGAGCGAGATCATCGGCGTTGCGTTCCGCTGGACCAATGTGTTCATCGTGCCCGACATGTACATCTTCGCGCCCGGCGGCGGCCTGTATGTCGAAGCGGCGAACACCTGCATGCGCGAGCAGATCCTGTTCGGCAGCTCGTACCCGTTCCGGCCGATGGCCCAGTCGATCAACGATTACCGCATGCTGGGTTTCAAGGAAGGCGTGATCGACGACGTGATGTACGGCAATGCAAAGCGCGTCTTGAAGCTCGACGTCTAGGCCGGAACAGCCCCGACCACGCGCAGACATGACCATCGACCTGTCGATCCGCCTTGCCTTGCCGGCCGACGTGCCGCAACTGCTGGCGCTGTACACGCTGCTCGACCTGGAGCCCGAGCCCGAGCTGCCGATCGATCAGGCGCAGGCCCGGTTCAGCGAGCTGGCGCTGCGGCCCGGTCACGCAATCTACGTGGCCGAGTTCGAACGGCAGATCGTCGGAACGTTCGCGCTGATCTTCGTCGGCGGCCTCTCGCACGACGCGCGCGATTCCTGCATCGTCGAAGACGTGTGCGTCGTGGCCGAGATGCAGGGCGCCGGCATCGGCAAGCAGATGATGAATTTCGCGATGGTGCAATGCGCGGATCGCGCTTGCTACAAGCTGGTGCTGTCCAGCCACGTCAAGCGCGGCAACGCCCACAGGTTCTACGAGAGCCTGGGCTTTCGCCGGCATGGCCACAGCTTCCTGATCGACCGATTCGGCGCCGGATGACGGTCGGCTGACGGTCGGCTGACGGTCGGCGACGGTGCGCGCTGCAGATGCAGGCATCCCACCCATCGGCCAGGCTACAGCAGCATCGCGGTGCGCGCGGGCTTGCCGATCAAGGACGTGATTCTCGATACGGTGTCGATGTTCATTGGCTGCATCCTTGCCATCAAGAACATCCCGCGCGCGGCTGTGAACACTTCGCCCGCGAACGAAGCATTGCCACCTAAGCTGCGGGCCGATTCTTCGAGTCGCTGGCGAAGAAGGCATTGAGTTCCTGGCCGGAGGCCGCGTCGGCAAAGCCATCGAACCTGCCCTGGTCGGCCAGCTGCCTGGCAGCCCGCATGAAGCCGCCCCAGGCTGCGCGCGCCAGCGCACCGCCGACGCTGACCCGGCGCACGCCGAGCGCTGCAATCCCGGCCAGCGTCATCTCGATCGCCGAGCCCACCAGCAGGTTGACGGGCTTCGGCGCGACCGCATCGACCACGGCGCTGATCTGCTCGCGCGTGCGCAGCCCCGGTGCGTAGAGGCAGTCGGCACCGGCCTGCGCGTAGGCCTTGAGGCGGGCGACGGTTTCGGTGATGTCGGGCCGGCCGACCAGAAAGCATTCGGCCCGCCCGATCAGCATCACGTCGCCGCCCCTCTGGTCGATGGCTTTGCGTGCAGCGCGCATCCGCTCGCACGCCTCGTCGAGCGAATACAGCGGTTGGGCCTCGTCCCCGGTCGAGTCTTCGATCGACAGCCCGGCCACACCGGTCTCGACGGCAAGAAGAACGCTCTCGGCCACGCCGGCGGGGTCATCGGCAAAGCCACGCTCGAAGTCGGCGTTCACCGGGACATCGGTCGCGGCGACGATTTCGTGCAGATGCGCAAGTGCCATCTCGCGCGTGACGCCGTTGTCGGGGTGGCCGCGCGACCAGGCGAAGCCCGAGCTGGTCGTGGCCAGCGCCTTGAACCCGAGGCCTTGCAGCAGGCGCGCACTGCCGACGTCCCACGGGTTGGGAATGACGAAGCAGCCGGCCTCGTGAAGCTGGCGGAATGCCCGACGTTTGTCAGCGGTGCCGGTGCTTGGGGTCATGCCAGACGTCGTGCTGATGCTTGTCATTCGGCTTGTCATTCGAAGCGCTCCGGTGTTGAATCAGTGTCGCAAGTTCAGGCGATTTGCGGGGCGAGTGCCGGCCGCAGATATGCGGCGTCGACAACTTCCGTGAAGCTGCGCTCCTTCTTCACGACAAAGCGTTCGCGCTGCGCAAAGGCGAAGTGTGAATGCAGTTTGCGCCACATTTGCAGCGCGTCGTTTCGCTCGCGGACGAAGCGTTCAACCGCACGGCGATCCCGCCCTCGAAACCCGGTGGCATCGAAGGCCAGCGGCACAATCGCGGCTCGACCCGCCCAACTTTCGCCGATGACCGCCGAGCCGCCGCCCCGCCCCCTGCCCGCCACCCTGCCGGGCCACACGCCAATGATGCTGCAGTACCTGGGCATCAAGGCCGAGTTCCCCGACACGCTGGTGTTCTACCGCATGGGCGACTTCTACGAGGTGTTCTTCGACGACGCGCGCAAGGCGAACCGTCTGCTCGACATCACCTTGACCGCGCGCGGCCAAAGCGCCGGCGAGCCGGTCGTGATGGCCGGCGTGCCGGTGCATTCGCTCGACGGCTATCTGGCCAAACTCATCAAGCTCGGCGAGGCGGTGGCGATCTGCGAGCAGGTCGGCGATGTGGCCACCGCCAAGGGGCCGGTCGAGCGCAAGGTGGTGCGGGTCGTCACGCCCGGCACGCTGACCGACACCGAGCTGCTGGCCGACAAGAGCGATGCGCTGCTGCTCGCCGTGGCCCGCCGCGGCAAGACCCTCGGCCTGGCCTGGCTGGCGCTGAGCAGCGGCGAACTCGGGCTGACCGAATGCACCGAAGCCGAACTCGGCGCGTGGCTGGCGCGTCTCTCGGCCGCCGAGGTGCTGGTGGATCGCGACGCCGTTCCGGCGCCGCTGCAAGCCGCGCTCGGCCTGACGAAAGCCGCCATCACGCACCGGCCCGCCTGGCAGTTCGACACCGCACTCGGCCTGCGCAAGCTGTGCGAACAGTTGCGCGTTGCCAGCCTGGCCGGCTTCAACGCCCAGGACCTGCACGCGGCGCAGGCGGCCGCTGCCGCGCTGCTGAGCTTTGCCGAACACACCCAAGGCCGCGCGCTCGCTCATGTGCGAACCCTGAGCGTGCAGCGTGCCAGCGACCTGCTCGACCTGCCGCCCACCACACACCGCAACCTGGAGCTGACGCAGACCCTGCGAGGCGACGACGCGCCCACCCTGCTGTCGCTGCTCGACACCTGCCGCACCGGCATGGGTTCGCGCGCGCTGCGCCACTGGCTGACGCACCCGCTGCGCGAGCGCCGCGTCGCCACGCAACGCCACGACGCGCTCGATGCGCTTCAGGACGCGCTGCACGACGACGGCATCAGCGCGCTGCGCGACGCGCTGCGCAACGTCAGCGACGTCGAACGAATCACCGCCCGGATCGCGCTGCGCCAGGTGCGGCCGCGCGAATTGACCGGGCTGCGTGCGACCTTGCGAGCGCTGCCTGCACTGCGCCGCCAGGTGCCCGTCGGCGCCGCGATGCTGCTCGACCTGCTGGCCGAGGCGATGAGCCCGCCGCTCGACATCGAACACCTGTTGACCGCCGCCATCGCCACCGAGCCGGCCGTGCTGCTGCGCGACGGCGGCGTGATCGCGCCGGGCTTCGACGCCGCGCTCGACGAACTGCGCGGCATCGCCGAGAACTGCGACGCTTTCCTGCTCGAACTCGAGGCGCGCGAGCGTGCCCGCACCGGCATCCCGAACCTGCGGGTGCAGTACAACAAGGTGCACGGGTTCTACATCGAGGTGACGCAGGGCCAGGCCGCCAAGGTGCCGGCCGACTACCAGCGGCGCCAGACCCTGAAGAACGCCGAGCGCTTCATCACGCCCGAACTGAAGGCCTTCGAGGACAAGGCCTTGTCGGCGCAAGACCGGGCGCTGGCGCGCGAGAAGCTGCTGTTCGAGCAGGTGCTCGACCACTTGCAGGAGCGCCTCGAGCCGCTGTCTGGCCTGGCCCGCGCCCTCGCCAGCATCGACGCGCTGGCCGCGCTGGCGGAACGCGCCGCAACGCTCAACTGGTGCCGGCCACAGTTCGTGCGCGAGCCCTGCATCCAGATCGACGCCGGCCGTCATCCGGTGGTCGAGGCGCGGCTCGCCGAGACCGGCGCCGGCAACTTCGTCGCCAACGATTGCCGGCTCGACGCGGCCCAGAAAATGCTCGTCATCACCGGCCCGAACATGGGCGGCAAGAGCACCTTCATGCGCCAGGTGGCGTTGATTTCGCTGCTCGCGGCGATGGGCTCGTTCGTTCCGGCACGCGCCTGCCGCCTCGGCCCGCTGGACGCGATCCACACCCGCATCGGCGCGGCCGACGATCTGGCGAATGCGCAGTCGACCTTCATGGTCGAGATGACCGAAGCGGCGGCGATCCTGCACCGCGCCACCGACCAGTCGCTGGTGCTGATGGACGAAATCGGCCGCGGCACCTCGACCTTCGACGGCCTGGCGCTGGCCAGCGCCATCGCCAGCCACCTGCACGACCGGACCCGCGCCTTCACCCTGTTCGCGACGCACTATTTCGAACTCACCGAGCTGCCGGGCAAGCACGAGCGCGCGCTCAACATGCACGTCTCGGCCGTCGAGACCCGCACCGCCGGCGGCGACGACATCGTCTTCCTTCACGAGCTTCAGCCCGGCCCGGCGAGCCGCAGCTACGGCGTGCAGGTGGCGCGGCTGGCCGGCATGCCGGCGAGTCTGCTGCGCCAGGCGCGGGCGACGCTGGAGGCGCTTGAGACCAGCAAGCACGCGGCCGATGCGCAGATCGACCTGTTCGCGGCACCGGCGCCGCAGGCCACCGCCGAGCCATCCGATCTGGACCGCGCCGTCGCCGCGCTCGACCCCGATATCCTCAGCCCCAAGCAAGCGCTCGCCGCGCTCTACGAACTCAAGGCCCTTCAGGAAAGAATGACCCCCATGCTCACTTCGTTCGCGTCCCCCCAGGGGGGAGCGGGCCTCCCATGGGCCGGCCCGGCGGGAGACCCATCATGACTTACTGCGTGGGCATCAAACTCGACGCCGGCCTCGTCTTCATGTCCGACTCGCGCACCAACGCCGGTCTGGACCAGATCAGCACCTACCGCAAGATGATGGTCTACGAGCAGCCGGGCGACCGCTTCATGGTGATGCTGTCGGCGGGCAACCTGTCGATCAGCCAGTCGGTGCGCGAGATTCTGCAGGTCGAGAAGATCGACAACGGCGATGCGCCGGGCATCACGATCTGGAACGCGAAGAGCATGTTCGATGCGGCGCGGGTGCTCGGCGCGGCGATGCGCCGCGTTCATGCGCAAGACGGCGCTGCGCTGGCCGCATCAGGCATCGACTTCAATGCGACGATGATCCTCGGCGGCCAGATCGCCGGCGAGGCGATGCGCCTGTTCCTGGTCTATTCGGCCGGCAACTTCATCGAGGCGACGCGCGAAACCTGCTACTTTCAGGTCGGCGAATCGAAGTACGGCAAGCCGGTGCTCGACCGCATGATCACGCCCGCCACCCCGCTCGACGAAGCCGCGAAGTGCGCGCTGGTGTCGATGGACTCGACGTTGAAATCAAACCTGTCGGTCGGCCTGCCGCTCGACCTGCTGCTGTACGAAGCGAACCGCCTGCAATCGGACCAGGTGGTCTGCGTTGACGAGCACAACCCGTACTTCCAGATGATCCGCGGCACCTGGGGCCAGCGGCTGCGCCAGGTGTTCGAGTCGATCGAAGACCCGCAGTGGGGCGACGGCGCGACCACGGTGCCGCTGTGCATCACCTCAGACCGCTACGAGCCGATGAAGAAGATCACCCACCCCGGCGAGAAGCTGGTGTGATGCGCACGCCGAAGAACCCCGCGCGCCCCGCCCCGACGATTGTTTTCTCGCACGCCAACAGCTTCCCGGCCGGCACCTACCGCAGCCTGATCGAGGCCTGGCGCGCCGCCGGCGTCACGGTGCATGCGCTGCCCAAGTTCGGCCATGACCCGCGCTTTCCGGTCACCAGCAACTGGCCGAACCTGCGCGACCAGTTGATCCACTTCATCGACCGCGAAGTCGGCGGCCCGGCCTTCCTCGTCGGCCATTCGCTCGGCGGTTATCTGAGCCTGATGGCCGCGGCGCGCCGGCCCGACCTGGCGGCCGGCCTGGTGCTGCTCGACTCTCCGATCCTGTCGGGCTGGAAGGCGCGCGCGTTGCAGGTCGCGAAGGCTGCCGGCATCGGCGAGCGGCTCTCACCCGGCCATGTCTCGAAGCGGCGGCGCCAGCACTGGCCGAGCGCCGAGGCCGCCTTCGAACATTTCGCGGCCAAGCCAGCGTTCGCGCGCTGGGCGCCGGGCGTGCTGCGCGACTACATCGCCTGCGGCGTCGAGCGCCACGGCGCCGAGGGCCATGGCGTCGAAGGCCATGGCGCAGTGCACCGGCTGAGCTTTGATCGCGAGGTCGAGACGACGATCTACAACGCGCTGCCGCACCAGCTCGCGCGCACGCTGCGCAGCCACCCGCTGCAATGCGCGATGGCGTTCGTGCGCGGCACCGAATCGACCGAGGTGCGGCGCGTCGGTCTGGCCGCCACCAAGCGGCTCGCGCAGGGCCGCGTCTCGGCGATCGCCGGCAGCCACCTGTTTCCGTTCGAGCACCCACTCGAGACCGCCACCGAAGTGCTGCGCCTGATCGCAACCTTGCCGGCCCCTGCGCCGAGCCTCTGAGCGCTGCCAAGAGCGCGTTGACCCCCGCCTATAATTGCGCTTTACCACCCCAGCATTTGTGTCAAACAGGTGTTGCACACAATGACCAAGTACGTCTTTGTCACCGGCGGTGTGGTGTCCTCGCTGGGCAAGGGCATCGCTTCTGCATCGCTCGGCGCGATCCTCGAATCGCGCGGCTTGAAGGTCACCCTCATCAAGCTGGACCCGTATCTGAACGTCGATCCGGGCACGATGTCGCCGTTCCAGCATGGCGAGGTCTTCGTCACCGAAGACGGCGCCGAGACCGACCTCGACCTCGGCCACTACGAGCGCTTCATCAGTACCCGCATGAAGCGCAGCAACAACTTCACGACCGGGCAAATCTACAAGTCGGTGCTCGAAAAAGAGCGCCGCGGCGACTACCTCGGCAAGACCGTGCAGGTGATCCCGCATGTGACGAACGAGATCCAGGAGTTCGTCAAGCGCGGCGCCAACGATGTCGATGTGGCCATCGTCGAGATCGGCGGCACGGTCGGCGACATCGAGTCGCTGCCCTTCCTCGAAGCCGTGCGCCAGATGGCCTTGCGCGCCGGGCCGAACAACAGCGCGTTCGTGCACCTGACCTATGTGCCGTGGATCGCCACCGCTGGCGAACTCAAGACCAAGCCGACCCAGCACACGGTGCAAAAGATGCGCGAGATCGGCATCCAGCCCGATGTGCTGCTGTGCCGTGCCGACCGCGAAATTCCCGACGACGAGCGCGACAAGATCTCGCTCTTCACAAACGTCGCGCTGGCCGGCGTGATCTCGATGTGGGACGTCGACACGATCTACAAGGTGCCGCGCATGCTGCACGAGCAGCGCCTCGATGAGCTGATCTGCATGAAGCTGCAGCTCCTCACGAAAGCCGCCGACCTGCGGCGCTGGGACAAGCTGGTGTACGAGGTGGCGCACCCGAAGCATGAAGTTCGCATCGCGATGTGCGGCAAGTACACCGACCTGTCGGACTCGTACAAGTCGCTCAACGAAGCGCTGTTGCACGCCGGCCTGCAGAACCATGCGCGGGTCACGATCGGCTACGTCGATTCCGAGACTCTGAGCGCCGACAACATCGACCAGCTCGGCAACTTCGACGCGATCCTGGTGCCAGGCGGCTTCGGCAAGCGCGGTGTTGAGGGCAAGATCCTGACCGCGCAATACGCCCGCGAGCACAAGATTCCCTACCTCGGCATCTGCCTGGGCATGCAGGTCGCAACCATCGAGGTGGCGCGTCATCTGGCCGGTCTTGCGGATGCCAACAGCACCGAGTTCGACCCGCAAACGCCGCACCCGGTGATTGCGCTGATCGACGAATGGCAAGACCGCGACGGCTCAATCCAGAAGCGCGACCTGACGTCCGACCTCGGCGGCACGATGCGCCTGGGCGCGCAGACGTCTGATGTGGCGCCGAACACGCTCGCCCACCAGATCTACGGCAAGGCCGTGACCGAACGGCACCGGCATCGCTACGAGGCGAATGAGCATTACCTCGAGCGCCTCCGCGAAGCCGGCCTGGTGATCTCGGCGATCACGCAGCGCGAAAAGCTGACCGAGATCATCGAGCTGCCGCAGACGCAGCACCCGTGGTTCATCGGCGTGCAGTTCCACCCCGAATTCAAGAGCACGCCGTGGGACGGGCACCCGCTGTTCATCAGCTATGTGAAGGCGGCGCTGGAACATCAGCGCAAGGCGCCGGCTGAGAAGGTGGCGGCATGAAGTTGTGCGGGGTCGAGATCGGCATCGATCGGCCGTTTTTCCTGATCGCCGGCCCGTGCGTGATCGAGTCCGAACAATTGCAGATGGACGTGGCGGGGCGCATGAAGGAAATTACCACCGCGCTCGGCATCCACTTCATCTTCAAGTCGAGCTTCGACAAGGCGAACCGCTCCAGCGGCACCACCTTTCGCGGCCCCGGCATGGACAAGGGGCTGGAAATATTGGCCAAGGTCAAGCGCGAACTCGGCGTGCCGTTGCTGACCGACGTGCACGGCATCGACCAGATCGCGCAGGTCGCGGCCAGCGTCGACGTGCTGCAAACGCCCGCCTTCCTGTGCCGCCAGACCGACTTCATCCGCGCCGTGGCGCAGTCGGGAAAGCCGGTGAACATCAAGAAGGGCCAGTTCCTCGCGCCGCACGACATGAAGAACGTGATCGACAAGGCCCGCGCCGCCGCCATCGAGGCCGGCCTGCCCGACGATGTGTTCATGGCCTGCGAACGTGGTGCGAGCTTCGGCTACAACAACCTCGTCTCCGACATGCGCTCGCTGGCCATCATGCGCGAGACCGGCGCGCCGGTCGTCTTCGATGCCACCCACTCGGTGCAGTTGCCGGGCGGCCAGGGCAGCAGCTCCGGCGGTCAGCGCGAGTTCGTGCCGGTGCTGGCGCGCGCGGCCATCGCGGTCGGCGTGGCGGGTGTCTTCATGGAAACCCACCCCGACCCGGCGCACGCGCTCAGCGACGGCCCGAACGCGGTGCCGCTGAAGCACATGAAGGCGCTGCTCGAACAGCTCGTGGCCATCGACCGCGTCGTCAAGTCGCAGCCGCTGCTCGAGAACAATTTTTCCTGCTGACCTGGCGACCTGCCTGTCGCCCCTATCACCCTGACCCTTCGGAGAGAACCTGCATGAGTGCCATTGTTGACATCGTCGGCCGCGAGATTCTCGACAGCCGCGGCAACCCCACCGTCGAATGCGATGTGCTTCTGGAGAGCGGCACGATGGGCCGCGCCGCCGTGCCTTCGGGCGCATCCACCGGCTCGCGCGAAGCGATCGAATTGCGCGACGGCGACAAATCGCGCTACCTCGGCAAGGGCGTGCTGAAGGCCGTGGAACACGTCAACACCGAGATCAGCGAGGCCGTGCTCGGCTTGGATGCGAGCGAGCAGGCCTTCCTCGACCGCACCTTGATCGACCTCGACGGCACTGAGAACAAGAGCCGCCTCGGCGCCAACGCCACACTTGCCGTCAGCATGGCGGTGGCGCGTGCTGCGGCCGAGGAATCGGGCCTGCCGCTGTACCGCTATTTCGGCGGCTCGGGTGCGATGCAGTTGCCGGTGCCGATGATGAACGTCATCAACGGCGGCGCCCACGCGAACAACAACCTCGACCTGCAGGAGCTGATGATCATCCCGGTCGGCGCACCGAGCTTTCGCGAAGCGGTGCGCTATGGCGCCGAAGTTTTTCACGCGCTGAAGAAGATCATCGGCGACAAGAAGATGAGCACGGCGGTCGGCGACGAAGGCGGCTTCGCGCCCAGTGTGGCGAGCCATGAAGCGGCTATCCAGCTCATCCTCGAAGCCATCGACAAGGCAGGCTACACGGCGGGCACGCAGATCGCGCTCGGCCTGGACTGCGCGGCCAGCGAGTTCTACAAGGGCGGCAAGTACGTGCTCGACGGCGAAGGCCTGAGCCTGTCGGCGCCCGAGTGGACCGACATCCTCGCCAGCTGGGTCGACAAGTACCCGATCATCAGCATCGAAGACGGCATGGCCGAAGGCGACTGGGACGGCTGGAAGCACCTGATGGACCGGCTCGGCTCGAAGGTGCAGATCGTCGGCGACGACCTGTTCGTGACGAACACGAAGATCCTCAAGGAAGGCATCGACAAGCGCGTCGCGAACTCGATCCTGATCAAGATCAACCAGATCGGCACGCTGACCGAAACCTTTGCCGCCATCGAAATGGCCAAGCGCGCCGGCTGGACCGCCGTGATCAGCCACCGCTCCGGCGAGACCGAAGACTCGACCATTGCCGACATCGCGGTGGGCACCAATGCCGGTCAGATCAAGACCGGTTCGATGAGCCGCAGCGACCGCATGGCCAAGTACAACCAGTTGCTGCGCATCGAGGAAGACCTGGGCGACGTCGCCAGCTACCCGGGCCGCGCGGCGTTCTACAACCTGCGCTGAAGCTGCATCAATTGCCCGCCACGCCGCACGCACGATGCGCTACGTCTCCTTCGCACTGATCGCGCTGCTGGCGCTGGTGCATGCCGAACTCTGGTTCGGCAAGGGCGGCGCGCCGCGCATGCTGGACCTGACCGCCAAGTTGACTGAGCAAAAGGCCGAGAACGCCACCGCCCGGGCGCGCAACGCGCAGCTGGACGCCGAGGTGCGCGACCTGAAGGAAGGCCTGGAGATGGTCGAGGAACGGGCTCGCCACGAACTCGGCATGGTCAAGCCCGACGAGATCTACGTGCAGGTCGCGCGGGCCCGGCGTTGAGCGACGGGTTCGTCGCTGCGCTGGCGACGGCGTTTGCCGGTCTGTCAGCGTTGGCCTTCAACCCCGCCTTCACGCTGTGGGGCACGGCCGTGAGCTGGCTGGAGATCGTCGCCTTCGGGCTCGCGCTGCAGATGGTGGTGCTGAACATGCGGGTCAACGCCTTGGCCTGGCCGCTCGCCATCGTCAGCTCACTGCTCTACTTCGCGCTGTTCTGGAACAGCAAGTTGTATGGCGACGCGAGCCTGCAGATCTTCTTCGCGGTGCTGGCGCTGTGGGGCTGGTGGCAGTGGCTGCGCGGCACGCAGGCCGACGGCGACGCGCTGCGGGTGCGCACGCTGCCGGCGCGCAGGCGCTGGTGGCTGCTCGGCGCGCTGGCGCTCGGCTGGCCCGCCACCGGCTGGTTCCTGAAGACCTTCACCGATACCGACGTGCCGTGGTGGGACGCCTTCCCGACCGCCGCCAGCGTCATCGGTCAATGGCTGCTCGGCCGCAAATACCTCGAGAACTGGCTCGCCTGGATCGTCGTCAACGTGGTCAGCGTCGCGCTGTTCGCCTACAAGGGGCTGTGGCTCACGACCTTGCTCTACAGCCTGTTCATTGCGATGTCGTTCGTCGGCTGGCGCGCGTGGCAGCGGATGCTGAAGCCGGCTGCGGCTTGATCGGCGCATCCGCGCACGGCCTTCTGTGTCACCATTTGCGAATGAAAGCCTTGCTGCGGGTCTTCTCGATCATCCACGGGCTGATGGCCGTGCTGTTCGCTTGCGCTGCGCTCATGCTCATCGTCATTGCGACCACGGCGGGTTGGCAGGCGTTCGCGAGCGGCATGAACCGGGAAGCCGCGCAAGGAATCATCGACGCGATCGGCCTGCTGGCTGCAGCAGTCGTCGCGCTGCAGATCGCACAAACCATCACCGAGGAAGAGGTCGTTCGTAACGCCCACATCAGCGCGCCCACGCGCGTCAGGCGATTCTTGTCCCGATTCCTGGTCGTGGTGGTGGTCGCACTGGTCATCGAAGGACTCGTTGCGACCTTCAGGGCTGCGCACGAAGATCCGGCCCAGCTCCTGTATGCGGCGAGCATCCTGCTTGCGGCCGGAGTGCTGCTGGCAGGTTGGGGAGTCTTCATCCGCCTGAACCGCTATGCAGAAGAACTGGAGCCGGAAGCCATGGCAGAGGCAAAGCGTGAAGATCAAAAGCTGAAGTAGCCGGCGCGCCTCGATCCTTTGGTTCGATGATTCTGCGCGCTGCAAGCCACTTGCTTCAAACGTCAGGTTTTCCACCTCCCGCCCATGAACGCTCTCGAACTCAAGGTTCCGCCGCCGGTCGTCGCGCTGTGTCTGGCGCTGCTGATGTGGCTGGTCGCGTCCGCCGTGCCGGTCGCACCCCCATTCGACCTGTCGATCGGCCTTCGCGCAAGCCTCGCCGTGGCCCTGGCGGTGATCGGGCAAGGCATCAGCATCGCCGGCATCGTTTCGTTCCGACGCGCCCGAACCACGATCAATCCACTCAAGCCCGGCGCGGCCTCGGCGTTGGTTCGCGACGGTGTGTTTCGCTTCACGCGCAACCCGATGTACCTTGGCCTGCTGCTGACCCTCGTCGGCTGGGCGGTCTGGTTGTGGAGCCCTGCGGCGCTGCTGTTCCTGCCGGTCTTCGCGCTCTACATCGACCGCTTTCAGATCAGCCCCGAAGAGCGTGCCCTGGCCACGCTGTTCGGGGCCGAATTCGCGGGCTACCGGACCCGCGTGCGCAAGTGGCTTTGAGGCTGGATTCCGCCCGCCCGAAAGCGCGCGCACCATGATGACGCGATGACCCGACCCACCGCGTTCGTGATCGCCCTGCTCGGCGCCGAAAGCACCGGCAAGACCACGCTCGCCGGGGCGCTGCAAGCGGCATTGGGCACGGCGTCATGCCGCGTCGCCGCAGTGGGCGAATACCTGCGCGAGTTCTGCGATGCGCAGGGCCGAACGCCGCGCATCGACGAGCAGGCGCAGATCGCCGCCGAACAGACGCGGCGCATCGAGGCCGCGCGTGCCGACCACGACATCGTTATCGCCGACACCACCGCGTTGATGATTGCGGTCTACAGCGACCAGGTGTTCGGCGACACCCGCTTGTACGCAAGCGCACAGGCCGCCCATGCTCGCTGCGACCTCACCTTGCTGACCGCGCTCGACATCGCCTGGCAAGCCGATGGCCTGCAGCGCGACGGCCCGCAGGTGCGCGAACCGGTCGACGCCCTCGTGCGCGCTGCGCTGGGCCGCGCAGGATCGAGCTACTCGGTGGTTGCCGGCAGCGGTGCTGTGCGCCTCCAGGCGGCGCTGGCGTGCGTGCACCGCGCGCTGCAGCCGTTGCCGGCGGCCGGTGCCGACGCGGGTGCCGACGCGGGTGCCGATGCATCGCGCTGGCACTGGCATTGCGAACGCTGCGGCGACGCGAATTGCGAACGGCGCACGATGTTGCCGCGCGCCTGAAGCACCCGGCGCATTGCACGACTTCGCGATCGTTTGCCTCACTGACCGTTCAGGCTGAGATCATCGAAGCCCTTCGACAGGCTCAGGGCGAACGGGGCACCCTTCGCCGAACTCTCATCGCACTGAACGCGATTCCGTCTCGGCGCCTCAATGCGTGGCGGCCGAGCCCGGCGGCTGATTCCCTTCGGGCGTGAACAGGCCGCCCACATCGACCGGATCGAAGTGGTACTTGCGGCCGCAGAAATCGCAGCCGATCTCGACCCGGCCCTGCTCTTCGATGATGCCGTCGACCTCAGGCCGGCCCAGGCCCATCAGCATATTGCCGACCCGGGCGCGCGAGCATGAACACTCGAAGCGCGGGCCCGCCTCGCCGCGCTGCGGGCCGAAGTGGCGCAGCGGCTCTTCCCAGAACAGGCGGCGCAGGATCGTCGGCGCATCGAGCGTCAGCAGCTCTTCGCGCGTCAGCGTGCCAGCCAGCAGGGCGATGCGGTTGTAGGCCTCGTCCAGGCCGATCAGGTCTTCGTTGCGCGCGCTCACCGCGCCTTCCAGATTGCCCGCGCCCTGCACCGGCAGGCGCTGGATCAGCAGGCCGGCGGCGAGCGTGTCATCAGCCGCCAGGATCAGCCGCGTGTCGAGCTGCTCGGACTGCAGCATGTAGTGCTCGAGCACCTCGGCAAGCTGCTGCAGCGGCTCGCGCCGGTCGCCGTGCAGCGCGACGATGCCCTGGTACGGTTGCTGGCCGGGCCGCTTGTCCTTCGGGTCGAGCGTGATCGCGCAGCGGCCCTGGCCGTGCACGTTCAGCATGGCCTCCAGCCGCGCGCCGTCGCTCACCTCGCCGATCACCTTCGCGGTGACGCGGAACGCGAGGTCGGCCTGCACCTCGGCGACCGCCAGCTTGACCGGCCCATCGCCGAACATCTGCAGCACCAACGCACCGTCGAAGCGCAGGTTCGACTGCATCAGCACGCCGGCCGCCGCCATCTCGCCGAGCAGCGCGCGCACCGGCGGCGCGAACGCATCGTTCGAGCCCGCTCGGCGCGCCAGCACGTCCTGCCAGCTGTCGGTCAGGCGCACCAGCATGCCGCGCACCGGCAGCCCCTCGAAGATGAACTTGTGCAGCTCACTCATGACAGCCCCTCGTCCGCCGTGTACGGCGGACGACCCCCCGAGGGGGTCTCGCCCGCCTTGGGGCGGCCCGGCGCCGGGCTCGCGAAGACCGCGCCCCTCATCGCCGTGTTCATCCGATCTTCTTCAACCCGTCCCTGAAGCGCTTCGCGTTCTGGACGTAGTGGTGGGCGCTGCGCGGCAGCGCGGCGATCTGCTCCGGCGTCAGCTGCCGCACCACCTTGGCCGGCGAGCCGAGGATCATCGAGCCGTCGGGGAATTCCTTGCCCTCGGTCACCAGTGCCCCGGCGCCCACCAGGCAGTTCTTGCCGATCTTCGCGCCGTTCAGCACCACCGCGTGGATGCCGATCAACGAGCCGTCACCGACCGTGCAGCCGTGCAGCATCACCTGGTGCCCGATGGTCACGTGCTCGCCCAGCACCAGCGGGAAGCCGGGGTCGGCGTGCAGCACGCTGCCGTCCTGCACGTTCGAGCCCTTGCCGATGCGCAGCTGCTCGGTGTCGCCGCGCAGGATCGCGCCGAACCACACGCTCGCGTCCTCGCCGAGTTCGACGCGGCCGATGACCTGCGCGCTGTCGGCGACCCACGCGCCTTCGGCCATCAGCGGCCGGTGTTCGTCGAGTTGGTACAAGGCCATGCGGTTCACCGTTGTGCGTGTTCGAAGCTCGCGATTTTAGGGCGCGCGCGCCTATCATCGACGCCATGAGACCCGACGCGAGACGGCAGGCGCTGACGATCCTCGCCCTGAGCGACCCGCTCGCGAAGG
>JANXZA010000022.1 GCA_025355745.1 Rhizobacter sp. | reverse complement strand
GGCCTTCGGCTGGCCCGAAGGCCTGGAGCGGCACTGGCGCGAAGCAAAGGGCTTCTACGCCATCATCGGCATCGCCACGCTGGTGGGCACCGGCATGGACTTCACACCCATCGACCCGATGAAGGCGCTCTACTGGAGCGCAGTGGTGAACGGCGTGGTGGCGGTGCCCATCATGGTGGCGATGATGCTGCTGGCCGGCAACGAGAAGGTGATGGGCGCGCTGCCGGTGCGCCGCAAGACGCGCTTCCTCGGCTGGGGCTCGGTGGTGCTGATGGCCGCCGCGGTGGCGATGATGTTGCGTGACCTTGTGCACTGAAGCGGCGCTGAAGCGGCGACCTCACTTGTGCCAGCCTTTCATTTGCAGCGCCGCAGCACCGATATCCGAGGCAGATGAGAACCAGGCTCGCGTCCGCCCTTGCCCATGCCGTGCTCGGGCCGCCCGGCCGCCAGCGCGTGCGGGCCTCGCAGTCGCTGCTCGCGCTGGTGGCCTATGCGCTGTTCGCCGTGCTGCTGCTTGGCTGGGTCTATCTGCACCTGGTGGATCGCCGCGCGTCACTGTGGTTGATGGCCACCTACCTGAGCGGCGCGCTGGCGTTTTACGCGGTGATCCGCAGCGGCTTCAACCAGCGCTTCACCTCGGACCCTTCGCTGACCCTGGCGCAGACCGGTTTCGGCATGTTGATCAGTGCCGGCGCCTATGCCATCAGCGGTGCGCAACGCGGCGCGGTGATGACCTTCAGCGTGCTGATGTTGGTGTTCGCCATGTTCTCGCTGCGGCCGGGCCAGTTGCGGGCGCTGGCCGGGTTCGCGTTCGCCCTGCTCGGTACGGTGATGGTGTGGAAGGGCGCGACCGACCCGGCCCGCTACCCGCCGATCGTCGAAGCCGCCCACCTGATTTCCACCGGTGTCGTGCTGGCCTTCGTCTCGGTGCTGGCCGGGCGCATGGGGACGATGCGGCTGCGGCTGAAGCAGCAGAAGCTCGACCTGCAACTCGCGCTCGCGCGCATCAGCGAGCTGGCCACGCGCGACGAGCTGACCGGCCTCATCAACCGCCGCCACATGACGGCGCTGGTGCAGGCCGAGCAGGCACGCCAGCGCCGCGCCGGCTCGGTGATGGCCATCGCCCTCATCGACATCGACCTGTTCAAGCGCATCAACGACAGCCACGGCCACCGCGCCGGCGACAGCGTGCTAAAGACCTTCGCCGACACCGCCCGCGAGGCGCTGCGCACCACCGACGTGCTGGCCCGCTGGGGCGGTGAAGAGTTCCTGCTGATGCTGCCGGCCACCTCGCCCGAACAGGCGCTGCACAGCATCGAACGGCTGCGCGAAGCCGTGGCCGGGGCGCGCTTCGACGCCGCCGCCGCAGGGTTGAACGTGACCTTCTCGGCTGGCCTGAGCGCCTGCGAAGGCGAGGCCCCGATCGAGGCCTGCATCGAGCGCGCCGACCAGGCGATGTACCGGGCCAAGACGCAGGGCCGCAACTGCACCGTGTTGAACTGATTCGCCACACGGGCCGATCGATGGCAAGACGCTGTCACTGGGGCACGCCGGTCTCGGCGATTGAAGCGTGGGCAGCCGGCGCGCTGGCGCCCGGTCAGGCGGGCACGAACTTCAGCGCCACGCCGTTGTTGCAGTAGCGCTTGCCGGTCGGCTTCGGGCTGTCGTCGAAGACATGACCTTGATGGCCTTCGCAGCGCGCGCAGTGGTATTCGGTGCGCGGCAGGATCAGCTTGTAGTCGGTCTTCACGACCACCGCGCCCGGCAGAGAGGCGAAGAAGCTCGGCCAGCCGGTGCCGCTGTCGAACTTGGTCTCGGAGCCGAACAGTGGCAAGTCGCACCCGGCGCAATGGAATCGGCCCTTGCGGTGCTCGTCGTTCAGCGGGCTGCTGCCAGCGCGTTCGGTGCCCTCGTGGCGCAGCACGTCGTACTGGGCCGGTGCGAGGCGCTTCTTCCATTCGGCATCGGACAGGCGCAGCAAGTCCGCCTTTGGCGCGGCAGGTGTGCTTTGAGCGGGGGTCTGGGCGTCCACCAACTTCGGCGCGAGGCCGAGGGCGGACAGGATTGCAAGGAGGTGGCGGCGGGTCATGGCGTTTTCTTTCAAGAGGCACGGCGTGAGTCGTGCAGCGCGGGCAAATCTTTCGGGCTCGCCGGTCGGCTGACGGACCGGGTTGCGGACCCGGCGCGCAGCGGTGTCCGGCTCACTGGCGGGGCCACAGCGCCCACATCTGCAGCGGTTGCTTCATGCGCCCGGCCTGGGCTTCGGCGTCTTCGCCCCAGCCCCAGAAATAGTCGGCCCGCACTGCGCCGGTGATGGCGTTGCCGGTGTCCTGCGCCATCACCGCGCGGCGCAGCGGGGTGCTCGTCAGCGGCGCGGTGGTGGCCAGCCAGAGCGGCGTGCCGTACGGGATGCTGAGCGGATCGACCGCCACCGAGCGCCCCGGCGTCAGCGCCACACCCTGCGCGCCCTTCGGCCCGAGCAACGGATCGGGCAGCGGCTCTTCGCGGAAGAACACATAGCGCGGATTTGCCCAGATCATCTCGTTGACGCGCTTCGGGTTCTGCTTCGCCCAGGCCTTGATCGCCGGCCACGAGGCTTGCGCGGCGGCCATCTGGCCCTGCGCGACGAGCCAGCCGCCGACCGACTGGTAGGGCTGGTCGTTGTGGCCGGCGAAGGCCAGCCGGACCATCCGGCTGCTGCCGTCGGCCTCGGTGATGCGCACCCGCCCCGAGCCCTGGATGTGCAGGTAGAGCGCTTCGAGCGGGTCGCGCACATAGGCCAGTTCGCGGCCGCGCAGCGCGGCGCGCGCTGCCGGCAGGGTCTCGAGCTGCTGGCGTGTCCAGTAGGGCTTGCGCGTCGCCAGATCGACTGGCAGCGCGTACAGCGGGACGCGAAACTCGCCACGTTCGACCCGCGATGCGCGCAACGAGGCTTCGACATAACCGGTGACCAGCCCTTCGCTGTTGCCGTCGAGCGCCTCGACCCGGTACGGCTTCAGCCGCCGCTGCAGCCAGGCCCGCACCGCCGCATCGCCAGGCGCCGGCGGCTCGCCGCGCGCCTGCGCGCAGGCCGCCACCCAGGCCGGCGCGGGCCGTTCGCAACCGCGCAACAGGGCGGGCCAGAGTTCACTGAAGGTGTCGGCCTGCCAGCCCGGCAGGTCGGCCCATTCGACCGGCACCCAGCGGGCACGGGCTCGCACGATGGTCGGGTTGATCATCGGCACCGAAGCCATGCCGGGCGCCGCCGCAGGCGAACCCGGCCTGGCGGGCTCCGGCGGGTTCGACGGCGGGCTGGCGCAGGCGGCGAGCAACCCTAGAATCGCGGCCATGGCCGCTCTGACCGCTGCCGACCTGCGCCGTGGCGCAGCACGCTTTCCAGACCGAAGGGCATTCGACATGTGGGTGATTTTGCTTGAAGCCTTCGGTGCTGCGTTGCTGCTGGTGCTGATCGTCTGGTGGACCATGTTCGCGGGGCGCAAGCGAGGCGAACGCCGGGACAAGTGAGCCCCAGCGCCGCCGCCGGCGCCCCCATCAAGCCGGCGGCGGCACCAGAAACGACAGCGGCCGCTGCCACAGCCGGGCGCGAATCGCGCGGCGGATGCGGCTGCGGTCGGCCAGCCGGATACCGCGCGAGCGCAGCGCCACCTTGAAGGCGAGAAAGAAACTAACGCTCAGGTTCAGCACGCCGGTGGCCGCGATGCCCGCCACGCACCACCAGAACGCGCTGTGGCGCAGCAGATCGAAGCCTTCGGAGCCGACCGCCGCCGCCAGTTGACCGGTCGACAAGGTGACGTGTCGCACCTCGATCGGCAGCCCGAAGAACAGCGCTACCACCGGCACCACGCCGAGCATCATGCCGAGCGAGATGTTCGATGCGAAGCCGGAGATATTGGCGCGCCAGTAGACCGCCCAGCGCGCGGCGCGTGCCGCACCCAGGCGCGCCACGATGCGCGGGTTCCAGGCGATGGCGCTGTCGAGCCGGTGCCAGACGAACCAGTTCTCGGCCCAGCCGGCAATCAGCGAGCTGGCGAACAGCAGCACGCCGGTGAAGGCGGCGTAGAGCGCAGTCGGGCCGAGCAGGGTCAAGCTATCCAGCACATGCACCGCGTCTTTGTGGCCGACCAGCGGCGCGCCGAACACGGCCCGTGATGCGTACTGCACACCCAGCACGATCGGCGCCACCAGCGCCAGGTTGCCGAAGATGCCCGCCGCCTGGGAGCGGATCAGGTGCGCCACCTCATCGACGAAGCCTTCGACATGGTCGTCGTCGTTCAATTCAGTGAGCTTTTCGGCCATCGCCGGGGCCGTCATCGCCGGCTGTTTGGTGGCCACCGTGAAGTGCAGCAACTGCACGACCACGAAGCTCGCCGCGTAGTTGATGCCGGCCCAGAAGCCGCCCCAGAACGCTGACAGGCCGATCGCCAGCAGTGCGAACTTCAGCAACGTGGTGGCCGCCAGCACCGCGCCGCCACCGGCCGCAGCGCGCAGCATGCTGCGGTATTCGTTGCGATCGCGGGTGATGTAGTGCTCGCCGGTTTCGGCGCTGCGCTCGGCCACCTGGCGCGCCAGCAGCGAGTAGTGGCGCGACATCAGCGCGCCGATGCTGCGGCGCTCGTCGGCGGTGTGCACCAGCTCGGCCAGCAGCCGCGTGATCTCGCGCGCCGGCTCGGGGCTGACGACGCAGATGAGCAGCGACTCGAGCCGGTGCGTGCGCTCGCGCAACTGGTCGACCTCGAACACCACATCGACCGAGACGCCGTGCGCTTCCAGGTGCTCGTGAACGCTGTCGGCGCACTGCCGGCAGACATCGAGCAGGGCGCGCAGATAGTGGGCCTCCTGGAGCAGCGCCGCTTCGGACTCGGGCGTGGTCAGGGCCTCGCTGCCGAGCGCGTGCTCGCCGATTCGCTCGGCGACGCGGCCGAGCTGGCGAAACGGTTGCGCGGTCAGCAGCTCGGGGCTCATGCGCATGCGCAAGGCCGGCGAGAAGCCCGACGCGCGCACCGCACTGGCCAGGAACACGATCGCCTCGACGAAGGGCGTGCGCCACGCCGAGCTGCCGCGCTCCGGTGCGACGTAAGTGCGCAGCCGCTCCAGCGTGGCCGCGTCGATGGCGAGCAGCCAGGCGGCGTCGTCGGCATGCGGGAACAGCAGTGGAAAGATCTCGCCCAGGTCGGTGGTGGCGGGGCTCAGCGGCAGCACACGGGCGCGCAGGCGCCGGCCCAGTTCTCGCCACAGGTCCATGCGCGGCGCGAAGCCGAAGTCGGCCAGCAGCGCCGCGCTGTCCACATCGCTCCAGATGCGGCGCAGCAGCGCGGCCACGCGCACCTGGTGTTCGGGGTGGCGGTCGAGCACGCCCAGCAGATGCTTCAGGCGCAGCACCGGTGTCGGCGTGGACGTGGCTTCGATCTCGATCGGTTTCGCTGGAGGCGCCGGTGCTTCGACCGGCTTCACTGGGGGCGCCGGTGCTTCGACCGGCTTCACTGGGGGCACCGGTGCTTCGACCGGCGCGTGCCGCAGCCATTCGAGCAGCCGGATCAGCCACAGGTTGCGCTCCGGCAGGCTCGCCTTCGGGTCGGCTGCGTTGAGCAGCGCGGTCAGGTCCCAGGGCGAGACGCGCTTGCCCGCCATCAGTGCAGGGCCGAGGCGACGGTCAGGCCGAATTCGGCGACCGGCGCGTCGAACGGCTGGGCCGTTTCGGTCATGCAAAAGAAGGTGCCGCGCATCGTGCCCAGCGGCGTGGCCAGGTGCGTGCCGCTGGTGTACTCGAAGGTCTCGCCGGGCCTGAGCAGCGGCTGGTGGCCGACCACTGCCAGGCCGCGCACTTCCTCGGTGTGGCCGTTCGCGTCGGTGATGACCCAGTGGCGCGCGATCAACTGCGCGGTGATGTCGCCGGTGTTGCGGATCGTCACCGTGTAGGCAAACGCATGCTGGCCGGTCTTCGGGTCCGATTGCTCGGGCAGGTGGCGCACAGCGACGGTGCTGGTGAGTTCGGGTCGGGACATGCGGGCGATTCTGGCAGCAAGCATCGGGCCGCCCGGCGCGCCTCCTAGAATTCCACGCAAACTCCGTGTATTGACATGCCACCCACCTACCGCATCGCCCCCAGCCTGCTGGCTGCCGACTTCGCCCGCCTCGGCGACGAGGTGCGCGACGTGATCGCGGCCGGCGCCGACTGGATTCACTTCGACGTGATGGACAACCACTACGTGCCGAACCTGAGCTTCGGCCCGATGGTCTGCGCGGCGCTGCGCAAGCACGCCGTGCGCGCTGACGGCAGCAAGGTGCCGATCGACGTGCACCTGATGGTGCAGCCGGTCGATGCGCTGGCCCTGGACTTCGCGAAGGCCGGCGCCGACCGCATCAGCTTTCACCCCGAGGCCAGCAACCATGTCGACCGCACGCTGCAAGTCATTCGCGGCGCGGGCTGCAGCGCCGGCCTGGTGTTCAACCCGGCGGCATCGCTCGACGTGCTGGAGTGGACGCTCGACCAGCTCGACCTGGTGCTGGTGATGAGCGTGAACCCGGGCTTCGGCGGGCAGAGCTTCATTCCCGGCGCGTTGAAGAAGATCGAGCGTGTGCGCCAGCTCATCGACGCGCACCGGCAAGCGACCGGGCGCGACATCCGCCTCGAAGTCGATGGCGGCATCAAGACCGACAACATCCGCGCCGCCGCCGACGCCGGCGCCGACACCTTCGTGGCCGGCAGCGCGATCTTCGGCCAGCCGGATTACAAGGCGGTGATCGACGCGATGCGGGCGCGGCTGGCGGCTTGAGCGATTTGGAGTTGCCGGCCATTCCCTGGGCACGAGCATCAGGCAATCGAGACGTGAAACCAGTTCGTCGCGCTGACGCCGCGAGCTTGACCGACACAACAGATGTGTTTATTCTCCGGGCGTGACTTCGAGCGAATTCAAGCGGTGGCTCGCCAAGCAAGGCGCGACTTTCGTTCAAAGCAAAGGCTCTCACCTGAAAGTCTTCCTCCGGCGGTCGGCAGTCGGTATTGCAAATGCATGCCGCCGAGCTGAAGACCGGCACGGTCGAGGCCATCAAGAAGCAACTCGGCCTGAAGCGGAGGTGAACCATGTTTGAATATCCAATCGTCCTGGCCGCGCAACCTGAAGGTGGTTTCGTCGTGACCTTTCCCGATGTCCCCGAGGCCATCACGCAGGGTGAAGATCGTGAAGAGGCGCTGCTGTATGCCGTGGACGCCCTGGAGGCCGCGCTGACGTTTTATGTCGATGACAGACGACCGCTGCCGGTGCCGAGCAAGCCCAAACGCGGTCAGGCAGTCGTGCGGCCCAGCGTGCTCGAATCAGTCAAGCTGGCGATCTATGCCGAGATGCTGGCCCAGGGGGTGAAGAAGTCCGAGTTGGCGCGCCGTCTCGGTTGGCACATGCCCCAGGTCGATCGACTGCTGGACCTGAACCACGCGAGCCGCATGGAGCATCTTGAAAGCGCGGCGCGCAGCCTGGGTCGGGAAATCCGTCTGTCGATGGTTTGACGCGCCAGCGAACGCTTGATGGCTCCGGCAACGCTCGCGGCGCTCCGTTAGTCACACTGCACGCATGCCTTCCAGCCATTCTCACGAAGCCGACCATCACGGCCACGATCACGCGACAGCGCACGGTCATGGCCATGACCATGACCATGCCCATCACCGCGCGCCCGCCAACTTCGACCGCGCGTTCGCGATCGGCATCTCGGCCAACATCGTCTTCGTCGCGATCGAGGCCTTCTTCGGCTGGCGGGTCAACTCGCTGGCGCTGCTCGCCGACGCCGGCCACAACCTGGGCGACGTGGCCGGGTTGGTGCTGGCCTGGGGCGCGGCATTCGCGGGCCGGCTGCGGCCCGGCGCACGCTACACCTATGGCTGGAAACGGGCCTCGATCCTGGCCGCATTCGCCAACGCCGCGCTGCTGCTGGTGGCGATGGGCTCGCTGGCCTGGGAAGCCATCGGCCGCCTGCATGCGCCCGAGCCGATGCAGGGCGTCACCGTGATGGTGGTGGCGGGTATCGGCATCGTCGTCAACCTGGGCACTGCGCTGCTGTTCATGCGCGGGCGCGAAGACGACCTCAACATCCGGGGCGCCTTCATCCACATGGCCGGCGACGCGCTGGTCTCGCTCGGCGTGGTGGTGGCGGGCGGCTTGTCGCTTTGGTTCGGCTGGGCCTGGCTCGACCCTGTTACCAGCCTGGCGATCGCGGCCGTCATCGTCGCCGGCACCTGGAGCCTGCTGCGCCAGTCGCTGCACCTGATGTTCGACGGCGTGCCGGCGCACATCGATCTGGCGGCGGTGCGCGCCCAGCTCGCCGCGCTGCCCGGCGTGGACCGGGTGCACGACCTGCACGTCTGGGCCACCGGCACGTCGGACGTGGTGCTGACGGCGCACCTGGTGATGCCCTCGGGCCACCCCGATGATGCGTTCTTCCGGGAGGCCACCGGCGCGCTGCGCGACCGCTTCCGCATCGGCCATGTCACCTTGCAGGTGGTGCGCGAGCCGGTGATGGCAGCGTGCGATGCGGCGCCTGCCGACGCACCCGCAGCCGCACCCGCAGCCGCAGCGCTTGACATGGCGCACGGCCACGATCACTGAGGCGCGGCACACTGCAAGGCGCTTGCAAGCCAGGGCCAGCAGCGCGCCACCAGAAGGCCACCGATGAAGTTCAAGGACTACTACCAGACGCTCGGTGTGGCGCGCGATGCGCCGGCCGACGACATCAAGCGCGCCTACCGCAAGCTGGCGCGCAAGTACCACCCCGACCTCAGCAAGGAGGCCGATGCCGAAGCCCGCTTCAAGGAACTGGGTGAGGCCAACGAGGTGCTGAAAGACCCCGAGAAGCGCGCTGCCTACGACCAGGCCGGCAGCCAGTGGGAGCGGCAGCGCCAGCACGCCGGCCAGGGCGGCCGCGCCGACTCCGACTTCGAGCCACCGCCGGGCTGGGATGCCGGCTTCGAGTTCAGCGGCCGCGGCGACGATGGCAGCGGCGGCGCCCAGGACCACAGCGACTTCTTCGAGGCCTTGTTCGGGCGCGCCGCGCGCGGCAGTGCCGGTGCGGGGTCAGGGTCAGGTGCGCGCCGCCCGCAGATGCGCATGCCGGGGCAGGACCATCACGCCAAGGTGCTGATCGACCTTGAAGACGCCTACCGTGGCGCGCAACGCAGCATCTCGCTGCGGATGCCGGCGCTCGATGCCGAAGGCCGCGGCGTGATGCAGGAGCGCCAGCTCGACGTCAACATTCCAAAGGGCATTCGCGAAGGCCAGCACCTGCGCCTGGCCGGCCAGGGTGGGCCGGGCCTGGGAGAAGGGCCGGCCGGCGACCTGTTCCTCGAAATCGCCTTCAACCCGCACCCGATCTACCGCGTCGATGGCCGCGATGTGTACTTCGACCTGCCGGTCGCGCCCTGGGAAGCCGCGCTCGGCGTGGCGCTGAGCGCGCCGACACCGCAAGGCGCGGTCGAGCTGACGATCCCGCCCGGCTCGCAAGCCGGCCGCAAGCTGCGTTTGAAGGGTCGCGGCCTGCCTGGCAATGGCGCGGGCAACGGCACTGGCACCGGCACCGGCACGCCGGCCGGCGATCTGTACGCGGTGCTGACCATCGCCTTGCCGAAGGCCGACACCGACGCTGCGAAAGCCGCTTACCGCGCGATGGCCGACGCGTTCGACTTCAAGCCCCGCGCCCACCTCGAAGGATGACCCGCGATGACCGAATCATTCACCTCGTTGCCCGACCCTGCCGTGGTCGAGGAAGACGGCTACCTGACGCTGGTGGAGCTGAGCCGCGCCAGCCGCGCCCCCGAAGCGCAGATCCATGTCTGGGTCGTCGAAGGCGTGCTGGCACCGCTCGGCCGGCAGCCCGACGAATGGCGCTTCGTCGGCACCTCGCTGCGCCGCGCCCGGCTCGCCTGGCGGCTCACCCAAGACCTGGAGGTCAACGCACCTGGGGTCGCACTCGCGCTCGACCTGCTCGACGAGATTGCCACGCTGCGGGCGGGGCTGCGGCGGGGCGGTGGCGCTTGAAAGGCTGTGAAGAGAAAGTCTCACCGCAGCGTAACCCCGTCAACGCCGTTACTCTGCGGTGGATGAATTTTCTCTTCACTTCCTGAGCCGCTTCACACGAAGCCCAGCGTGCGCTCGCCTGCGTTCCAGTTGACGAGGTTCGGCAGCACCGTCAGCAACTGCGCGTCGCTGATACCGAACCACTTGCCGAGCGTGGCGGCGTACTGATCGACCGAGGTGCTCGGCAGCAGCCGGCCCTGGCCCACATCGTCGTCGCCGTTG
>JANXZA010000236.1 GCA_025355745.1 Rhizobacter sp. | reverse complement strand
GGGCCAAGTGGTTCTGCGGCAACCATTCGTCGACCGACGGCGGCAGCAGGTAAGCAGTGTCTCGATCTACGGCAATGAAGCGGCTCATGCGATGAGGGTCTGATTAGGCTGGCGCAATTGTCTACGCAGCCGCCCGCTCGGAGTAGGTGGGAAAGCCCGACAGGTTCCTAGGCTGTGGGATGGGAGGGCGCAGCGACCAGTCCACACTTGAAGGCGGCCGCCACCGGCCACACGACTGCGCTGCCGGCGAGGCAGGAGGCGAGACGTGACCATCAACCAACGCCTCGCATCCACCCGGAAGACGACCATGGCCATCGACGAAGCGAAGCTGAACGAGTTCATGGGCAATTTCGTGCGCGACCTGGGGGCCGTCACGCACGCCTCGACGGTCGTGATCGGCGATCAGCTCGGGTTGTACAAAGCGTTGGCCGTGGAGCCGATGGCGGCCGAAACGCTGGCCGCGCGGACCGGCTGCGACGCGCGCTACGTGCTCGAGTGGCTGTCGGCCCAGGCCGCCAGCGGCTACGCGCAATACGACCCGGCGACGCGGATGTTCAGCCTCAGCGAAGAACAGGCGCTGGCCTTGGCCGTCGAGGGCAGTCCGGTGTTTATCCCCGGCGCCTTCCAGCTCGCCATCGCGATGTTCGCGGCGGTGCCGAAACTGATCGACGCCTTCCGCAGCGGTGCCGGTCTCGGGTGGCACGAGCAGCATCCCGCCTTGTTCATCGGCACGGAGCGCTTCTTCCGGCCGGGCTACGCGGCAAACCTGGTGGCCCACTGGATCCCGGCACTCGACGGCGTCGACGCCAAACTAAAGGCTGGCGCCAAGGTGGCCGACGTGGGCTGCGGCCACGGTGCGTCGACCCTCATCATGGCGCAGGCCTACCCGAACTCGCGCTTCTACGGCTACGACTACCACGAGCCGTCGATCCGTCATGCCCGCGACGCGGCCACCCGGGCTGGCGTGGCCGACCGGGTCACGTTCGACGTCGCGCGGGCGCAAGACTTCCCCGGCGACGGCTTTGACCTCGTCGCGGTGTTCGACTGCCTGCACGACATGGACGATCCAGTGAGCGCGTCGAGACACGTGAAGGAAGCGCTTAAGACCGACTGCACCTGGCTCATCGTCGAGCCGTTCGCGAACGACACGCTCGAAGACAACCTGAACCCGATTGGCCGCATCTTCTACTCGGCATCGACGTGCATCTGCACTCCGGCGTCGCGGTCGCAGGAAGTCGGCCTGTGCCTGGGCGCCCAGGCCGGCGAGCAGCGCCTGCGCACGGTCGTCGCGAAGGGCGGCTTCAACCACTTTCGCCGCGCAACCGAAACGCCGTTCAACCTCGTGTTCGAGGCGCGGGCCTGATGTCGCACGCAGCCTGCGGCGTGATACGGGTTCGGCGATAGGCGGACTCGGCACGGGCAGGGAAGTAGTTTCCAGCCGGCGCATGAAATATCCGAGCGACCGCTGCGGTGCCCGGCCACCAAGTGCTGTCGACCCATCGGTGACATAGAGGAAAACGAGGTCACCGCCGCCGAAGCTGACGGTGGGGACAGCAACTTCAGACGCCCTTGTTTGCACCCGCTCAGTGACGCTATGATGCGCGGGCGGGCGGCGGCGTCCAAGAGGCTGCCGCGGCGCAGTTTGACCATTCAAACCAGTCAACCACCGCGCTCGAGGTCGTGCGGTTGCAGCTCGATGGGCTGGCCATGGGGTGTGCGGTCGGCCGCCCGGTCCCAGGCATCACGGTAACGCTCCAACTCTGCGGCCGAGCTGGCACCCTTGGCCGCAACGATCGACTCCAGCGCGCTCAGCCAATGCCGGTAGTAGGTGTCGCCCAGGCCCGCTTCGTCGCGTGTCTGAGCGGCGCCGATCTGCGCCGCCAGAGCGCTCGCCCACTCGCACCAACTGAAGAGGCCTTGCTCATGCAACCGCAATACCATCGCGAAGGCATGCGCTTGCCACGGCTTGCTGAACACGGGCTCATCGGCGTTGCTGGGCCAGTCCGGTGACACGGGTGGGGTTGTCATGCGGCGCCAAGGTACGGTTCCCAGGCGTCAACCGATACGGTGTGACCTGGGACGGCATCCGGCCAAAGATTGGTGGCGACGAACACCACGGTATAGAGCCACTGCGATTGCTCGCCCAGCCCATGTGCGTGGGCATCAGCGAACACGTGCATGCCGTGTGCGCGCTCGATGATTCCGCACTTGCCGCGCACGTAGCCGGGCAAGCGAGTGTGATGGTTCGACGCGCCCGAAACTGCCCGCACCCGATCGCCCGCGTGCCAGCGCGGCGCCGAGGTAGTGCTGCGTGCGGTCGGCGCACCTGCGACCAAGACCGCCTCCACCTCGGCGGCCGCCAGCACGCGCGCGACTGCCACGGGCGGCAGCAACGCGCGTGCCGCAGCGATCTCGGCGTCGTCAAGCATGGCGCGTTCCTGCAGCAGCCGCTGCAGGCCGGCGATCCAGATTTCGTAGTAGCTCGAGGTTGCGTACTCGGGCAGCGTCTCGCGCGCGGCACGGCTCATGTCGAGATTCCATGCCCGCGTCGCACCCATTGCCACTGTCAGTGCAAACGCGCGTGGCTCCCAGGCGGCATGGAACGGTTCGCCTTCGGGGTCGGGCACAACGGCACCGCGGCCCAGTTGGCCGCCGAGGTCGGCATGGGTCATGTAGCTCATGGTGAGGGCTTCAAGGCCAGACCAGTACCGATCATGGAATCGCGCGTGACCAGCGATGCCAGTGCCGCTTCGTCCATTGACTCGGTGCCGACGGGCCGCTCGGGCAGCACCAGGTAGCGCAACTCGGCGGTCGAATCCCAGACGCGGATCTCGACTTCTTCGGCAAGCACCACGCCGAAATCGGCGAGTACCCCGCGCGGGTCTCGAACCGCGCGCGAGCGATAGGGCGCGCTCTTGTACCAGGTCGGCGGCAAGCCGAGCACGGGCCAGGGGTAGCAGCTGCACAAGGTGCAGACGACGAGGTTGTGCCGCTCTGGTGCATTGGCCACCACCTGCATGTGCTCGCCCTGGCGGCCCGCATAACCCATCGATGCGATGGCGGCCGTCGCATCGCGCAGTAGCCATTCGTGGAATTCGGCGTCGACCCAGGCTCGGGCGACCACGCTGGCGCCATTGCGCGGGCCGATGCGGGTCTGGTAGGTGTCGATCAATCGATCCAGCGCGGCCGGGTCGATATAACCTTTTTGAGTGAGAACACTTTCGAGCGCACGCACCCTCAGGTCCATCTCGCCCAGCTCGCTGTGCTCGTGATCGTGATCGTGATCATGCAAACTCATGCGGCAATCATAAGAGCCGCGCGCTTCTTGCAGCGCATGGCCTCAGAACTGGAGGAAGGGATTGCAGCCGCGAAGCCGACTTTGCTGACCGACCGGTCATGGTCGGGACTGCAAGTTGGCGACAACCCCAGAAAGTTGTCGTTCTTAGCGGAGCCGCGTCGAAGACGAGCGCTGCCAATATCGCTGGCAGCGCAACCTGGCCCACCATAGAGAAAGTGCGTGAGGTCGGTGATGTACATGGCAAGGCCACAGCATATCCGCCATGGCAGTGGGGACTGGACGCAGCGTCGGCGCACCCGTCTCTGGCCCGCGACGCGTTGGCGGCGAGCGTCAGAACCGAAGATCGGGTTGCGGCGAGCACGCCGCCTCGGCTGGTACCGACAAGTCCGGCGCGATTGGCCCGGTCAAGGGCCCTGCACGCATGATGGTTCAGTTCCACGTCGATGCGGTCGCACATGCCTCCGACAGCAAGTCAGAGACCCTTCCCGCGCCAAAGTGTTTCAAGTGCAAGAAGAGCGTCGTAGAAGCGTCCTTGGCACAGGACAACGCGGTCGTGTGGGTCTGCCCCAAGTGCCGCATCGAGGGACGCATCTCGAACTGGCAGGGCAGCGTCTGGGACCTGCGGAACCGCCCGCCGACGTCAGGCTGACCAGAACGGCGGATACGGTGAAGCGTTCATCGAAGCTATTCCTGCTGTCCGCTGACGACACGCTGCACGCGCTGGCCAGCACCGCCTTTATGCGCATGCTTCGGCAGGAAGACTTGGCCTGCGTACCCGACTTTGCCGGACAGCGTGTGCGCTAAGCCAGCGTCGTCGTCCAAGTGACCTTGCCCTTGATCGACGTAGTCCATAGCCACTTGATTACGCGGCTTTCTTTGCCTGGCCCGCGTGCCAGTTTTCTTCGAACCGCATCGGGCTGATGTAGCCCAACGTGGAGTGAAGTTTGCGATGGTTGTAGAACGTCAACCAGTCGATCACCTCGTCCATGGCCTGCCGCTGGGTGGCAAACTTCTTGCCGTACAGCCTGCCTACTTTCAGGCTTCCTCACAGGCTCTCGGTCGGCGCATTGACCCAGCGGTTCCCCTTGCGACTCATCGAGCTGCGCATGCCGTAACTGGTGAGTGCGGCCTGGAACTCACGGCTGCAATATTGGCTGCCCCGGTCCGAGTGGAAGATCAAGCCTGGCGCGGGATGGCGCCTGAACCAGGCCATGCGCAGTGCGTCTGCCACCAGGCGGTCTGCATGTGCGGCTGCATGCTCCAGCCCACCACCTGGCGGCTGAACAGGTCGATCACGCAGGCTAAGTACAGCCAGCCTTCGTCGGTGGCGATGTAGGTGATGTCGCTGCTCCAAACGCAATCCGTCGCGCCCGGGTGGAAGTTCCTGGCCAGCAAATTTTCGGCGACGGGCAAGCTGTGTCTGCTGTCGGTGGTGACGACAAACTTCCTCTTGCCTCGGGCCTTGATACCGTGCGCCTGCATCAGCCGCTGAACACGGTCTTTGCCGACCCGGATGCCTCGCGCGAGCAGCTCCTTCCACACCTTTGGCCAGCCGTATTCGCCTTTGACCTCTGCGTGGATGGCTCGGATGTGCGCGCCAGCAGTTCCTCGTTGCCATGCCGGCCACCTGGCCCGCTGGGTCGGGCTTGAGCGAGCCTGCGCTGGTGCTCGAAGTAGCCGCTGACGCTGACGTTCAGAACCTCGCAGATCAGCGTGATCGGCCATGCCGCCCGGAACAGGAAAATCCAGGCGTACTTCACAGCGATTCCCTCGCGAAGTACGCCGTCACTTTTTTTAAGATGTCGCGCTCCATCTTCACGCGCGCCAGCTCGGCGCGCAGCCGGGCCAGTTCCATCTGCTCGGCGCTCACCGGGCGTTCACCGGCGCCGTGCAGCGTGCCCTTGTCGGCCAACCGCACCCAGTTGCTCAGGGTCTGCTTGGGCACCCCAAGCACACGCCCCGTCACCGACGCTTCCTGCCCCGCCTTGACCAGCCTCACGGCCTCGAGCTTGAACTCCACCGTGTACCGCGCCCGCCGATTCGTTCCGTCTTGCTTGCTCATCTTTCGTGCTCCTTGAATGCACTTTCATCTTCCGCTACGGAGTACGCTTCTCAGGGGCAAGGTCACCGACGCCGAGCCGGAGGCCATTGATCACGCTGCGCCATTCCTTGCGAAGCATGGCGCGGCCTTCCTTGCGCAACTGCAAGAGCGCGCGGAATTCTTGGAAGCAGAGTTCGCCGCGATCGACGCCATCGGATTCCGACGCTCATTCGTGGCATGCCTCGCGCAAGCTCGCGACATCATCGAGCCTTTGCTGCCAAAGGCACCTGGGTGACCAACACTAAATTCATGCAAGGTGGGGCGCCGACGACGCGTTCGGCCGTGTCGTCGTATGCCGACATCAGGACAGTCGCGCGGGACAGGACGCGACGTTGCTGGCTTGCGTGCAACGGTGCAGGATAGCGCCGGTTCGAAGTCTCTTTGCAGCGTATGCCTTGTATGGGACCAGGCAGGGGAACAGGCAGGGGAACGGTGACAGTTCTTCAGTTGAGTTTCCTCAACAGAGACAAGAACTTACGTGTGCCGTTCAAGTCCCGTCGCCACCCCATCTCCATCCCCTTCCTTCCTCGTCGCGGCGCTCCACCCCCGCTACACTGCGGCCCCAGGCGCTGAGGGGCGCCTGCCCGTACAAGAGGCTCTGACCCTCGTTCGACGCCGTCACATCGACCCGGCAGCTCATTGATTCGTTGGCCATCGCGGGATCGGCCTGCAACGAACCGGAGTCACGCCATGTCACCCTCACCCTCATCCCGATCCGCTGGTCTCCCTGCGCTGGCCGTTGTCACCGGCGCGGCGTCGGGCATCGGTGCCGCTCTCACCGAAGCCTTGCTTGCGCGCGGCATCGAAGTGCTGGCCATCGACCTCCACATCGACACGCTGAGCCCGGCCGCCCATCCCCTCGAACGTCGCTTCGCCATCGACGTGCGAGATGCCGCCGCCATGGCGCACCTGGCGGCAACCTTCGCCGCCCGGCCGGTAAGCCATGTGTTAGCGAACGCCGGCATCGGCGGCCTGCCCGCCGATGTGCTGGGCAGCACCGACGATGCATGGCAATGGGCCTGGGACGTGAACGTCCTCGGCGCCTTGCGCACCTTGCGGCTGTGGTGGCCGCACTTGGTGGCCGGGCGCGGCAAGGCGGTGGCCACCGTGTCGTCGTCGGCCTTGCAGAGCTTCCCCGGCGCCGGCCCCTACCGCGCCACCAAGGCGGCGCTGCTGCTTGCGCTCGAAGGCCTGCACTACGAAGCCCGCGGCAGTGGCGTCAACGTACATGCGCTGTGCCCGGGCATGGTCCGAAGCAGCATTGGCGACTTGCAGCGCTATGAAGAGTTCGCCGCCCTGCGACCCGCGCCGGGCGTCAAGCCGAGCCCGTTTGCCGAGCACGTGGCGCAGGCCATGAAGACGGCCGAGCCGGCGGGTGACTTTGCCGCGCGTGTGCTTGACGGCCTGGCCGAAGGCGCGCCGTTCTACTGGCTCACGCACCCGCCGACCCGGCCGTGGATCGAAGGCCGGCACCGCGCGATCATGGACGGCGGCCTGCCGTTCAGCGACTTCGCAGTGCCGCCATGAACCCGCTCATCACCCAACTCAAGACGCGTGCGCGTTTGCGCCTGCAGCGTGCGTCTCGACGCGTTGAAGCCGACGGCGAGCGACGCGCCGGCGACGTCGCTGCACGCACCGCAGGCCAGGCCGACGCGCTTGCGTGAGTGCCTGAACGCGGTCGCCCGCGAGCTTGGCTTCAGCGGCTGGCCGCAGGCCTTGGGCGTGCTCGGTGGCCAGGCATCGCGCGGCGACGACATGGGCGCGTTCTGGCACGCGCCGCGTTGCAACGGCCTGCTCAGCCACGGGTTCGCGCGCCACGAGCAGGCGCGCGAATGCTTGTCGCTGGGCGCGGAGTTCGGCCCGGCGCCAGGCTGCCATCGCGTGCTGCTGCCGTACGGCTGGCAGTTCGTCATCGTCGACGATCACTACCTGCGTGAACTCGGCCTGGGCATCGCCGACGAGGCCTGGGGCCGGGCCGGGCGCGACCTGGTGCTGGCCTTTGGCAGCGCGGCGTGGCAGGCGCTGTGCGGGCAGCGCCTGCGAGCCTCTCGCAGCACACCGGGTGGCGTCGCATCCATCGTGTAGATTCGGCGCTCCTTTCCCAGCGCCGTGCGGTTCCCTTGCCGCACCTTCCCATGCAAAGCTTCATCCCCGGCAAGGACGCCTCGCTCGAATCGACCATCGCCACGATGCAGGCCAAGCTCGCCAGCCGCGGCTTCGTGCTGAACGAGTCGTCGTGGCTGAACGAGATCGAAAGCATCTGGTCGGTGCATGTCAAAGACACCGACTGCCCGATGCTGTTCGCCAACGGCAAGGGCGCGACCGAACTGGCGGCCCGCGCCAGCGCCCTCGGCGAGTTCTTCGAGCGGCTCGGCACCCACTACTTCTGGACCCACTTCCACCTCGGCGCCACGCGCGCGAACCGGCCCTTCGTCCACTACCCGCAGGAACGCTGGTTCAAGCCCGACGCGGATGGCCGCTGGCCCGAAGCGATGCTGAACCTGGCGCTGCACGCCTTCTACAACCCGCTCGGCAACATCGACGCCAACGTGCTGGTCGACCTGAACTCGGGCAACGTCGCGCGCGGCATCTGTGCCTTGCCCTACACCCGGTTGCGCGATGGTGCGCAGGCGTACGTTCCGGTCAACATCATCGGCAACCTGTACGTCAGCAACGGCATGGCGGCGGGCAACACGGTGAACGAGGCACGGGCCCAGGCGCTGTCGGAAATCTTCGAGCGCCATGTCAAGTACAAGATCATCCGCGAAGGCCTGTGCCTGCCCGAGGTGCCGGATGCCGTGATCGCGCGCTTCCCCGCCATTGCCGCCGGCATTGCCGGGCTGCGCAAGGCAGGCTTCGGCATCTTCGTGCGCGACGCCTCGCTCGGCGGCCGCTTCCCGGTGATGAGCGTGACCTTGCTGCACCCGAAGGACCAGGGCATCTTCGCCAGCTTCGGCGCCCACCCGCGCTTCGAGATCGCGCTCGAACGCGCCTTGACCGAACTGCTGCAGGGCCGCGCGCTGGACTCGCTCGGTGATTTCCCCGCACCCGGTTTTGACATGGACGAAATCGCCGACGCGCAAAACCTGGAAATCCATTTCGTCGATTCCAGCGGCGTCATCAGTTGGGAATTCTTGCGCGACACACCCGACTATCCATTCGTCGACTGGAATTTCGGCACCACGACTGAGGAAGATTACAACTGGTCGGTGAAATGTATTCATGACGGCGGCTTTGACATCTACGTTGCCGACTTCACGCACCTCGGCGTTTACGCCTGCCGCATTTTTGTGCCGGGCATGTCGGAAATCTACCCGATTGAGGAACTGCAATGGGAGAACAACACCGTCGGCAATCTGGTGCGCCCTGCGATTTTGCGTCTACCAGAACTGAGCGCGGATGAAAGCCGCAAACTACTCGATATTTTTGATGAACTCGACCTCGCCGAAAACCTGCCGATCACCACACTCATCGGCCTCGCCGCCGATGCGGGCACGGCGTGGGTGGATTTGCGCGTGGGTGAACTGAAGGCGCTACTGGGGCTTGCTGCGGGCGATACCGATGCAGCGCTGGATGGTTGCGCGTGGATCAGCCAGTTCGGGCAGTTGGGCGAAGAACGTGCTCGCGTTTATCGGTGTATTGAAAATATTTTGCGGCTTGAAGATGCCAAACATTACAACGCGAATTTGTTGTTGCTGTTCGGGGCGAAGACATTGAAGAAGGCTTATGCGCTGGTAAATCGCCAGGAGCAGTTTTTTGGGTTGAACACCTTGGGGGCGA
>JANXZA010000252.1 GCA_025355745.1 Rhizobacter sp. | reverse complement strand
ACGCCGCCGTCGTGGGCGTACCGGAACCCGAAACCTACGCACTGATGGCGCTGGGCCTGGCCGCGATCGCGCTGGCACGGCGGCGCATGAAGGCGGTCGGCTGAGCGGCCTGCAAGCTTCATCCAGCGCCCGGCTCAGCCGGGCGTTTTCGATTCAGCCGCCAGCCCTTGCGCCAGCGCCCAGTCGATGTGCTCGCGCACCATCGGCGTGGCGCTGTCCAGCCGCTGGGTCAGTGCGGTGCGCAGGTCTGCGCCGGGCCGGTCGGGCCGGGCCTGCAAGGCATTGCCCAGCGACACGGCGAGGTTGCGCTGCCAGCGCTCGAAGCCGCTGCGGCGGATGGCGCTGCCTTCGGTGTGATGCAGAAACGCCGCTTCATCCCAGGCCCACAACTCGAGCAGGCTCACATCGGTGAGCGGCGCCCGCGCATCGAAGTCCGCCAAACGACTGAGCTGCGCATACTTGTTCCACGGGCAGGCGAGCTGGCAATCGTCGCAGCCGTAGATGCGGTTGCCGATCAGCGGCCGCAACTCGGCCGGGATCGGCCCAGCGTGCTCGATCGTCAGGTAGGAAATACAGCGCCGCGCATCGAGCCGGTAGGGCGCGACGATGGCTTGCGTCGGGCACACGTCGATGCAGGCAGTGCAGCTGCCGCAATGCGCGTCGACAGGTTCGGTGAGCGGCAGTGGCAGGTCGATGCAGATCTCGCCGAGGAAGAACATCGAGCCGGCCTCGCGGCTCAGGTTCAGCGTGTGCTTGCCGCGCCAGCCGATGCCGCTCCTGGCCGCCAGTTCCACTTCGAGCACCGGCGCCGAGTCGGTGAAGACGCGGTAGCCGAACGGGCCGACCACGGCCGCCAGGGCGTCGGCGAGTTGTTGCAGCCGGGCGCGCAGCACCTTGTGATAGTCGCGGCCGCGGGCATAGATCGATACCACCGCCTGCGCCGGGTCGGCCAGGCGCTGCCATTCGACCGCCTGCCAGCCGGGTGAAGCCGAGGTCGCCAACGGCGTGCCGCGCGGCAGGTAGTCCATCCGCGCGGTGATCACGCGGACGCTGCCGGGCACCAGTTCGGCCGGCCGGGCGCGCTTCAGTCCATGCGCGGCCATGTAGGCCATCGAGCCATGAAAGCCGTTGTTCAACCAGGCCAGTAAACCGGGCTCGGCGTGCGACAGGTCCACATCGGCCACGCCGATCTGGGAAAATCCCAACGCTGCCGCCGATTCGCGCAAGCCGGCCAACACCTGCTCCGGCGTCAGCGCACCGAGCGCTCCTTCCATCAACCCGGCCCTGCCCTTCATTTGTTGCTTCCCGAAACCCGCACCCAGCATTGGCCGAACGAGGCCGCCTGCGCCGCATCGGCGGCCGCCCTTGCCACTGCCATGGCCGCCCCCGCCGCCGGCCTGCATGATGCCTGCATCGAACTGCACGGCCCCCTGGGCGCCGGCAAGACCACCTTTGTGCGCCATCTGCTGCATGCCCTGGGCGTGCAGGGGCGCGTGAAGAGCCCGACGTACGCGGTGCTGGAGGAATACGAACTACCCGCACCGGGCGGTGATGCAGAACGCAGCCTGCACATACGGCACTTCGACTTCTACCGCTTCGACGACCCGCAGGAATGGGAAGACGCGGGCTTTCGCGAGGTGTTCGCCAACCCCGGGCTGAAGCTCGTCGAATGGCCGGAAAAAGCCGAAGGGCTGCTGCCGCCGCCCGATTTGCGCATCGAGATCGAACCCGGTCTCGACGAGCAGCGCGTGGTCCGGCTGCACGCCCTCACGGCCTTGGGCGCGGAGTTGCTCGGGTGAGGTTGCGGACCCAACCCACCTCAGCGACGCGGCTTAGCCGGCGCCGCGCCCTGCGCGCGATCGGCGGGCTAACGTTAGTGTTCAGCGTACGCTCGCCGGCGTTCGGGGCCAGCATCGTCGCGGTGCGGGTCTGGCCGGCGGCCGACTACACGCGCGTCACGATCGAGTCGGACGCGCCCCTCGCGCAACGCCACTTCATGGCTGAAAACCCGGGCCGGCTGGTGATCGACATCGACGGCCTCGAGCTCAGCCCGGCACTTCGCGACCTGGTCGGCAAGGTGCGCGCCGACGACCCCTTCATCGCGGCCGTGCGCGCCGGCCAGAACCAGCCGCGCGTGGTGCGCCTGGTGATCGACCTGAAGCAGGCCAGCGCGCCGCAACTCTTCACGCTCGCACCGGTCGCGGCCTACCAGCACCGACTCGTCTTCGACCTGTACCCGGCCATCGAACGCGACCCGCTGTTGGCGCTGATTCGCGACAAGCAACTCGCCGAACAGCAGGCCGCGAAGTCGGTGCAGGACGCGCTTGGCGAGTTCATCGGCAAGGTCGACAAGCCGCCGCTCGTGCCACCGCTTGCACCGACCCCACCTTCGATTCCACCGCCATTCCCCGCCGTGGCCGCAGCACCGTCACCAGCGCCTGCCCCGACCGCACAGCAACAAACGCCAGCGCCCTTGCCCGCCGCCGCGCAAGGCCGCATCGACCGCCTGATCGTCGTCGCCCTCGACCCTGGCCATGGCGGCGAAGACCCGGGCGCCAGCGGCCCGAGCGGCCTGCACGAAAAAGACGTGGTGCTGGCGATCGCGCTGCAATTACGCGACGCCATCAACGCGTTGCCGAACATGCGCGCGATGCTGACCCGCGACGCCGACTTCTTCGTGCCGCTGCACGAGCGCGTGCGCAAGGCGCGGCGCGTCCAGGCCGACCTGTTCGTCTCGATCCATGCCGACGCCTTCATCACGCCGCAGGCGCGCGGCGCGTCGGTGTTCGCGCTCAGCCAGGGCGGCGCCACGAGTGCGGCCGCGCGCTGGATGGCGAACCGCGAGAACGCCGCCGACACCGTGGGCGGCGTCAACGTCAACGCCAAAGACGCGGTCGTCGTCAGCACACTGCTCGACATGAGCACCACCGCGCAGATCCGCGACAGCCTGAAGCTTGGCGGCGAAGTGCTGGGCCAGATCGGACGCGTCGGCAAGCTGCACAAGGGCAGCGTCGAACAGGCCGGCTTCGCGGTGCTCAAGGCCCCCGACATCCCGTCGATCCTGGTCGAGTCGGCCTTCATCTCGAACCCGGAGGAAGAAGCCAAACTGCGGGATCCGGACTACCAGGCGCAACTGGTGAAGGCGCTCGCGGTGGGCATCCAGCGCTACTTCGCGAAGAACCCGCCGCTTGCGCGGTCGCGGCAGTTGTAGGCCTTGTGGAGGCGGCGACAGCGCTACCTTGCCGCGCCAATTGCTGCCAAAATTCAAGCATGCGTCCTTCTGTGGCCCTGGCTTCCAAGCGCGATCAGATTCTCGCGTTGGCAACCGCGCGCGGTGCGCGACGCCTGCGCATCTTCGGTTCCGTGGCACGTGGCGAAGATCATGAAGGCAGCGACATCGACCTGTTGATCGACATGCCTGCGGGAACCAGCCTGCTGCAGATCGTCGGCTTGCAGCACGACATCGAAGACGCTCTGGGCATGCGGGTGGATCTTTGCACCGAGCGTGAACTGCACCCGAGCTTGCGAACGCGCATCCTGTCCGAAGCTCGCACGCTGTGAACGAACGCGACGCGCTGTTTCTCGTCCACGTACTCGACGCGACCGCCGACATTGAGGCCTTCACTGCGGAGGGTCGAGAGGCCTTCATGTCGGATCGCAAGACGCAAAGCGCCGTCATCCGCCAGTTGGAGATCATCGGCGAGGCCGTGAAGAACCTCAGCCCGGCGCTGACCCAGTGCGAGCCCACCGTTCCCTGGCGCCAGATCGCCGGCGCCCGGGATCGTCTGATTCATGCCTACTTCAGCGTCGATCTCAACGCTGTCTGGTCGATGGTCGAACAAGACCTGCCGACCTTGCGCTCGAGCGTTCAGCGCATCTTGGATCGCGCAGCCAGCAGCTGAGAACGGGCCACCACCGCCAAATGCACGGCGGCCAAACTCTGCAGTGCAAACGTCGATATGCGGCCTCGCGTCTAAAAACGATTCGCTTCGCTACGTAGCCGGGACCACTGGGGTCGCGGCAGTCGTCGGCGGCCTGCACTCGCGCCGCGCAGTGCAGAATTGACGGCGTCCATGCCTGCCCCATTTCCCCGCCGCCCGATGCCCAACGATCCGAAGCCTGATTCCCCAGCCGCTGCGAAGCCCACCGCGCCTGCCGCCACCGACACCAAGCGCCTGCAGATGGCCGACATCGCGCGGCTCGCCGGTGTCTCGGTGGGCACCGTGTCGCGCGCGCTCAGCGGCAGCCTGCTGATCAGCAAGGAGACGCGCGAACGCATCGAGGAACTGGCGCGGTCGCTCGACTACTCGATCAACGTCAGCGCGCAGAACCTGCGGCTCAAAACGACCCGCACCATCGCCGTCGTGATCCCGTACGACAAGGTCTCGCGCCAGCACATCTCCGACCCGTTCTTCCTCGCGATGGTCGGCAGTCTGGCCGACGCGCTGACCGAACGCGGCTTCGACATGCTGCTGTCGCGCGTCGATGCCGACAACCTCGACTCCGCCGCCCGCGCCGTCAATTCCGGCGTGGCCATTGGCGTGATCCTGATCGGCCAGTGGCGCCACCACGACCAGTTGAACCAGCTCGCGGCGCGGCGGGTGCCGATTGTCGTCTGGGGCACGCAGATCGCGCAGCAGCTCTACTGCTCGGTGGGCGGCGACAACATCGCCGGCGGCGCGATGGCCACGCAGCACCTGCTCGACCTCGGCATGCGCCGCATCGCCTTCGTCGGCGACCCGCAGTTGCCCGAGGTCTCGGACCGGTATCGCGGCTACGTCGAGCAACTGGCAGCGGCCGGCATCACGGTCGAATCCGAGCTGCTGGTCAAGGTGCCGTTCTCGGCCGAACAGGCTCGTGCCGGCATCACCCGGCTGTGCGACAGCGGCGTCGCGTTCGACGCCGTGTTCGCGTGCAGCGACGTGCTGGCCGCCGCCGCGATGCAGGCACTGCACGTCTTTGGCCGCACCGTGCCCGACCGGGTCGCGGTGGTCGGCTACGACGACATCGAATGGGCCAGCCACGCGAGCCCGCCACTGACCACCGTGCGCCAGCCGATCGCGCGAGCCGGCGTCGAACTGCTGGATGCGCTGCTGACCATCATCGAAGGCGGCACGGCGGCGCCACGCACATTGCCGGTCGAGCTGGTGGTGCGGGCCAGCACCCGACGCCGCAGCTGACACGTCTTTGAGTGCGGCGTTCCGGGCGGCCGCCGGCCCGGCGCTGACATCGGCTGTGCGTCAGGCGGGCGCACGGCGGTTCGGCCGGTTCGGTCGCATCAGGCCCCCTCGCGGACACGTGTAAACACTGATGTGCAACCGATTGCATTCTATTTTTGTTCATCCTAAAGTCACGGCACGCCTCGCACCGTGAACCACCACGTCAAGGCGTGATTGGCACGCTGCCCGGCTGCAACCCATGCCGCAGCGCGCCGACGCCCCAGGCATCAGAACAAACATTTTGGAGACCCTCATGAACCGCAAACCGATCCCGACCCGCCTGGCAGTCGCCGCGGCCATCGCCCTGCTGCACCTCTCGGCTGCGCAGGCGCAGACCGCCGCTGCAACTGCTGACGATGCCAAGTCCGACGACGGCCTGAAGCTCGACGCCGTGGTCATCACCGGCACCTCCACAGGCAGCACGAAGATGCGCTCCAGCGTGTCGCTGAGCACGGTCGCCGGTGACGGAATCGTCGCCACCACCGCAGCCAGTTCGACCGAAGTGCTGCGTTCGGTGCCGGGGCTGCGCGCCGAGTCGAGCGGCGGCCAGAGCAATGCCAACATCGGCGTGCGCGGCATCCCCATTTCGGCCGGCGGCGCGCGCTACATCCAGTTCCAGGAAGACGGCCTGCCGGTGCTGCAGTTCGGCGACATCGCCTTCGCCACGCCCGACACCTGGATCCGCATCGACGCCGGGCTCGACCGGCTCGAAGTGCTGCGCGGCGGCTCGGCCTCGACGCTGGCCACCGGCGCGCCGGGCGGCATCATCAACTTCATCACCAAGACCGGCCTGGAGCCGGGCGGCAGCATCATGCTGACGAAGGGCCTGGGCTACGACCAGAACCGCATCGACGCCGACTACGGCGGCAAGCTCGCGCCGCAGACGCGCTTCTGGGTCGGCGGCTTCTACCGCACCGGCGACGGTGGCCGGCCGGGTGCCGACGGCACCGAAAAGGGCGGGCAGATCCGTGGCAACCTAACGCAAGAATTCAGCGGCGGTTTCGTTCGCGTGAGCTTCAAGCACCTCGACGACCGCTCGCCCACCTTCCTGCCGACCCCGGTGCGCTTCGTCAACGGCGAGATCCAGGAAATTCCCGGCCTCGACCCACGCAAGGCCGCGTTCTACAACGCCGGCTTCCCGCCCGACAACACGTTGACGTCGAGCAACGGCCATGTCACCTCGAACATCAGCAACGGCCTGACGGCAAAGACCGATGCCTTCGGCGTCGAGCTCGATGCCGACGTGGGCAGCGGCCTGCGGCTGCAGAACAACTTTCGCTGGTCGAAGAACAGCGGCCGCTTCATCGGCATCTTTCCCGGCTCCGATGTCTCGGCGGCACCCGCCGGCACCACCGCCGCGAACGGCGGCGCGGCGTTCACCGGCGACCGCTTCACCGCCGTCGTCTTCAACACCAAGGTCGATGACGTGGGGCTGGTCGCCAACGACCTGAAGCTGTCGAAGAGCTTCACGGTCGGCGAGGGCAAGCTGAGCGCGACCGGCGGCCTGTACGCGTCGGTGCAGACCTTGAACCTGACCTGGAACTTCAACCAGTACTCGCTCTCGGCCTCGGGCGAGAACGCGCAACTGCTGAACGTGCCGGGCTTGCAGAACGGCTCGCCGGCCTTCGGCGGCTGCTGCTCGAACACCCAGGAATCGAAGTACAAGACGGCCGCGCCCTACCTCGTGCTCGGCTACGAGCTCGGCGGGCTGAGCGTGGACGCCAGCGTGCGCCACGACAGCAACAGCGCCAGCGGCAATTACTACCAGTCGAACGCCGGCATCGCCTACAACCTGGCCGCGCCGAACCGCATCGACTACAAATTCGGCCGCACCTCGTACTCGGCCGGTGTCAACTACCGGCTCAACAAAGACACCGCCGTGTTCGCGCGCCTGAGCGACGGCGCGGCCTACAACGCCGACCGCATCACCTTCTTCAACCCGCCCGGCCTGGTCAACGGCAGCAGCCCGAAGATCCCGACCAACGAGGTGAAGCAACTCGAAGGCGGCGTGAAGTGGCGCAGCGGCGGGCTCAGCGTGTTCGCGACCTTGTTCGCCGCCCGCACCGACGAGATCAATGTCGACCCGACGACGGTGCCGGTGAAGGTCACGACCAACAAGTTCGACTCGAAGGGTCTGGAGCTGGAAATGGCCTACCGCGCCGGCATCTTTGCGGTGCAGGGCGGCCTGACCTACACGCAGGCCAAGGTCACCGACTCGAGCAACCCGGCGCTCGTTGGCAAGACACCAAAGCGGCAGGCGCGCATCGTGTACCAGCTCGCACCGAGCGTGACGATCGGCGACGCAGCGCTGATCGGCGCCAGCATCGTCGGCACCACCTCGTCGATGGACGACTCACCGGCCGGCCCGGTCTCGGTCACCCTGCCCGGCTTCGTGACGGTGAACGCATTCGGCAACTACGCGATCACGCCGCAGGCGACCATTGCCTTGTCGGTGAACAACCTGCTCAACGTGATCGGCTACACCGAAAGCAACGACGGCCGCGGCGCGGCGCGCTCGGTGAACGGACGCACGGCGAAGGTGTCGTTGAAGTACACGTTCTGAGCACTTGGCACGCCTCTGCTCCTCTTACTCCCTCTCCCCGCAGGGCTGAGGGAGTAAACCCGAGCGCCATAGCGGCTCGTAGAAGACTGCCCGCATGAGCATCTCGAAACCCAACCTTTCGATCTGGCAGATCATCAACATGAACGTCGGGTTCTTCGGGATCCAGTTCAGCTTCGGCCTGCAGCAGGCCAACATGAGCCCGATCTACAAGTACCTGGGCGCGAACGAATCGACGCTGCCTTTGCTGTGGCTCGCCGGGCCGATGACGGGCCTGCTGGTGCAACCGATCATCGGCGCGATGAGCGACCGCACCGTGTCGCGCTGGGGCCGGCGCACGCCCTACTTCCTGATCGGCGCGGTGCTGTGCAGCCTGGGTCTGCTGGCGATGCCGTTCAGCCCGACCCTGTGGTTTGCCGCCGGCCTGTTGTGGATCCTCGACGCGGCCAACAACGTGACGATGGAGCCCTACCGCGCCTACGTCAGCGACCGGCTCGACCGCTCCCAGCACGCGCGCGGCTTCCTGATGCAAAGCGCCTTCACCGGTCTGGCGCAAACGCTCGCCTACCTGACGCCGACGCTGCTGGTGCTGCTCGGCATGAATAAGGACAGCGTCAGCGCCACCAACATCCCGCACATCACGATCACCGCCTTCCTGATCGGCGCGCTGTTCTCGATCAGCACTGTCTGGTGGTCGGTCAAGAAGGTGCCCGAACTGCCGCTCGCACCGGCCGAAGAAGCCGAGATGCGGGCCCGCCCGACCGGCGTGGCCGCGACCCTGCGCGACATCGCCGTGGCCATCAGGGAGATGCCACAAACGATGCGCCGCCTGTGGTGGATGAAGCTGTTCCAGTGGTACGGAATGATGTGCTACTGGATCTACATCGTGCCGGCGCTGGCGCAGTCGATGTTCGGCACCGGCGATGCGGCGTCGGTCGGCTTTCGCGACGCCGGCCTGCTGAACGGCCAGCTCGGTGGCTTCTACAACTTCGTCGCCTTCATCGCGGCGCTGACGATGATGCCGTTCACGCGCCGCTATGGCGCGAAGAACATGCACGCGATCTGCCTCACGCTGGCCGGCATCGGCATGCTGTGCATCCCGATGATCCACGACAAGTGGTGGTTGTTCGTGCCGATGATCGGCGTCGGCCTGGGCTGGGCCAGCATCATGGGCAATCCGTATGTGCTGCTCGCCGACAGCATCCCGCCCGAGCGCGCGGGGGTCTACATGGGCATCTTCAACATGTTCATCGTGATCCCGATGCTGATCCAGATGGTCACGCTGCCGCTTTACTACGGCAGCCTGCTCGGCGGCCAGCCCGGCAACGTGATTCGTCTGGCCGGTGGACTGCTGCTGTGCGCGGCGGTGGCGGTGCTGTTCGTCAGGACCCGCGCTGCCGGCACCGGCACCGGCACCGGCGCCGCCGTTGGCGGTGCGCGGGCCGGCGGCGCACTCGTAGCGCGATGAAAAACGCGGTTCAGCTCGCCACCTACGTCGACCGCCTGGGCGGCGGCACGCTCTCCGACCTGCGCGCTCTGCTGCGCGGCCCGCTGCAGGGCCTGTTCGGCGGCGTCCACCTGCTGCCCTTCTTCCACACCATCGATGGCGCCGACGCCGGCTTCGACCCGATCGACCACACCCGCGTCGATGCGCGGCTTGGCGACTGGGCCGACGTCAAGGCGCTGGCGCAAGACGTGGGCGTGATGGCCGATGTGATCGTGAACCACATGTCGGCCGGTTCACCGCAGTTCCACGACTACTCGGCGAAGGGTTCGGCGTCCAGCTACAACGGCCTGTTCCTGACACTCGACGCGGTATTCCCTGACGGTGCCACTGAGCAAGACCTGCTGGCCGTGTACCGCCCGCGCCCCGGCCTGCCGCTGACCGCCGCGACGCTGGCGAATGGCGAACACCGCATCCTGTGGACCACCTTCACACCGCAGCAGCTCGACATCGACGTGCGGCATCCGCAAGGCCGCGCCTACCTCGACGGCATTCTGCGCACACTGGCCGATGCGGGCGTGACGATGATCCGCCTCGACGCGGTTGGCTACGCCATCAAGCAGGCCGGCACGAGCTGCTTCATGCTGCCGGCCACCTTCGATTTCATCGACGAGTTCGCCGCCAGCGCACGCGCCCTCGGGCTGGAGGTGCTGGTCGAGGTGCACTCGCATTACCACGAGCAGATCGGCATCGCCCGACGCGTCGACTGGGTCTACGACTTCGCGCTGCCGCCGCTGTTGCTGCACGCCGTCTACTTCCACACCGCCAGCCACCTGAAGGCCTGGATCGCGCAGCGCCCGACCAACGCCATCACCGTGCTCGACACCCACGACGGCATCGGCATCATCGACATAGCCGCCGACCCGGCCGACCGCGCCGGCCGGCCCGGACTGGTGCCTGCCGCCGAGCTCGATCGGCTGGTCGATCTGATCCACGAACGCAGCGGCGGGCAGAGCCTGGAAGCGACCGGCGCGGCGGCCTCGAACCTCGACCTGTACCAGGTCAACTGCACCTTCTTCGATGCGCTCGGGCGCGACGAAAAAGCCTACCTGCTGGCGCGCGCCGTGCAGTTCTTCCTGCCCGGCATTCCGCAGGTCTATTACGTCGGCCTGCTGGCCGGCGCGAACGACATGGCACTGCTGCAACGCAGCGGCGTCGGCCGCGACATCAACCGCCACCACTACACCCGCGCCGAGGTCGAGGCCGACTTGCGGCGGCCGGTGGTGCAGGCGCTGCTCGGCCTGATCCGGCTGCGCAACGCGCACCCGGCGTTCGGCGGCAGCTTCCATGTCGAGCCGGGTGGCGATGACGATAGTCTGGCCATGCGCTGGGAGCTGGGCGGGCGTTTCGTCGCCTTGAGCGTGGACTTCACGGCCCTAACGCATGTGTTGAGCGTGGACGACGCGACGGATCGAGGCGGGTTCGGGCTGGCGGCTTGAGCGGCTGGTGCACAGGTGCAGGTGCAGGCCTTGCCGGGCGCGGTGGCTGGACCTGCAAGCCGCCGGCCCGCGCGGCGGCGCAGGCGCGAGCGCGAGCGCGACCGGGCCCGACTCAATGGCCGCTGCCGAAGACTCCGGCGGCCGCGGGCCGCCTGTAGACTGCGGCGGGCCGCCTGCATTCGCGGCGGCCGTCGGAAGGTTTTCTGTTCGGGCAGCACATGTCTGGTTCAAGGAAGAAGGATCAGCCGCAAGGCCGCCACGCTGCCACGACGCCGTTGGGCGGGTCGCTGTCAATCATCGAGCAGGTCGCCGACCTGGCGTGGGCGGGGCAGCAGCAACAAGCGATCGAACTTGCTACCGTCGCGTTGGCTGCGCCGGATGTACGCGCCGCGCAGCGGCTGGCGTTGCTGGACCTTTACGCCGAAAGCCGGATGGCACAGGGAGACTTTGCCGGGGCGAGCGCAGATGCCGTGACGATGCGCACCCTGGCGAATCGTGCAAAGAGCGCAGGGCTGCGGGCGCTGGCGTTGAATCGACAGACACGACTTCAATGGAGCCGGGAAGCCGATGACGCTGCGGCGGTGAAGACGGCGACGCACGCGCTGGCCGAAGCACGCAGAAGCGGTGAACCCGAACTGCACGCAATGAGCCTGCTGCTGCTGGCCGATGCTCAATCTCGGGATCGCTCACGGCGTGGCGCGGCGCTGGCAAATTCAGTGCAAGCTTCCGCGCTGTTCGAGGCCCTTGAACAACCGGCGGAGCAAGGTCGGGCCTATCGTATCCAGGCAGATGTGCTCTGGCGATTGGGCCGAACGCCGCAGGATCGCGTCGCAGCCGACCGTGGGTTGAACTTGGCCAAGGCCAGTGGTGATTTACTGGGGCAAGGAAGGGTGCTGTTTCTCCTGCCCGACATGACTGGCGATATGGCCGCACAACTCAGGCTTTGGAGCCAATCGGTGGTCGCTTTCAAGGCTTTGGCGCACTTGCCTCGGTATGGCCATGCCGTCTCCAACCTCGCTGGGGAATACCGGGGCCTGGGCTTGTACCGTCAAGCCCGCCGCCTGGCCATCGAGGCGAATCGAATCGGGCGCAAGATCAAGGACGCAGACTTGGTATGGAGGTCGAGTTGGGGGTTGTTCGATCTGGAGATTCTGCTGGGAAATGTCGCTGCGGCGCGCACCTATGCAGCCCAAGCCGAAGTGGCAACCGGCGAGCATCAACACCCCCGTGCCCCATTGTTTCGGATCTTGACTGAAGGCACGGTAGCGATGGCAGAGCGCCGAGCCGCGGACGCGGCCCGCTACTTCGAATCGGCTGTGCAGCCCGCCAAGTCTGCGGACAAAAATATGCCCATGTACTGCCAGACGGAGTCCGCGACCGCGCACATCGCCAACCGGCGCGTGCTGGCACTCCAGACCGGCAAGTGGGGCATGAGCTCGCGCGACACCGAATCGCCCGCCGAGGCGCTGCGCTGGCTGGGTGATGTGCCCGGTGCCGGCGAAGCCTTCGATCTTGCGATCCTCGACATGCACATGCCCGAGATGGACGGCCTGGAGTTGGCGCGCCGCATCCGCACCCACCACGCTGCATTGCCGCTGGTGCTGTTCAGCTCGCTCGGCCGGCGCGAAGGCGTTGAAGCCGAATCGCTCTTCAGCGCCTACCTCGCCAAGCCGATCCGCCAGTCGCATCTGTTCGACACGCTCGCGAGCCTGCTCGCGCACGACCCGGCCGCCAAGCCTGCGGCCCGTGCACCGAGCCATGCCGCAGGCAAGGCACAGCTCGACCCCGGCATGGCCGCGCGGCACCCGCTGCGCATCCTGCTCGCCGGAGACAATGTGGTGAACCAGAAGCTGGCGCTGCGGCTGCTGCAACAGATGGGCTACCGTGCCGACCTGGCCAGCAATGGCATCGAGGCGGTGGAGTCGGTGCAGCGCCAGCCCTACGATGTGGTGCTGATGGATGTGCAGATGCCCGAACTCGATGGCCTCGATGCAACGCGGCAGACCTGCGCGCTGCTGCCGGCCGATGCGCGCCCGCGCATCGTCGCGATGACGGCCAGCGCGATGCAGGGCGACCGTGAAATGTGCCTGGTGGCCGGTATGGACGATTACCTGACCAAGCCGATCCGCGTCGAGCGCCTGGTCGAGGCGCTGAACCATGCGAACGCCCGAGGAATCCCGCCATGACCGAGCCGACACTCGACCCCGCCACGTTCGCCGAACTCGAAGCCACCGCCGGCGCTGAGTTCGCGCGCGAGCTGGAAATGAACGGCCTGAGCGGCGCGGCGCCGCTGGACTTGATCGACGCGGAATACGCCCGCGTCGTGCTCGCCTTGACAGCCCTGCGCGATGCGTGAGCCGCTCACCCAGCGCGCCCGCATGCTGGTGGCGGACGACAACAAGGTGAACCGCCTGCTGCTCGACATGGAAATGCCCGAGATGACCGGCTTCGAAGTGCTCGAGCATCTGAGTGCCGACACGAGGCTGCGCGACCTGCCGGTCATCGTGACCTCATCGCTCGAAGGCGTCGCCCACATCGTGCGCTGCATCGAACTCGGCGCCGAGGACTACCTGAGCAAGCCGGTGAACCCGGTGCTCTTGCGCGCACGCATCGGTGCCAGCCTGGAGAAGAAGCGGCTGCGCGATCAACCGGCGGCGTTGGTGCGGCGCTTCGCCACCTCCGAGGTCGCGCAGGACCTGGCGCAGTCGGGCTTCGCGCTCGGTGGCCGGCGGCTTCATGGCACGGTGATGTTTTCGGACATTCGCGGCTTCACGGCGCTGGTGGAATCGCAGTCGCCCGAAGAAACCATCGAGCTGCTGAACACCTATTACATGCTGATGTTCGATGCCATCAGTGGCCACGGCGGCGTGATGAACCAGATGATCGGCGACGGGCTGATGGCGATCTTCGGCGCGCCCTTGCCGCTGCCCGAGCCGGCCGACAGCGCGGTGCGCGCGGCGCTCGAGATGATCGAGCTCTTCAACCTCGAGCGTGTGGCCTCGGGCAAGGCGCCGATCCGTATCGGCATCGGCATCGCCAGCGGCGAGATGGTGGCCGGCTACACCGGCACGCAGACGCGCGCCACCTCCACCTGCATTGGCGACACGGTGAACCTGGCCGCCAGGCTCGAAGCCCACACCAAGATCGCCCAGCACCCGATCCTGATCGACGCCGCCACCCACGCCGGCCTGCGCATACCGACCGCGACCGAAGCGCTGGGCGCCGTGGCGTTTCATGGCAAGGCGGCGGCGGTGGCGGTGTTTGCGGTCGGCGCCGGGCCGCTCGTCTGATGCCGCACGCGTTTCGTTTCGCATCTGTCCGCAACCTCCAAGCTGCAACCCCTATCCTCAACTTTTTGCCCCCGAAGGCCACCTCCATGCTGCACACCCAAGCCCGCGCCCTGCTCGACTTCATCGAACAGCGCGCCATCCCGCCCACCCACACGTTGACGCCGCAGGAGGCGCGCAGCGTCTACCGCGACCGGCGTGCGGTGCTGCAACCCGATCCGCCGGCCGTGGCGCAGGTGCAGGCGCTGCGCGCGCCGGGCCCGCACGGGCCGATCCCGCTGCGGCTTTATCGGCCGCTGCCGTCCGCGTTGGTCACGGCGGGAACGCTGCCGGTGCTGGTCTACTACCACGGCGGCGGCTGGGTGATCGGTGACCTGGACACCCACGACACCTTGTGCCGCGAACTGGCGAACGCAGCCGGTTGCGCTGTGGTGGCGGTCGACTACCGGATGGGCCCGGAGCACCGCTTCCCTGCCGCCGTGGACGACGCGCTGGCCGCCACCCGCTGGGTCCATCAGCAGGCCGCCATGCTGGGGCTGGACCCTGCCCGCCTGGCCGTCGGCGGTGACAGCGCCGGTGGCAACCTCGCGGCCGTTGTGGCGCTGGCCGCGCGCGACGCCGGCGACCTGCCGATCGCATTCCAGTTGCTGATCTACCCCGCCACCGACATGCGCCGCAGCGCACCCTCGCACACCAGCAATGGCCAGGGCTACCTGCTGACGAAGGACACGATCGACTACTTCCACGACCACTACATCGTCGACGTGGCGCACGACCTCGACTGGCGCGCCTCGCCGTTGCTGCACGCTGATTTGTCGAAGCTGCCGCCGGCCCTCGTGCTCACCGCTGGCTACGACCCGCTGCGCGACGAAGGGCTGGCCTATTCGGTGCGGCTGACCGAAGCCGGGAACCGCGCCAGCCATGTCTGCTTCGAGCGCCAGATCCACGGCTTCATCACGATGGGCCGGGTGCTCGACGAGGCCAACACGGCGGTGGCGTTGTGCGCGGCGGAGTTGCGCCGCGCGCTGCGCGCCTGATGAGCCGCTGCGGGGCGCGCTGGCTCGCCAGCGGGGCGCTGTTTGGCGCGCTCATCGTAGCGGCCCGGGCCGACCCGGCGCAGGCATCCGCATCCGCCCCTTCAGCACCATCGGCAAGCGCCGCACAGACATCACCCTGCCCCACCGGCCTGCCCGCCAGCACACGCTGCCTGAGCGGGCGCGACGAGCTCGGCGCCGGCTACTGGATCGCCCTGCCCGAACCCTGGAACGGCACGCTGGTGCTGCATGCCCATGGCGGGCCGGAGCTGGGCCCGCCCCGGCTCGAACGCAGCGCGGACGACCTGCGGCGCTGGGCCGTGTTCGTGCGCAGCGGCGCGGCCTGGGCCGGTTCGACTTACCGCCAGGGCGGCGTGGCGGTGAGCGCCGCTGCCGAAGACACCGAGCGCCTGCGGCTGCGCTTCGTTGACGAAGTCGGCGTGCCACGCTACACGCTGCTGCACGGCCAGTCGTGGGGCGCCGGCGTGGCCGCGCGCGCCGCTGAAATGTTCACTGCCGCGCCCGGCGCGAAGCCGCCGTTCGACGCGCTGCTGCTGACCAGCGGCGTGCTCGCTGGCGGCACGCTGTCGTACGATTTCCGGCTCGACCTGCGCGTCGTCTACCAGGCCGTCTGCGCCAACCACCCTGCTGCCGGCGAACCTACGAGTGCAAGCGTCACATCTGGGCACCGCCATGAACCTATTTTCCTCAGTTACCCAGTCGCCAGGGCGGTCAGCCCGAGGTTCGGCTTGGGGGCGCAAGCCAATATTCGCTCGACGATGTAGCGCACGAGGGCGAACCATCGCTGGGGTTTGGTCAACTGCGGCGCGGTGGCCGCAATGAGCTGTAAGCCATGACGGACATTGGCCACAAGCGCCTTGATCTGGGTGGCGGCTTCGTGCGTGATGGTCAGCAAGATCTTCCTCTGTCCGCCATGGCTGGTCATGCGCCCCAC
>JANXZA010000245.1 GCA_025355745.1 Rhizobacter sp. | reverse complement strand
CGGCCCGACGAAGCGCGCAGTGCCACGAAACATCGTCAGGTTGGCCAAACCGCCAAGCCATGCCGTGAGCCCCGCGACCGATTCGGCAACGACCGCATCCTTGCGCGCTTTCACCGCCCGCATGTCGACGCTGACCGCAGCCTCCTTCGCAGCACCGGCCACCACGCCGAACCTCGCGGCATAACGCACGACATGAGCGGCACGCGCGCTCGCCACCAGCGTCTTGGTCGGCGTGCAGCCGTCGTTGACGCAGGTGCCGCCGAGGTGGTCGCGCTCAATCAGCGCGGTCTTCATGCCGGCCTGCGCAACGCGCGCGGCAAGCGCCGGGCCGGCCTGGCCGGCGCCGATGACGATGGCGTCGAAGGGGTGGTTCATGGAGGCTCCTGATTGCTGTCCGACTCTATGCCAACCAGTTCGCCAGCCGCCATCGCCTTGCAGTTTCCCCAGTCCGGATGATGCTGGCGAGTCCAGCCGACGCTATCTTTGCGGCCAGAACTGCCATGAGAAATCAACGGCGCCATTGCGCGAAAGGGAGTTCATATGATCCGCTTCCATGCATTCGGCCGACTGCTCGGCGCAACCGTGATGGTGATGGCGATGTCAGGCTGCGCCACCCTCAAGAACGGTATGCAGCTGGAAGCCGGGCCGGGTTTGCAGTTCGACGCGAAAGAGATTGCCCAGCACCGGGACTCACAGGACAAAGTGCTGGACGAACTGGTGCTGCTGACGGTCGCGCCAAGGGTTGCTAAGCCAGCCATCGTCTGGGACGACGTCATTGCCGCCGGCATGGACTACGCCGACGGCAAGTGCGAGGCTTACATGCATGCGCTGTTTCGTCTGAATCGCGACCGGCGCACGACAACTGCGCAAATCGGCCTGCTCGGCACAGCCAGCGCCGGCATCATGGCGGCGGCAAAGTCTGCCGCGAAGGAAGTCGCGATCGTCGCCATCGCGTTCGGCCTGGCCAGCTCCACAGTGGACAACCTCAGCAGCAACCTGCTGTACGAACTCGACCCTTCATCCGTGCGCGCGATGGTGCAGACCTTGCAGATCAAGTACCGCAAGGAACTGGGCGTCGGCTACTTGAACCGCCCGGCGGCTGCCACCGCCATACGGCGCTATGCCGTGCTTTGCCTGCCGGCAAGCATCGAGTCTGAGGTCAACCTGTCGGTGAAGAAGGCAAGCCCCGAATCGGTGAAAGCCGAACCCGATAAGGGCCAGCCACCGACGGTGACGAACGGAATCACCGTCTCCTCCGACCAGCCTTTCCAGTTCGACGACAGCTCCAGCCGCTTGTGGAACTTCGTCTTTCCGGAAGGTTTACCAAACGCCGCGAATCGCCGCAGGCTCGAAGGCTTCATGCAGGGGCGCGGCATCGCCATCAGCGTGGTCACCTTCATGTCCACGTCGGAGTTCGGCGCCGAGCGGGTACGCGCCGCCAGGTTCCTCGGTCTGTCGAATTAGGAGAGTTGTCATGAGTTCTCAAGAAATCATTCGCGACGTTTCCGCCGACCGCGTCGATCAAATCGTCGCCGGCTTTGTCGCCATCGGCGCGACGGTGCAAAAACTGCTGCAGGCCAACGGGCTGTTCACCATCATCGCCACGTTCGATGGCTCGGTGCACCTTTCGCCGATGGCTACCGAGACGGCGGCCGAAGCGGTCGCGCCACTCGCCCAGGTGCCCGATCACCCCTTGCCCGCCATCAACCCATCGACTGACTTCCCGGCGGTTTCGGCCGAGTACCGCGCCTTCTTCGACACCTGCGAGATTCGATCGAATCGCCGTGCGGAGGTGCAGGCGCGGGTAAGCCGGCTGCTCGACCACGCGCCACGCTACAAGGCGCTCAGCGAGCAACTTGGCATGCCATGGTTCTTCATCGCCATCATCCACTCGCTCGAAGCCGGCTCCAACTTCGCAACCCACTTGCACAACGGCGATCCGCTGACCAGCAAGACCACCCATGTGCCGGCCGGCCGGCCGGCCTCCGGCAGCGCGCCGTTCACCTGGGAAGCGAGCGCCCGCGATGCGCTGGCGATGAAAGGCTATGTTGGGCAGACCGACTGGAGCACGTCGCGGATGTTGCACCGGTGGGAGGCTTATAACGGGTTCGGCTACCGCACAAGAGGCCTTGCGTCGCCCTATCTATGGAGCTTCTCTCAGCACTACATAAAGGGACGGTTCGTGGAAGACCATGTCTTCGATCCCGACAGCGTATCGCAGCAATGCGGGGCGGCCGTGCTGCTGCGGGGGCTTCAGGGTCAAGCCTGAAGCCTGACCTCGCAGCGGCGCCGCGTATTCAGACCGGCACGCCCACCAGGTCGTGCCCCTGCGTGCCGACGATCTTCACGCGCGTGAACTCGCCGACGCGCAAGACCTTGGAGGCCTTCTCGGGCGGCAGCAACTTGACGCTGCCGTCGATCTCGGGCGCGTCCGCATACGAGCGCCCGACCCCGCCCTTGCGGCCCAGCGCCGGGGCCGCATCGACCAGCACCTGCATGGTCGCGCCGACACGGCGTTGCAGCTTCGCGGCCGAGACGCTTTCGGCCACCGCCATGAAGCGCGCGCGTCGCTCTTCGCGCAGTTCGATGGGCAGCATGCCGGGCAGATCGTTCGCGGTCGCGCCGCTCACCGCCGAGTAGGCGAAGCAGCCGGCGCGGTCGATCTGCGCTTCCTGCATGAAGCCGAGCAGGTGCTCGAACTCGGCTTCGGTCTCGCCTGGGAACCCGGCAATGAAGGTGCTGCGGATGACGATCTCGGGGCAGGCCTCGCGCCAGCGCTGCAGCCGCTCCAGGTTCTTCTCGCCGTTCGCGGGCCGCTTCATGCGCTTCAGCACCTCGGGGTGCGAATGCTGGAACGGCACGTCGAGGTAGGGCAGGATCGCACCACTGGCCATCAAGGGCAGAATCTGGTCGACATGCGGATACGGGTAGACGTAGTGCAGCCGCACCCAGGCGCCATGTTGCGCGGCGAGTGCGGCGAGCTTTTCGCACAGGTCGGTCATGTGGGTCTTGATCGGCCTGCCCTCCCAGAAACCGGTGCGGAACTTCACATCGACACCGTAGGCACTGGTGTCCTGGCTGATCACCAGCAACTCTTTCACGCCGGCTTCGAACAGACGCTGCGCCTCGCCCAGCACATCGCCGATCGGACGCGAGACCAGGTCGCCGCGCAGGCTCGGGATGATGCAGAACGAGCAGCGGTGGTTGCAGCCTTCGCTGATCTTCAGGTAGGCGTAATGGCGCGGCGTGAGCTTGACACCAATCTTGAGATCAAAGACAGCTGGCACCAGGTCGAGGAATGGGTCGTGCGGCTTGGGCACGTGCAGGTGCACCGCGTCCATCACTTCCTGCGTGGCATGCGGGCCGGTGACGGCGAGCACGCTCGGGTGCATCTGGCGCACCAGGTTGCCGCCGCTGTCACCCGCCTTGGCACCGAGGCAACCGGTGACGATCACCTTGCCGTTCGCGGCCAATGCTTCGCCGATGGTGTCCAGGCTTTCCTTCACCGCATCGTCGATGAAGCCGCAGGTGTTGACGATCACGAGGTCCGCACCCTCGAAGGTCTTCGAGGTCTCGTAACCCTCGGCGCGCAGTTGCGTCAGGATCAGTTCGGAGTCGGTCAGCGCCTTCGGGCAGCCGAGGGAGACGAAGCCGATTTTCGGGATAACGGCGGAGCTGGAACGGACGAGCGTGTGTTCGGTCATGCAGCGATTTTCGCCGATGCCGGAAAGGGTCAACGCTTCGGCGGCACGAAGCCCGGCATGCCCGGGAACAACGTGCTCGCCTGCTTGGCCATTTGCTCCTGCATCTGGCCGAACATCTTGCGCGACTGATCGAGGTAGTTGCCCATCAGCCCCTGCACCACCGGCGCCTGGCCGTTCAGGAACTGGCTCCACAACTCGGGGCTTTGCGAGGCAGGGTCGTACAGGCCCTTCGACTGCTCGGCGAGCCGGGCCTGGATGTCGGTGAAGGTCTGCAGGTTCTTCTCGAGGTACGAGCCCATCATGCCCTGCATCGAGTGGCCGTAGAAACGGATCAGTTGCGACAGCATCGGCGCCGAAAAGATCGGCACGCCACCGGTTTCTTCTTCGAGAATGATCTGCAGCAGGATGCTGCGCGTCAGGTCGTCGCCGGTCTTCGCGTCGCGCACTTCGAAGTGCTCGCCGGTCAGCACCATCGCCTTCACGTCGGCCAGCGTGATGTAGCTGCTGAGCTGGGTGTCGTAGAGGCGCCGGTTCGGGTACTTCTTCAGAACGCGGGGGCCGCTGGCTGCAGCAGCAATGCCGGTGGCGCCGGTGGTGCCGGTCGCAGGCGGCGGCGTGCGGGCACGGCGGGTCGAAGGCATTCAGAGGCTCCTTTGTGCAGGTGCACAAATCATTCTAGGAGCCGCGCGAAGCGCGCTCCGAAGGGGTTTTCCCGCGCGCAATGAGATCAGGAAACGGCGTGCCTCACGGCTGGTATTTCCACGCCCCGTTCTCGACCTTCACCATCACCCGCGCACGCTGGTCGAGCCCGAGGTGGTCGGTGGCCGACATGTTGAAGATGCCGTGCGCGCCGTGCACTTCACGCGTGGTCTCGAGCGCATCGCGAAGTGCCGAGCGGAACGCCGGCGTGCCCGGCTGCGCCTTCTTCAAGGCCTGCGTCATCGCCGCCTGCATCAGCAGGCCGGTGTCCCATGCGTGGGCGCCGAAGGTCGAGACCGAGCCCTTGCCGTACATCGCCTCGTAGCGCGTCACGTAGTCCAGCGCCGACTTCTTCACCGGGTGACTGGCCGGCAGTTGCGCCGCCACCAGCACCGGGCCGGCGGGCAGCAAGGTGCCTTCGACATCCTTGCCGCCGACGCGCAAAAAGTCGTTGTTCGCCACGCCGTGGGTCTGGTAGTAGACGCCCGCATAGCCGCGCTCCTTGAGCGTGCGCTGCGGCAGCACGGCCGGTGTGCCGGAGGCCGCGATCAGCACCGCGTCGGGCTTGGCGGCGACGAGCTTCAGCACCTGGCCGGTGACCGAGGTGTCGCTGCGCGCATAGCGTTCGTTGGCGACGATGCTGATGCCTTTCAGGCCGGCGGCCTTGCTGAATTCCTGGTACCAGCCCTCGCCGTAGGCATCGGCAAAACCGATGAAGCCGACCGTCTTGATGCCGGCATCGGCCATGCTGGAGGCGATCGCCAGCGACATCATGATGTCGTTCTGCGGCGTCTTGAAGACCCAGCGGCGCTTGGCGTCCATCGGCTCGACGATGCGCGCCGACGCGGCCATCGAGATCATCGGCGTCTGCGCCTCAGCGGCGACGTCGATCAT
>JANXZA010000237.1 GCA_025355745.1 Rhizobacter sp. | reverse complement strand
CGTGTACTTGGCGATGTAGCGTTTGACGCGGAAGTTGTCGGCCCGAGGGTCAGCGTCGCAGACGCCACGAAGCTCCCTTCCCCCGCTGGGGGAAGAGTTGGGGATGGGGGCCAGCCAGCCGCGCTGCGCCTTCATCTTGTGAGCCGCCTGCCAGGTGCGGATGATGACCTCGCCGACGCGCCCCATCGCCTGGCTGTCGGACGACATCATCGAGAACACGCCCAGGTCGTGCAGCACGTCTTCGGCGGCAATCGTCTCGCGCCGGATCCGGCTCTCGGCGAAGGCCAGGTCTTCGGCAATGTTCGCATCGAGGTGGTGACAGACCATCAGCATGTCGAGGTGCTCGTCGATGGTGTTCACCGTGTACGGCATCGTCGGGTTCGTCGATGACGGCAGCACGTTCGGCAACCCGGCGCACTTGATGATGTCGGGCGCATGGCCACCGCCCGCGCCTTCGGTGTGGAAGGTCGCGATGGTGCGGCCCTTGAAGGCGGCGATGGTGTCTTCGACGAAGCCCGATTCGTTCAGCGTGTCGGTGTGGATCGTGACCTGCACATCGTGTCGGTCGGCCACCGACAGGCAGCAGTCGATCGCCGCCGGCGTCGTGCCCCAGTCTTCGTGCAGCTTCAAGCCGTAGGCGCCGGCTTCGACCTGCTCTTCGAGAGCACCCGGCAGGCTGGCGTTGCCCTTGCCCTGGAAGCCCAGGTTCATCGGAAAACTTTCGGCCGCGCGCAGCATCGAGTGGATGTGCCATGGCCCGGGCGTGCAGGTGGTGGCGAAGGTGCCGGTGGCCGGGCCCGTGCCGCCACCCAGCATCGTCGTCACGCCGCTCATCAGCGCTTCCTCGATCTGCTGCGGGCAGATGAAGTGGATGTGCGTGTCGATGCCGCCGGCGGTGATGATGCTGCCCTCGCCGGCGATGATCTCGGTGCCCGGGCCGATCACGATGTCGACCCCCGGCTGCACGTCCGGGTTGCCGGCCTTGCCGATGCCGCTGATGAGGCCGTTCTTGAGTCCGATGTCGGCCTTCACGATGCCCCAGTGGTCGATGATGAGCGCGTTCGTGATGACGGTATCGGCCACGTCGGCGGCCAGCCGCTGGCTCTGGCCCATGCCATCGCGGATCGTCTTGCCGCCGCCGAACTTCACCTCTTCGCCATACCCGACGGGACGCCCGTCGGGACCCGTGCGTCCTTCGCCGGCACGCAGCGTGTGGTCGTGTTCGACCTCGACGATCAGGCCGGTGTCGGCCAGCCGCACCCGGTCACCGGTGGTCGGGCCGAACATCTCGGCATAGGCGCGGCGTTGGAGAGTTGCCATGGGGTGTCTGGTCTGAATGTGGAGGGGTGGTTGCGTTAGGTTCTTTGCCACGAAGGCACGAAGGCACCAAGAAAAGTAACGAAAGAAGCCTGATCGGAATAGTGAATTCGATGTTGGGTCAGTAGCCGTTCACGATGCGTTGGATCCCGTCTTTCATCAACGGGGAGTTGAAATTCAGCAGCAGGCCCAGTCTCCATTTACCGAGGCGCAGGTACGACAGCAGTTGCGCCACATGAAGCGGTTCCGGCCCGAGGACGGCCTTCATTTCGACCAGCACGCAGCTTTCAACGAGAAGGTCTGCGCGATACACAACACCCAGTGGCCGGTCGTGATACCGGGCATGGATCGGGACTTCTCTCTCGCAAGCCAGGCCCCGCTCGTCGAATTCAATTTGAAGCGCCGCAACCTACTCCGACTCCAGCCGGCCCGGCCCAAGGTGCTTGTGGATCGCCACGGCCGCGCCGACGACCTGGGCAGCCACCTCATCGTCGTCTTTCATCAACTTGAATTCCTTGGTGACTTTGTGCCTTCGTGGCAAAGAACGCCGCGATCACAACAACCCCTGCACCAACCCACGAAACCCATACACCGCCCGCGCCCCCGCGTAGTCCACCAGTTCCACCGTGCGCTGTTGCCCCGGCTCGAAGCGCACGGCGGTGCCGGAGGCGATGTTCAGCCGCATGCCACGGGCGGCAGCACGGTCGAAGCGCAAGGCCGCATTGGTCTCGGCGAAGTGGTAGTGCGAGCCGACCTGGATCGGCCGGTCGCCGCTGTTCTCGACGACGAGCGTCAAGGTGCGCCGGCCCGGATTCAGTTCGAGGTCGGGGCCGTCAATCAAGAGTTCGCCTGGAATCATCGGGCCGGTCCGTTCATGCGATAGGTTGGTGCACCGTCACCAGTTTGGTGCCGTCGGGAAAGGTCGCTTCCATCTGGATGTCCGGGATCAACTCGGCCACGCCGTCCATCACGTCGGCGCGGGTCAGCCAGGTCTTGCCTTCGCTCATCAGCGCGGCCACGCTCTTGCCATCGCGCGCGCCCTCCATGATCGCGGCGCTGATCAGTGCCACCGCCTCCGGATAGTTGAGCTTCAGGCCGCGCGCCTTGCGCCGCTCGGCCAGCAGCGCGGCCGTGAAGATCAGCAGCTTGTCTTTCTCGCGCGGGGTGAGTTCCATTGCTTGGCCAGGGTTGAGTCGGCCGGCGCATCTTAGCGAGCCGCGTTGCCGGCGAGCAAGATGGCGAGCAAGGCGGCCAGCAAGACGGCCAGCAAGAGCAGAGCCACCTTGCGGTGCGCTGCGCACCGGGTCGCTCCGCTGCCGAAGTGCAACAGATTGGCACAAGGCTTGCTGATTGGCTCGGCCGGCGCAGGTTCCACAGGTTCATGCGATCGAGCTCATTCCACAACCCGGAGGCCTTTCATGTTCCAACGTCGCCATGCGCTTACTGCCGTCAGCGCTGCCCTCGCCGCTGCCAGCTTGCTGTCGTTCCCCGCACTCGCCGCCGACACCATCAAGGTCGGCGTGCTGCATTCGCTGTCGGGCACGATGGCGATCTCCGAGACGGTGTTGAAAGACACCGTGCTGATGGCCATTGACGAGATCAACGCCAAGGGGGGGGCTGCTCGGCAAGAAGATCGAACCAGTGGTCGTCGACCCGGCTTCCAACTGGCCGCTGTTCGCCGAGAAGGCGAAGCAACTCATCGGCCAGGACAAGGTTGTCGCGACCTTCGGTTGCTGGACCAGCGTGAGCCGCAAGTCGGTGCTGCCGGTCTACGAGGAACTGAACAGCCTGCTGTTCTACCCCGTGCAGTACGAGGGTGAAGAACTCTCGAAGAACGTGTTCTACACCGGCGCCGCGCCGAACCAGCAGGCCATTCCGGCGGTTGAGTATTTGATGAGCAAGGCCGGTGGCGGTGCCAAGCGCTGGGTGCTGCTGGGCACCGACTATGTGTACCCGCGCACCACCAACAAGATCCTGCGCGCCTTTCTGAAAAGCAAGGGCGTGCAGGACTCGGACATCGACGAGAAGTACACCCCGTTCGGCCACGCCGACTACCAGACCATCGTCGCCGACATCAAGAAGTTCTCGGCCGGCGGCAAGACGGCGGTGGTCTCCACCATCAACGGCGACTCGAACGTGCCGTTTTACAAGGAACTCGGCAACGCCGGCCTGAAGGCGAAGGACGTGCCGGTTGTCGCCTTCTCGGTGGGTGAGGAAGAATTGCGCGGCGTCGACACCAAACCGCTCGTCGGCCACCTCGCGGCATGGAACTATTTCGAGTCGATCAAGAGCCCGGCGAACACCGAGTTCTTCAAGAAGTGGAGCGCCTACGCCAAAGCCAAGGGCCTCGCCGGCCACAAGGACAAGCCACTGACGAACGACCCGATGGAAGCCACCTACATCGGCATCAACATGTGGGCCCAGGCCGTCAAGAAGGCTGGCAGCACCGACACCGACAAGGTGATTGCGGCGATGGCTGGCCAGACCTTCACGGCACCCAGCGGCATCACCTCGATGATGGACCCGAAGAACCACCACCTGCACAAGTCGGTGTTCATCGGCGAGATCAAGGCCGATGGCCAGTTCAACGTGGTCTGGAAGACGCCCGGCCCGGTCAAGGCCGAGCCATGGAGCCCCTACATCGCCGAGAACAAGGGCAAAAAGGACGAGCCGGAGAAGAAGTGATGGTGCGTTGAGGCTCGCCCTCGCCCTCACTTGCAGTGCGCGCGATGGCTTGCGAGCCATGGCGCGCACCGCAGGTGAGTTTGGTTCGTGGTTCACAGAATCCCGCCGAAGACTTGAACCTCATGACGCCATCGATCCTGCGCCGCATCCTGCTGACAGCCTTTGCGTTGCTGGCCTGCGGGCAAGCGCACGCCCTGACCCCGCAGCAAGCTCGCGCCCTCACCACCGGCGAAGCCGAGACTCGCATCGAAGCCTTGAACCAGGCGTTGCCCGGCGCCGACGCCCAGACCATTGCGCTGATCCAGGCCCTCGCCGACAACGCCGTCAAGTTCACCGACAGTGCCGTCTTCGTGGTGAAGGACGGCAAGGGAACCGACCCGGTCAGCGGCCTCGAGGTGAGCGTGCCCGAAGCCGCCGAAGACGTGATCAACAACAACCAGATGCGCGGCGAACTCGACGCCGCGCTCGCCTCGATCAAGCTCTTTGCGCCCGACGTGAAAGTACGCGCTGACGCGATCAAGACCTTGCAAGCCGAGCCCGATGAAGCCAAGCTGCCACTGATCGAAAAGGCCTACGCGGCCGAGACTGCGCCAGCCTTGAAGGACGCGCTCGGCGCGCTGCGCTCGGCGATGCTGCTTGGCAGCACCGACCAGGCGAAGCGCCTGGACGCGGCGCAGGCGCTGGGCGTGAGCGGCACGCCGGCCACCAAGACCTTGCTGCTGGACCGCCAGAAGGTCGAGACCGAGCCCGACGTGAAGGCCGCCATTACGGTGGCGCTCAGGTCCATCGAAGGCCGGCTGGCCTGGGGCGAGCGGCTCGGCGTGGTCTTCACCGGCATCAGCCTCGGTTCGATCCTGCTGCTGGTGGCGCTGGGCCTGGCCATCACCTACGGCCTGATGGGCGTGATCAACATGGCGCACGGCGAACTGATGATGATCGGCGCCTACGCCACCTACGTGATCCAGAACCTGTTTCGCGCGTACCTGCCGGCGGCTTTCGACTGGTACGTGCTGCTCGCCATCCCCGCGTCGTTCCTTGCCGCAGCGCTGGTCGGCGCGGTGCTGGAGCGCAGCGTGATCCGCTGGCTGTATGGCCGGCCGCTGGAAACGCTGCTCGCCACCTGGGGCATCAGCCTGGTGCTGCAGCAAGGCGTGCGCACGCTGTTCGGCGCGCAGAACGTGCCGGTCGAGAACCCGGCCTGGTTGTCGGGCGGTGTGGCGGTGATGAGCAACCTGACCTTGCCGTTCAACCGCATCGCCATCATCGCTTTCGCGGTGCTGGTGTTGGCCGGCGTGTCGGCATTGATCGCGCGCACCCGGCTCGGCCTGTTCGTGCGCGGCGTGACGCAGAACCGCAAGATGGCGGCCTGCATGGGGGTCAACACGGCGCGCATCGACACGTACGCATTTGCGCTCGGCTCGGGCATCGCCGGGCTGGCCGGGTGTGCGTTGTCGCAGGTCGGCAATGTCGGGCCGGACCTGGGGCAGGGCTACATCGTCGACTCGTTCATGGTGGTGGTGCTGGGGGGTGTCGGCCAACTGGCCGGGACGGTGTATGCGGCGATCGGCCTGGGGGTGTTGAACAAGTTGCTGGAAGGCTGGCAGGGGGCGGTGCTGGCGAAGATCATGGTGCTGGTGTTCATCGTGATCTTCATCCAGAAGCGGCCGCAGGGGATCTTCGCGATGAAGGGTCGGAGCGACGAGGCATGAGCGAGCGTTTGCCGCCGGCCCTCACCCCAACCCCGCACGCGGGAGAGGGTCGGAGTGAGGGCGGGTGTGCTCGCCGCGATCCTCATCGTCGCCATCCTCGTCCCCCTCCTCAATCTGATCGTCCCCAACAACAGCCCCTTCCACCTCTCCGACTACGCGGTGCAACTGATCGCGAAGATCATGTGCTACGCCATTGCCGCGCTGGCGATGGACCTGATCTGGGGCTACACCGGCGTCCTGTCGCTCGGCCACGGCGTCTTCTTCGCGCTCGGCGGCTACGCGATGGGCATGTACCTGATGCGCCAGATCGGCCGCGACGGCAACTACCGGTCGAACCTGCCCGACTTCATGGTCTTCCTCGACTGGAAGACGCTGCCCTGGCACTGGACGTTCAGCGACTCGTTCGCAGCCACCTTGCTGCTCGTCCTCCTCGTGCCCGGCCTGCTCGCGTTCGTGTTCGGCTTCTTCGCGTTCCGCTCGCGCATCAAGGGCGTGTACTTCTCGATCATCACGCAGGCGATGACGTTTGCCACCATGCTGCTCTTCTTCCGCAACGAGACCGGCTTCGGCGGCAACAACGGCTTCACCGATTTCAAGCGCATCCTGGGCACCCCCATCGCCACGCCATCGATGCGCATGACGCTCTTCGTGCTCACCGGCCTGACGCTGATCGCCTTCTTCCTGCTGGCCCGCTGGCTCGTCGGCAGCAAGTTCGGCCGCGTCCTGCAAGCCATCCGCGACGCCGAGACGCGCGTCATGTTCACCGGCTATGACCCATTGCGCTACAAGCTCGCGATCTGGGTCATTTCGGCGGTGATGTGCGGCATTGCCGGGGCGCTGTATGTGCCGCAGGTCGGCATCATCAACCCGGGTGAAATGTCACCGGCCTCGAGCATCGAGATCGCGATCTGGGCGGCGGTGGGCGGGCGCGGTACCTTGATCGGGCCGATCGTCGGCGCCTTCTTCGTGAACGGCGCGAAGAGCTGGTTCACGCAGGCGTTTCCGGAGTTCTGGCTGTACGTTCTGGGCGCGATGTTCATTGCGGTGACGATCTTCCTGCCGAACGGCATCGTCGGCCTGCTGCGGCGCAAGAAGGAGCCGGCATGACACCCGAGCTGATGAAGGCCGGCGCGCGGGTTCGCGTCGAACACGAGCGAAAGACTGCGGCCAGCGCCGGCCAGTCGGGTGGCCGCGCGGCGAGCTATTCGCGGGTGCTCGTCCCGGGCGAACTCGATGTGGCGCACGGCGCCATCCTCTACCTCGACGACATCACAGTCAGCTTCGACGGCTTCAAGGCGCTGAATGCGCTGAGCCTGTCGATCAGCGCCGGCGAGCTGCGCTGCATCATCGGCCCGAACGGCGCCGGCAAGACGACG
>JANXZA010000195.1 GCA_025355745.1 Rhizobacter sp. | reverse complement strand
TAGCGATGGCTGAGCTCGGCCGCGGCGATGATCGCGGGGTCGGTGATCTGCACGCTGTGGTGCACTTCGTATTTCTCCTGCAGCCCGCGCAGGATCGCGATCGTCGCCTCGACCGTCGGCTCGCCGACCAGAATTTTCTGGAAGCGCCGTTCCAGCGCCGCGTCCTTCTCGACGTACTTGCGGTATTCGTTCAGCGTGGTCGCGCCGATGCAATGCAACTCGCCGCGCGCCAGCGCGGGCTTGAGCATGTTGCCGGCGTCGATCGCGCCTTCGGCCTTGCCGGCGCCGACCATCGTATGGATCTCGTCGATGAAGACGATGGTCTGGCCCTCGTCGGCCGCCACTTCCTTCAGCACGCCCTTGAGCCGCTCCTCGAACTCGCCGCGAAACTTCGCGCCGGCCAGCAGCAGGGCCATGTCGAGCACCAGCACGCGCTTGTTCTTCAACGAATCGGGCACCTCACCGGCAACGATGCGCTGCGCCAGGCCTTCGACGATCGCCGTCTTGCCCACGCCCGGCTCGCCGATCAGCACCGGGTTGTTCTTGGTCCGGCGTTGCAGCACCTGGATCGCGCGGCGGATCTCGTCGTCGCGGCCGATCACCGGGTCGAGCTTGCCGAGGCGGGCGCGCTCGGTCAGGTCGAGCGTGTACTTCTTCAGCGCCTCGCGCTGGCCCTCGCCTTCGGCGCTGTCCATGGTCTGGCCACCGCGCACCGCATCGATGGCGGTCTCGAGCGCCTTGCGGGTCAGGCCGTGGCCGCGAACGATGCCGCCGAGGTCGGTCTTCGCATCGGCGAGCGCCAGCAGGAACATCTCGCTGGCGATGAACTGGTCGCCGCGCTTGCCGGCTTCCTTTTCGGTCGTCTGCAACAGCGCGGCGAGGTCGCGGCCCGGCTGCACCACTTGGCCGCTGCCCTGCACCTGCGGCAAGCCCTTGATGAGGGTGTCGAGCGCGGACTTCAGGCCGGCACTGTTCGCGCCGGCGCGGTCGAGCAAGGCCTTCGGGCCATCGGCCTGCGCGAGCATCGCGGCCAGCATGTGGGCCGGCTCGAGGTAGGGGTTGTCGTTCGCCACCGCGATGCTCTGGGCATCAGTGAAGGCTTCCTGGAACTTGGTCGTGAGCTTGTCGAACCGCATGGGGAAAATCCTCCGGATCACGCCGAGATGGGCGCGCGCTGCCTCATTTCAAGGCGAAGCCGCAGGCACGCCCTTGCGCTGCGTCAAGGCGGGGGAAGGTCGCCTTGCACTGCGGCGCTGGTGGGTGCGTCGGTGGGTGCGTCGGTGGGTGCTTCTGCGGCTGCTTCGGTGGCCGCATTCGTCGCCTCGATGCCCCAACGGCGCAAGGCCGCATCGTCGGCGACGCGGGCATCGACCCAGCGTGCGCCATCGGCCGTGAGCTCCTTCTTCCAGAACGGCGCCTGCGTCTTCAGGTAGTCCATCAGGAACTCGCAGGCCTGGAACGCGCTGCCGCGATGCGCGGACGTGACGGCCACCATCATGATCTGGTCCAGCGGCGCCAGCAGGCCGACGCGGTGCACGACACGCGCGGCCTGAATGCCGAAGCGCTGCAGGGCGGCATCGATCATCGCTTCGATGGCGCGCTCGGTCATGCCGGGGTAGTGCTCGAGCTCCATCGATTGGACGCCGCCGCTGTCGCCATGCCGGTCCCGCACGGTGCCGACGAAGGCCGCCACCGCGCCGACCGCCGCATCGTCGGCGCGCAGTGCAGCGACCTCGGCGCCGAGGTCGAAGTCAACGGTCTGGATCGAGACGCGCGGCGCTGCCATGTCAGCCTCCGGTGACGGGCGGGAAGAACGCGAGTTCGGCGCCATCGGGCACGCGAGCCGCCTCTTCGCACAGCACCTGGTTCAACGCGGTGCGCAGAGCCCGGTGGCGCGCCAGCGCAGCAGCGTGCGCGCCGCCCTTGGCGATCAGCAGGTCGCGCACGCCGGCCACGGTCAGGCCGTCGGGCACGTCCAGCGTTTCGGTGGCGCCGAGGGCCTCGCGGATCGACGCGAAATAGCGCAGCGTGAGCTTCATGACATCAGTTCCACAAACGACAGAAAGTCGACGCTGTCGCCGCGCCGGACGGCCTGCCCAGCCGGGTTGTCGACCAGCCCGTCGCCCCACACCGCCGAAGTCAGCACGCCCGAACTCTGGTTCGCGAACAGGTCGAGGCCGCCCGCCTGGTTGCGCCGCACGCGCATGAACTCGCGCCGCTTGTCGGCGCGCGGCCAGTCGAAATCGGCGCGTAATTTTGTCCGCTGAGGTTCGACGTTAGCCACACCGTCCAGGCGCAGCAGCAGCGGCCGCACCAGCAGCAAGAAGGTGACGAAGCTCGACACCGGGTTGCCGGGCAGGCCGACGAAGTGGGCGGCCGATCCGTCGTCGCGGCGCACCTCGCCGAACGCGAACGGCTTGCCGGGTTTGATCGCGACCTGCCAGAGTTCGATCCGGCCCTCGGCCTGCACGGCGGGCCGAAGGTGGTCTTCTTCGCCGACCGAGACGCCGCCCGACGTGACGATCAGGTCGGCACCGAGCGCTGCCTGCCGCAGCGCCGCGCGCGTCGCATCGAGTTGATCGGGCACGATGCCCAGATCGATGCAGTCGCAGCCCAGCGCCTGAATCAGCGCGCGCAAGGTGAAGCGGTTCGAGTTGTAGATCGCGCCGGGTGTGAGTGGCTCACCGGGCATCACGAGTTCATCGCCGGTCGAGAACAAGGCCACGCGCGGCCGGCGTGTCACGCTGAGCTGCGCCGCCCCCACCGAAGCGGCCAGGCCGAGCGCCTGCGGGGTGAGGCGGGTGCCGGCCGGCAGCACAACGTCGCCGGTGCGCACGTCTTCGCCGCAGCGGCGGATCCACTGGCCCGGTGCGGGCACTGCGTTGACTTTCACGCCTTCGTCAATGGCCTCGCACTGTTCCTGCATCACTACGGCGTCTGCGCCCGCCGGCAGCTGCGCGCCGGTGAAGACGCGCGCGGCCGAGCCGGGCAACAGCGGTGCACCGACCACGCCGGCCGGAACGCGCTGGCTCACCGGCAGCACGGTGCCAGCGGCGATCACATCGGCACAGCGCAGCGCATAGCCGTCCATCGAGGTGTTGTCGGCCGGCGGCACGTCGATGGCCGAGCTCACGCTGCACGCCAGCACGCGCCCGAGCGCGTCGAAGGTCGAGATCGATTCCGCGTCAGTCGACGGCAGCGGCTGCACCGCGCCGAGCAGGCGGCTGAGCGCTTCGTCGAGCGTGAGCATCGGCGGGCGTGTCGGCGGCGGGTTCAACGGTGGATGCGGCAGCATGGGGGCGGACGTATTCATACGACTCCGAATTGCACAACAGAAACGCGGCCACCGAATCGGGGTCGTTCAGATCAAGCACCGGCAACTGCGTCGGCTGCGGCAGATTGGCAGCGATGTCGGTACAGATCGCAACCACATGGCGATCATCGAGGTACAGCGCAGGTTTGCCGTTAGACGCGCGCCAGACCTCGATCTTGGCCAGCTCAGCGTGCTTGAAGCCTTCGACCAGCACCCAGTCGCAATCGTTCAGCTCGGCGATCAGCGCGTGCACGTTCGGCGCCGTGCCCGCCTCGAACTCGCGCATCTTCGCCATGCGCCGGCTGGAGGCAATGACCACTTCGCCGGCACCCGCCTGGCGATGCCGCCACGAGTCTTTGCCTGCGTGGTCGATGTCGAAGTCATGGTGGGCATGCTTGACGACCGAGACGCGCAAGCCCGCGCGCTTCAGGCGCACGATGAGCTGCTCGACCAGGGTCGTCTTGCCCGAGCCCGAGTAGCCGCAGAAACCGATAACTTTCATTCAGGCGTGCTCGGTGATGTAGCGCTTCACGGCCTGCACATCGGGCGCCATCGAGACGAAGCGCTTCGGCAGCTGCTCGATGCCGCGCATCGCCGCTGGGCGATCCGGCTCACGGCCGATGGCCTCGACGATGGTCTGCGCGAACTTGGCCGGCAGCGCGGTCTCCAGCACGATGGTCGGGATGCCTTTCGCAAGGTGCTCGCGCGCCACCTTCAGCCCGTCGGCCGTGTGCGTGTCGATGATCGTGCCGTACCGCTCGAAGGTGTCGCGGATCGTCGCGAGCCGGTCGGCATGCGAGCTGCTGCCGGAGACGAAACCGTGGCCGGGAATGCGCGCAAACTCT
>JANXZA010000141.1 GCA_025355745.1 Rhizobacter sp. | reverse complement strand
GGCCGGTCCATGCGGTCGAGGAACTGGCGCGCGTAGGCGCTGAAGGTCTCGACGTAACGGCGCTGGCCTTCGGCGTACAGCGTGTCGAACACCAGGCTCGACTTGCCCGAGCCGCTCGGGCCGGTGACCACCGTCATCTCGCCGGTGCGGATGTCGAGGTCGAGGTTCTTCAGATTGTGTTGACGCGCGCCGCGAATGCGGATCAGGCCGGAACTCATGGCTCGCCTTTCAGGAAGGAAGCGGGACATTCTAGGGACGCGATCACCCCGAGCGCGGGACGGGGGCAATGCGCCGCCGGCCCGTTTTCGACCGTGGCCAGCGGACCTGCCCCAGATGAATCAGGCCGCGCCGAGAAAGCCTTCGATCAGCGCGAACTGCTCGGGCGTGTTCAGCGCCGGCGCATGGCCGCAGCCTTTGATCTCGACCACCACCGCCTGCGGGCCGCGGCGGCGCATCTGCTCGGCGGTGTCGGGCAGCAGCAGGTCGGAGCGTTCACCGCGCAGGCACAGCACCGGCAGGCTCAGCCTGTCCCACTCGTTCCAGCGCTGATAGTCGTCGGCGTAGTGAGTGAACTGCATCACCATGGCCGGGTCGTAGTGCGGCGTGACGCGGCCGTCGGGCAGGCGCCGCGTCGAGGTCTCGGTGAGGCGCCGCCACTGCGCGTCGCTCATCGCGCCATAGGGCTGGTAGACGCTGCGGAAGTACGCCTCCAGCTCGGTCACGGTGGCGAACGTTGCCGGGTTGCCGGCGTAGCCGCGGATGCGCTCGATCGCGGCGGCTGCCGTCTCGGGCCCGCTGTCGTTCAACACCAGCCGCCGCACCCGGCCGCGCAGGGTGGTGGCCGCCGCGACCATGCCAATGGCGCCGCCCATCGAGGTGCCAAGCCAGTGGCAGTGCGCGATGCCCAAGCGATCGAGCAACGCGGTCGCGAGCCGGACGTAGAACGCCAGGCAGTACTCGCGCTCGGGCTGCGGGCTCCACTGGCTCAGGCCGCGGCCGATCGTGTCGGGGCAAATGACGCGGTAGCGCTGCGCGAGGTGCGCGGCGATGTCGTCCATGTCGCGACCAGTGCGCGCCAGGCCGTGCCACGCCACCACCACTTCGGCATGCTGCGCGCCCCACTCGGTGTAGTGGAGTTCGCGCCCCTCGCAAACGAGGTAGCGCGAAAGCGGCATACCGCTCGACGGCTCAGTTAGGGACATTGACCGACGTGCCGGCAAAGCCGATCTGGTCCGCCACCAGCGGCGCCGCGCTGATCGGCGGCACGTTGGCCGCAGCGATGGCCGGTGCCGCGCCGGGGACGCCACCGCGCGGTGTCGTGCGCACCAACTGGCTCGGCGGCAACGCCGTGCCGCTTTTCAGGTGCGCGTACATCGCGTCCATCGCGCGGATGAAGTACAGGTGCAGCGGCACGTAGCGGGTGTCGAAGCCGGCGAACGGAATGAAGGTATCGAAGTGCTGGGCGTTCGCCACCTCGATGTAGTTGACCTTGCTGGCGCTGCCTTCGAGCACACGGTTCAGCGCCACATAAGCGCGCGCGTTGTTGTTCACCGGCACCAGCGCGTCGCTGCGCCCGGCGACGATCAGCGTCGGCTTGGCGCGCAGGTTGCCGTTCAGGAGCACCTCGGCAATGCCGGCGCGCACCGCCGCGCTTTGCGCTGCCGTCGGGCGGGTCGAGCTGGCCACTGCGGTGAGCGCCGCGCCGGCCTCATCGACACCGGTGACGAGCGCGCGCTGACACAGCGCGTTGTCGAGGCCGAAGTCCTGCGCGCCGGTCGATGTCGAGGTGGCAAGCTGCCACGAGCGGGCCCCGCCGACCGAGTCGTTGTAGACCGTCGTGGCCGGTGTGCCGTTGGCCGTACCGTTGGCAACGGCGAAGCTCTGCGCCTTCGTCAATGCGCTCACCGCCACCGGCGCGCCGGTGGCGTCGACCTGCGCGAAGCTGGCGTTGCAGACGTTGTCGGTGACCGAAAAGCGGCCGTACATGGTCGGGTACATGGCCGACAGAATGGGCGCGTTGCCCAGGCCGTAGTGGGCGTTGTGCATCTGGTCGTTGTCGGGCGTCCAGCCGAAGGCGCGCAGCTTGTTCAGGGCGTCGAGCGACCGGGCGGCCGTATCGGCGCCCGTGACCAGGCCCTTCGCGGCCAGGCCGGTGCAGCGCGCGGTGGCGCGCGCCGTCATGCCGGCGATGAGCATGAAGTTGAAGGTCGTCAGCTCGGTCATCGCGGCACCGGTGGCCAGCGCCGCGCAGGGTTGATACAGATTGCCGTAGGTAACGTAGTCGGCCAGCGTCTTGCCGAACCCGACCACCGGCACGCCGCCGAACTGGATGCCGTAGCCGGTGGCGGTGGGCATCTCGGTCACTGGCTCGGCCGCCACCACGCCGTCGATCAGCCCGCTGCTGTCGAGCTCGGCGGCACGCAACACCGCCGCCCCGCCGTTCGACGCCGAGCCGGCGATCACCAGCGTGTTCGCGGTTGTGAAAGGCACGGGTGCTGAGGGTGTGCCGTAGCGATCGTTCAGCACGAACAGCGCATAGCTTGCGGCGGCGAGCGTGTCGTTGCCCCAGTCCTTCTCCGGATTGAGCTGCGAATGAACCTGCTTCAACGCGAGCCGGTTCGGGAACAGCGCGTTGTAGGCAGTACGGGCCGCATCGGTGATGCCGGCGGCGAAGAAGTTCAACGCGCCGGCATCGGTGCGCGTGGCGCGCACGCCGTCGATGCGATTCACCGTGTCGTCGCTAAGGTCGTAGAGTCCGACGCCTTTGCCGGCGTCGGTCAGTGCCACGGCGCAGCCATGCTTCAGGCCCCATTCGCCAGCCGTCGCAAGCGCACCGTAGACACCGCGCGACCCCGAAGACGGGCCGAGCACGAGGCAAGGTGCGGCCGGGTTGAAGCTGTCCGGAACCTGCACCGCGATGACGGTGCGCTTGCGCCCGCTGCCGTCGTCGAGCGTGGCGATGCTCTCGCGCCCTGGGATCAGGCCCTCGCCGTTGGTGGCCACGCCGGAGATGTCGACGTTCGGTCCGTACAGCGTGCCGTAGCCGCCGTTGACGCTCGGGTCCAGCAAGGCGCGGTAGTTGCCGTAGACGGCGTTGCGACGCAGCTCCAGCGCGGTCGGCGCGAGCGGGTTCGCGTAGGCCGGCGCAGCGGCCGCGCCGAGGCCGGTGCGGCCGAGGCCGGCCGTCAGCAGGTCTTGCGTGGCCGCCGTGTCGCCGGCGCCGGTGACCGCAGCGGGGTAGCTCGTCAGGCTCTGCTGGGTGATGCCGGCGGGCAAGGTGTTGACGGGCGCATCGACGTCGCTGCAGCCGCTCAGGAATGTGCCGGCCGCGCCCGCCAAGGCAACGAGTTTCACCGCGCTGGCGATGGAGTGCAGTTTCAGTTTCATGTTCGTCTCCTGGGGTCTTGCAACAAAAAAGCGCGTTCAGCGGCGCGAGCGACTTGCTCGCGACCGACCGATCACGCCGCTCGGAAAGTGATGGACCGACAACACGAACAGGATGCCGAGCCAGAGCAGCCAGCGGTCGGGCGAGAGGCGGCGGCCAGCAGGCTCTTGCCGATGTCGGGCTTGCCCTGGTCGTCCTTCTCGATTACGACCAGCTTCTTGCCGGCCACCGTCATCGTGCCCTGGGTCGCACAGTCCAGGCCCATCATGAAGCCGGTCTGGCTCTGCTGCCATAGGCTTCCAGCGGGCCCGACTCGCTGTAGACGTGGGCGATGCGGATCTCGCCATAGGCCCGTGGCTCGGAAGCGGGGCGGAAACGGGTCTGGGTATGAAGCAGTCTCCAGGGCAATGCTCGGCGCAATCTCGATGCAAGCGGCGCAGCAGATTGCACCACACTTGTGACGGGCCGACCCTGATTCGGCGCCTGTGCGGCCCGCATCGGCGCAGCCTCAGAGCTTGATTTCGAGCCGAAGCTGCGCGTTCAGGTAGGTCGGCGCGGTGGTCAGCGACGTCTCCCGAAATCCGCCCACGGTGTCGGTCACGCTGCCGCCGGTGAGGTAGTCGCGCGGGCCGATGTTGCTGAGCGTCAAACGCAGTTGCAGCGCCGGGTTGAAGACCCATAAGCCCCATGCATCGAAGCCCAGCTTGCGGCCCTGGTAGGCGGTCTGCACATCGCTCAGGCGGGTGTCGTAGGCGGGGTTCCAGTTCAGGTTGCCGCCGAGCGTGAGCGGCACCGACGTGAAGCGGTAGTCGGCGCCCAGGTTCGCGGTGGCGTCGGGCTGCTGGTCGAGCCGGTTGTCGGGGCCGGGAACGCCGTTCACGCGCGAGCGGAACAGGCTGGCGTTGGCGCGCACATCGACCTTCGGCGCGTCGGCCAGCCAGTCGCTGAGGCGGAACTTGGCCTCGAGTTCGATGCCTTGCGTCAACGCATCGCCGACGTTCTGCGGGCGCGACACGTAGCGCTCCACGCCGGGCGCCCCCGCGACGGTTTCGAGCGCCGTCTGGCTGCGCAGGTAGTTGCTGATCTGGCGGTGGAAAAAGTTCGCACTGAGCAGGCCGCCGGTGGGCAGGAAGCGTTCGATCGCGATGTCGATGCCAGTCGCGAGTTCGGGCTTCAGGTTCGGGTTGCCGGCGCGGTCGGGCCGGGTCGGCGAGTTCATGCCGCGCGGGTCGACGCTGAGGCGGGCGATCAGGTTTTGCAGCGTCGGCGAGCGGTAGCTGCGCGTCAGGCTGAACCTGACCTGATCGGAGCCCTGCGGTTCGGGCTTCCAGACCGCGTGCAGCAGCGGCGTCCAGACACCGCTGCGGTTGCTGGGCGCCGCCGCCGCCACGCCGTTCACCAACTCGCCGCTGCCGCGCGTGGCGATGCCCTCCCAGCGCAGCCCGGCATGCGCGGCCCACTGCGGCGTGAGGCTCCATTCGTCCTGCGCGAAAGCGGCAAAACGGGTTGACGACGCACTCACGCTGTCGCCGAAATCGGCCACCGCCACCGGTGGGCCGAGCACGCCGTTCTGCGCCGTGCGCTGGAGCTGGTCGCGCTGCTCAATGCGGCGGTTCGCCTCGGCCTCGGCACCTGCCACCAGGCTGTGCTCGCCGGACAGCAGCTTGATGAACTTGCCCGCCAGCAGCAGGTTGCGGTCGGTGCTGTCGCCACGGTCGTCGAGGGTTCGCGACAGGCTGCCTTGGGTGGTCTCGGTGCGCAGGCTGCTGCTCACGCTGCGGCCCAGGCCGAGGCCGAACTTCCATTCGAGCCGGCCCGCGTCGCCCTCGAGCCGGTGATTCCACTGGCCGTTGACGCGCAGCAAGGTGAAGCTGCCGTCGCCGTCGGTCGCGCTGCGGTCGTAGGGCACCGGCAACGCTCCCACGGTCTGCGTCAAGGTGCCGGTGCGTTGCGAGGTGCCGCTGCTGTGGATCAGCAGTGGCATCAAGGTGATGGTGTGCGCGTCCTGCTCGCCGCCGCGCCATTGCAGCCGGCCGGTGGCGTGCAGGCCGTGGCGCTTTTCGCGCACCGCACCGTCGTCGCGCTGGGCCAGCGTGACCACGCCGTCGCTCAGGCGTTCATCGGCGGTGGCCGTGCTGCTGCCGCTTTGCCGGTCTTGCGTGAACGCCGACAGCGAGTAGTTGTAGGTGAACGCGCCCACGGCCTCGTTGCGCGTCCAAGAGAGGTTGGGCTGGAGGCGGTCGTTTTCTAACCCCGCCGTCAAGCGTACATCGTTGATGTGCTTCTTGAAGCCGTCGCGGGTGATGATGTTGATGGTGCCGGCGATCGCGCGCGCGCCGGTCTCGGCGGTCGGCGCGCGCAGGATCTCGATCCGCTCGATCTGCTCGGGCGTGAGCGAGTCGAGCGAGAAGCCGGGCGGCACGCGCTGGCCGTCGAGCAGGATCTGGGTGTAGCCATTGCCCAGGCCGCGCATCCGGATGTTGCCGCCACGCCCCGGCCGGCCCTGCATCGTCACGCCCGGCAAGCGCTTCAGCAGGTCGCCGACGGTGGCGTCGCCGAAGCGGTCGATCTCGTCGCGGCCGATGACGATCTTGGCGGCGGTCGAGGCGCGGCGTTCCTGCACGTCGGTCGGCCGCGTCGCTGTGATCTCGACGCGCTTCAGCTCGACCCCGGAGGCGGCGGGTGCGGGTGCGGCCGGGGCCGGCAGCACGGCACCTGGCACCGCCGGTGGCGCCGTACCCTGAGCGGCCGCCGGCACGGCAGCGGTCAACCCGGCGCAAAGAGTCATTCCCCCAAGCCACAGATGCCAAAAAGAACGGCCGCGCAGGTAGGGCATTCGGGTCCGCAAGGTCATCGACATGGCATGGATTATGGTCACCGCCCATCAGTGCCTTGCGCTGGCCAACCTTGTCATGCCCGGCCCGGGACCCCCGCGAATGCGGGGCCGGCGCGGGCCGTTCGTGATGCAAATCACAGCCGCTCAACCAAGCCACAACACCACCCCCCGCAGGCGCGGGGTAGGCCATCAGCCGGGGTTCCCTTACCTTTGCTTACCGGCGGATTTGACCCGCCGTTGCGCACCTAACCACCACCCTGGGAGTATTCATGTCACGTTTCCTGATTCAACCCGTCGCCATTGCCTGCCTCGCCTTTGGCGCGGTGCAAGCCAACGCGGCGATCACTGTCACCGACCTCGGCTCGTTCAACGGCAGCGTCGCCGTCACCTTCGCGGTGACCGCACCGAACGTGGCGACCAGCGGCAGCACCAACGCCGGCGGCTTCAGGACCTCGCTCGACGGTGGCGCGACCAGCTTCGAGACCTATTGCGCCGACCTGTACCAGTTCGTGGGCAGCAGCAGCGACTACTCGCTGGTCACCGGCGCCGCGCACTACACGGCGCCGCACGCCGCCGCGAACGCCGCCATCGGCAAGCTCTATTCCTTCCACAACCTGGTCACCAATGCAACCTCTGAAGCGGCGTTCCAGCTCGCCGTCTGGGAAATCTCGTACGAGACCAGTGGCACCTACAGCCTGAGCGCCGGCACGGCACAGTTCACCAGCACGGCCGCCGTGGCCGCGCTGGCCACGAGCTGGCTCGCCACCCTGCCGGCCGTCAGCAGCTTCAATGTGTCGGTGCTCGAAAGCCCGAGCAAGCAAGACCTCGTGTTCGCCACGCCAGCGGTGCCGGAACCTTCGACCTATGCCTTGATGGCCGCCGGCCTGCTGGGCGTGGGCTTCGTCGCACGTCGCCGCTCGCCGAAGCGCTGATCGGTCACTGGGGGTAGATTCGAGGGCGGCGCGAGCCGCCCTTTTTTAATCCCGCTGCCGGTTCAGGCAGCCAGACACCGTTCAGCCGGCAAGCCCCCGGCGATGCAACGCTGCGGCGCCACAATGCCGGCATGACCGGCTCGATCACCTGCCAGCGCGATACACGCGACGCCATCGCCCATGTGGTGCTCGCCAACCCCGGCAAGCGCAACGCCATCGACCTCGCGATGTGGCGCGAACTGCGCGCGCTGTTCGAGCGCCTGCAAGCCGAGCCGGCGCAGACCGCGCCGCGGGTGGTGATCGTGCGCGGCGCGGGCGGGCACTTCGCCTCCGGCGGCGACATCCACGAGTTCGCACGCTTTCGCTTCGACGAGGCCCGGCTGCGCGACTTTCACGAGCACACGGTGGCCCCCGCGCTGGACGCGATGCTGGCCTGCGACATCCCGCTGCTGGCGCAGATCGACGGTGCCTGCATCGGCGGCGGCTTCGAGATTGCGGCCTGCTGCGACATCCGCGTCTGCGCCGAATCGAGCCGCTTCGGCGCGCCGATTGCGCGGCTCGGCTTTCCGATGGCGCCGGGCGAACTGGCGCTGCTGGCGCGCGTCGCGAGCGGCCCGGCGCTGCGCGAGATGCTGCTCGAAGCGCGCCTGCTCGATGCGCAGCGCGCCTGGCAACTCGGCCTTGTGCATGCCGTGGTGGCCGACGACCAGCTCGCCGCGCTGGCGCTGCAACGCGCCACCGCAATGGCCGCGCTGTCGCCGCAGGCGGCTCGCATCAACAAGCGCAGCTTGCGGCAACTCGCGGCCTCGGGCCCGACGGCCAGCGAACGCCATGCGCACTTTGCGTATGCCGACAGTGCCGAGCACCTGGAAGGCATCACCGCCTTCATCGAAAAGCGCCCACCGCGCTTTGACGCGCATTGAAGCGCACTCAAACGCAAGCCACCGTTCGACTCATCCAGCCCATCGCGAACGTTCCCGCGCTTGCCACCGTCCTGCCCACGAGCCGCCACCGCCCATGTCAGACAACCTCTTCAGCGCCTTGCGCGCCGCCTTCCCCGCCGACCTGGACCAGGTCGCCATCGAGACCGCCGACGGCCCACCACTGCACTACACCTGGCGCGACCTGGAACGCGGCACCGCGATGCTGGCGAACCTGCTCGAATCGCTCGACCTGCCGGCCGGCAGCCGGGTTGCGGTGCAGACCGAAAAGAGCGTCGAAGCGCTGATGCTCTACCTGGCGGTGCTGCGCGCCGGGCTTGTTCACCTGCCGCTCAACAGCGCTTACCAAAGCGCCGAGATGGCCTACTTCATCGGCGACGCCGAACCGGCCGTGGTCGTCTGCGCCGGACGCAGCTTCGGCTGGGTCAGCAAGCTCGCGTTCAGCGCCGGCACCGCCCATGTGTTCACGCTGAACGACGACCGCAGCGGCAGCCTGCTGCAACGCGCCGCCGTGCACAGCGACCAGCACGCGGCGGCCGATCGCGAAGCCGGCGACCTGGCCGCCATCCTCTACACCAGCGGCACGACCGGGCGCAGCAAGGGCGCGATGCTGACCCACGCGAACCTGCTGAGCAACGCCCGCGTGCTGAAGGAGTGCTGGGGCTGGCGCACGCCGGAACAGGGCGGCGATGTGCTGATCCACGCCCTGCCGATCTTCCATGTGCACGGCCTGTTCGTGGCCTCGCACGGCGCACTGCTGAACGGCAGCAAGATGATCTGGTTCAGCAAATTCGACCCGCAGGCCGTGATCGCGCGCATGCCCGAGGCCACCGTGTTCATGGGCGTGCCCACCCTGTACGTGCGGCTGCTTGCCGAGCCTGCACTGAACCGTGAAGCCTGCCGCCACATGCGCCTGTTCATCAGCGGCTCCGCACCCTTGCTGATCGAAACCTTCGACGCGTTTCGCGAGCGCAGCGGCCACACCATCCTGGAACGCTACGGCATGAGCGAGACCGTGATGCTGACCTCGAACCCGTACGACACAACGCAGGGCGAGCGGCGCGGCGGCACGGTCGGCCGAGCGTTGGCGGGAGTCGGCGTGCGGGCGGTCGGTGAGGCCCGCGGGCTGTGCGCTACCGACGAGATCGGCGCGATCGAAGTGCGCGGCCCGAACGTGTTCAAGGGCTACTGGCGCATGCCGGAAAAGACCCGCGAAGAATTCACTGCCGACGGCTGGTTCAAGACCGGCGATGTCGGCCGCATCGACGCCGCCGGCGTCGTGACCATCGTCGGGCGCAGCAAGGACCTGATCATCAGCGGCGGCTACAACGTCTACCCGGCCGAGGTGGAAAGCGTGCTTAACGAACTGCCTGGCGTGCTCGAATCGGCCGTGATCGGCGTGCCGCATGCCGACTTCGGCGAGGCCGTGGTGGCGGTGCTGGTGGCCCGCCCCGGAGCGGCCCCGCAAGCCGGCGCGCTGATCGCCGCGCTGAAGGCGCAGATCGCCAATTTCAAGGTGCCGAAGCAGCTCTTCATCGTCACCGACCTGCCGCGCAACGCGATGGGCAAGGTGCAGAAGAACCTGCTGCGCGAACAGCACAAGGGCCTGTTCGGGGGCTGATCTGTGAGGCTAACTGCAGAATTGAGCGGCGGGACGTTTCGATACTTCACCGCAGAGGAACGGAGTTGGCCGAGTTGCGCAGAGTAAATACAGACTTCTTACTCTGCGACAACTCCGTTCACTCCGTTCCTCTGCGGTGAATGAATTGTTTTTTGCGTTGTCTCCCGCTCAATCTTCCTTTGCGACGAAGCCCAGCGCCTGGTGCGCCACGCGCAGCACGTGGCGCTGCTTGAGGCGGGTCGTGAAGAGCCGGTTGACGGCGGCGCGCAAGGCCTGGGCGGTGGCATCGGGAACGCCGAGCGCGACTTCATCGCGCACCGCCGCCCAGGTCTTCAGCAGATGCGCCGGCAGGATGTGCAGCGCCAGACCATGGTCGAGCACGGTCGCGATGCAGCGCGCGTCGAAGGCCGGCCCGTCGGGCACGGCCCAGCGCTGCAACGCGGCATTGCTGGAGACAGCGGGGTCGAGGTAGCCGCTGTTGCGGCCGACGAACATCGCGAGCTGCAGCAGGCCTTGCGGCCACAGCGCGGGCACGCGCTCGCATTGCAGGCGCACCGCATGACCGAAGGTGATGGCGTGGGTGAAATCCAGCCAGTTGACGTTGTCGGCCACCGGGTTGTCGGCGCGCTGGTCGACGCGTTCGTCGAAGCGAATCAGGTGCACAGCGGCGGCTCGCATCAAGGCGTGATGAATGTGCAGCGGCGCCGTGGTGGCGGCGACCGCGACGACCGCGGCCAGCGTCTCGCGCACGCTGCGGGCCTCGAAGTGGGCCAGGTTCACATCGGCCGCAGGCGCGCCGGTCTCGGCGGGCGCAGCGGCAAGGTCCGACGCAGCGACTGGCCACGCCGCCAGCGCCGGCGCATAGGCGCGGAAGTCGGGCAGCAGGTCTTCGCGGGTTGCGAATATCAATGAGCGCAACCAGCCGAGCAGCAGCGGCGCCTGCGCTTGCGCGCCGAGCCGGCCCACCAGGCCGCGCAGGTGCATCAGGTAGAGCAGCGAATGGCCGAAGTCGCTGAAGTGCGCGAGTGCAGCCCGGCTCAGCGCCGGCTCCAGTTCGGTGAACGACAGGCCGCGCCGGGCGGCGTCGTTCAGCAAGGCCGCAGCCTGGGCTTCATCCTGCGCTTCGACCGCGACCTCGAACGCGGCTTCGTTCCACGGCCGGCACTCGGCATTGAACGGGAAGGCCGGCTCGCGCAAGGTGTCGAAGGCAAGGTGCGCAAACACCTCGGTGGCGCAAGCCAGACGCTGCGTCTGGTCGGTCAGCGTGTCGCGCAATCGCATCCAGACCTCGGCGGCAGCCCAGGCGTGCGTCATGCCGTAGCGCAGCCGCGTGTGGCTGCGTGCCACCGCATGCACCAGCGCGGCCTCGGGGGCTGCGCCGGCCTTGTCCAGGCGCGCCAGTTCGCGGGCGATGCGCGGCACGTCGAAGTCGGCCATCGCGGCGTCGAGCATGGTCAGTGCATGGGCGGCGCGTTCGCTCGGCGGCGGGTCGCGCACATCGACCCACACCGCGCCAGCATCGATCTTCACCGGGTAGATGCGCAGCGCATCACCGCCATAGCGGTTCGCGCCGCTGGCGAGGTCGAACTTCCAGTTGTGCCACTGACAGGTCAGTACGCACGCGCCATCGGCGGCGCCTTCGAGCGTGCCCTCGACCAGCGGATAGCCCTCATGCGGGCAGCGGTTGTTGCAGGCGTGGACGCGGCCTTCGTGCAGGAAGATCGCAAGCTGCTTGCCGCCCGCGCGCACCACCGTGCGGCCGCTGGCCGTGAGGCGGTCGAGCGCGACCGCGTTGTGCCATGACGGCACCGTCTCGGCCGGCGTTTCCGAGGGGTTCATGACTGGCTGCATCGCGCGCTCCCGGCAGGATCGATGCCGCGATTCTGGCTGCACGCGGGCTGATCCCGGAAACGCAAACGGGGCGCACCTTGCGGCACGCCCCGTTTGCGCCAACTTGCGCCGAATGGCGCTGACGCGGCTGGCGTCAGTCGTTGGCGTAGATGTCGATGTCCTTGGTTTCCTTGACGAACAGCATGCCGATCACGAAGGTGATGCTGGCGAAGATGATCGGGTACCACAGGCCGTTGTACATGTTGCCGGTCTGCGCGACGATGGCGATCGCGGTGGCCGGCAGCAGGCCGCCGAACCAGCCGTTGCCGATGTGGTACGGCAGGCTCATCGAGGTGTAGCGGATGCGGGTCGGGAACATTTCCACCAGCATCGCCGCGATCGGGCCGTAGACCATGGTCACGAAGATCACCATGATCGACAGCAGGCCGACGATGGTCCACCACTGGCCGCTCATGAACGCGATCGGCTTGGCTTTGGCCGGGTAGCCGGCTTCCTTCAGGGCCCCCGTCACGGCCTTCTTGAATTCGCCGTCCTTCTTCTTCGCCTCATCGGCGGGCAAGCCCTTCGATGCATACGACTCGATCACCTTGTCGCCGATCGTGACCTTCGCGGCACCGGTGCCAACCACGTCCTCGTAGCTCACCGAGTTGGCGGCCAGCACCTGTTTGGCGATGTCGCACGAGCTCGTGAACTTGGCGACGCCGGTCGGGTTGAACTGGAACGAGCATTCGTTCGGATCCGACGCCAGCGTCACCTTGGAGCTGGCCTGAGCCGCCGCCAGTTCCGGGTTCGCGGCCTGGGTCAGCGCCTTGAAGATCGGGAAGTAGGCCAGCGCTGCGATCAGGCAGCCGGCCATGATGATGGGCTTGCGGCCGATCTTGTCCGACAGGCTGCCGAACACCAGGAAGAACGGCGTGCCGATCAGCAGCGACGCAAACACCAGGATGTTGGTGGTGGCCGGGTCGACCTTCAGCGAGCCGGTCAGGAAGAACTGGGTGTAGAACTGGCCGGTGTACCAGACCACCGCCTGGCCCATCGTCAGACCGACCAGCGCCAGGATGACGATCTTCAGGTTCTTCCACTCGCCGAACGATTCGGTCAGCGGCGCCTTCGAGGTCTTGCCTTCTTCCTTCATCTTCTTGAAGGCGGGCGACTCGTTCATGCTCAGGCGAATCCACACGCTGATGGCCAGCAGGATCAGCGAGCCGAGGAACGGAATGCGCCAGCCCCAGTCGGCAAAGGCCTCTTCGCCGAGGGCGGTGCGGGTGCCCAGGATCACGACCAGCGACAGGGCCAGGCCGAGCGTGGCGGTGGTCTGGATCCAGGCCGTGAAGGCACCGCGCTTGCCGTGCGGCGCGTGCTCGGCCACATAGGTGGCTGCGCCGCCGTACTCGCCGCCCAGGGCCAGGCCCTGCAGCATGCGCAGGCCGATCAGGATGACCGGCGCGGCCACGCCGATGGCGGCGTAGTTGGGCAGCACGCCGACGATGAAGGTCGACAGGCCCATGATCAGGATGGTGACCAGGAAGGTGTACTTGCGCCCGATCATGTCGCCCAGGCGGCCGAAGAAGATCGCGCCGAAAGGCCGCACGATGAAGCCGGCAGCGAACGCCAGCAACGCGAAGATGGTTTGCGAGGCCGGGTCGAGGTTCGAGAAGAACTGCTTGCCGATGATGGCGGCCAAGGTGCCGTAAAGATAGAAGTCGTACCACTCGAAAACGGTGCCGAGGCTGGAAGCGAAGATGACCTTCTTTTCTTCCGCCGTCATCGGCCTTTTGCTGGACGGTGCCAGCCGCGCCGCAGTGTTGGTTGCCATGTGCCTGTCTCCTGATGATCCTGAAGAGGAACACCACCCACGGTGGTGACTGCAGGCATCTTCGGGCCGGGCTCTGACCGTGGTCTGACGCGGAACTGAAGCCAAACTGACAAACTCAGGTGCAACCCTGTGGATTTGTTTTTTGATGTGAGAAATCGCACGTCAAATTCGCTGGCGCGGGAAAACCACGAG
>JANXZA010000117.1 GCA_025355745.1 Rhizobacter sp. | reverse complement strand
CAATAAGAGCCATGATCTTAAGGAATTCAAGATTATACAGCTGCAGAACAGAACTATCGATACCCTTCTGACGATAATTCCTACTGAATTTAAGAAGGAACTTGAATTGAAGGAATTTCCTGAGCTTAACTCATTACTGGTAAGTGGTTTGCCTGAACGAATCAATTCACTTGAGTCATTCATTCGCGCAGTAGATAAAGTAGTTCCTAACATACTGATCGAAGTGATGATTATTGATGCAAAAACTAACAAAACACTCACTACGGGAATTGAAGCTGGCATTGGAACCCCACCTGAAACCAACAGCACTGTTTTTCCGGGTATTGATATTAATATCAGCTCACAATCAATTAATAACCTGATAAACAGTTTCAATGGTTTCGGTACCGTTAAAATTGGAAATGTGACGCCGAACTTTTATGTGAACCTGAAGGCTTTAGAGGCAAATGGCATAATAAATATCAGATCCACTCCAAAATTGTCAACTTTGAATGGTCACTCGGCTTCAATGAGTATTGGAAACACAGAGTATTATAAAGAAGAGCAAAACAACATTTACGGATCATTCACTTCCCAATCGCAGATGATCACCACATATAAAGATGTTAAGGCCGAACTAAAAGTTAAGATAAGGCCTGTAGTTTCAGGGGATGATCAGATAACTCTTGAAATTGAGGTCACACAGGAAGATTTCACTTCAAGAATTTCCCAGTTTGCACCACCCGGAAAAGTTGCCCGTACTTTTAAATCACTAATCCGCGTGAAGAATCAGGAGATGATACTTCTTGGTGGATTGGAAGAAAAACGCAATTCCGACACAGGTTCCGGAGTCCCGTTTTTATCTAGGATTCCGTTAATAAAATGGTTGTTCAGCAGCAGAAATAAAAACCAATCAAATGCCAGGCTGAATATTTTTATCAAGCCTTCAATAGTAGAATAAGCTGAAGATGCTGAATTATCTTAAAAATATCGAAATCTTTAAAAGCAACAGGGCAACCGGACTGCATTGTTATGTCAACGGCGGAAACACACCGGTATTTTCGTATGTGATCCTGGTTAAGAAAAAGGGAAAGATTGAGATAGAACAACAGGTTGAGATTCAATGTGAATTCGAAAAACTACCGGAAATTATTCCTGTGAAATATCCTGTTTACCTTTCAATTGATGGAAAAGGAATTTTGCACAGGCAGATAGAATTCGATTCTTCCAAACCGGCAATTCAATTGGCCATCCCAAATGCAAACGAGGATGACTTTGTATCCGAACAGTTCGACGGGATATCTCAAAAAAAGTATATCTCATTCGCCAGAAAGGAATTCGTCGATGATATTCTGGCTAAACTTTCAGACCTGAAGTTTTCGGTGATTGGGTTAACAATAAGTCCTTTTTCCTGCCTGGGTTTATTTGAAATTTTCCCTGAACTACCTGTTCCTTTTATTGTGGGCAATTTTGAATTCGAACTGGATCGGAAAACCTCCGGGATTATAGCCTTCAGTAAGATTGAATTAAACGATCAGGAGCGGAATTATATCATAGGTGACAATGAGATATCATCTGCTGTTGTGATGCGGGCGATGCAGCCGAGACCGACAGCGCGTCGGCAGCACCCGCAGCGGCCGAGAACGCGGCGGCCCGCAGCGGCTCGCGCGCCAAGCCGGGCAAGTCCGGCGGCCGCAGCGCCAAAGCGCACGATTCCTGATCGCCGCCCGACGGGCCGTACCGCGCCGCATGTCGGCGTGACGCGGTCTGTGCCTGCCTAGAATCCACGGCTTGCACGACACCCCGTTGAGACCGTCATGAACATCTTGCGCTTCGAAGACCTGATCGCCCAAGGGCGTGTCGCCGGCCGGCGCGTGTTCATCCGTGCCGACCTGAACGTACCGCTCGAAGAGTCGGGCCAGATCACCGAAGACACGCGCATCCGCGCCTCGATGCCATGCATCCAGATGGCGCTGAAGGCGGGTGCAGCGGTCATGGTCACCTCGCACCTGGGCCGACCTACCGAGGGCGAATTCAAGCCCGCCGACTCGCTTGCGCCGGTGGCGCAGCGCATGAGCGAGTTGCTGGGGTTCGACGTGCCGTTGATTGCGAACTGGGTCGATGGCGTGAACGTGACTGCGGGCCACTTTGTGCTGCTCGAGAACTGCCGCGTCAACAGGGGCGAGAAGAAGAACGACGCGGCGCTCGCCCGCAAGCTGGCCGCGCTCTGCGACATTTTTGTGCACGATGCCTTCGGCACGGCGCACCGCGCCGAAGCCTCGACCTACGGCATCGCGCAGTACGCGGCGATCGCCTGCGCCGGCCCACTGCTGGCCGCCGAGATCGACGCGATCACGAAGGCGCTGGCGAACCCGAAGCGTCCGCTGGTGGCGATCGTGGCGGGCAGCAAGGTGTCGACCAAGCTCAGCATCCTGCAAAGCCTGGCGGCCAACGTGGACCAGTTGATCGTCGGTGGCGGCATCGCCAATACGTTCCTGCTGGCCGCCGGGCTGCCGATCGGCAACAGTCTGGTCGAAGCCGGCCTCGTGGGCGAAGCGAAGGCGGTGATCGAGGCGATGCGCGCCCGCGGCGCCGCCGTGCCGATCCCCACCGACGTGGTGACCGCCAAGGCATTCAAGGCCGATGCCGTGGCCACGGTGAAGGCGGTGGCCGACGTCGCCGCCGACGACCTGATCCTCGACATCGGCCCGCAGACCGCGAAGCGGCTTGCCGATCAACTTCTCGCGGCGGGCACGATCGTCTGGAACGGGCCGGTCGGCGTGTTCGAGTTCGACGCCTTTGCGCACGGCACCGAGACGATCGCACGGGCCATCGCAGCGTCGAGCGCCTTCAGCATCGCCGGTGGTGGCGACACGCTGGCGGCGATCGCCAAGTACGACATCGGAAAGGACGTGGGCTATATCTCGACCGGCGGTGGCGCGTTTCTCGAAATGCTGGAAGGCAAGACCTTGCCGGCGCTGGAGATTCTGGAAAGGCGTGCCGCTGACTGACCAGCGTGCGGGCATAAGATTCATTCTGCCGGTCCGGTTCGGCCATGCCGCGCGCTTCGATAATCGGGCGCACAACTAAACGGAGACCTGCATGCCGCGCGCCACCAAGATCGTCGCCACTCTCGGCCCCGCTTCGAGCTCGCCGGAGGTGCTGGAACGCATGATCCGCGCCGGGGTCGACGTGGTGCGCATGAACTTCTCGCACGGCCAGGCGCAGGACCACATCGACCGTGCGACCCTGGTGCGCGAAATCGCGAAACGCTGCGGAAAAGAGGTCGCGATCATGGCCGACCTGCAAGGCCCGAAGATCCGGGTCGGCAAGTTCGAGGGCGACAAGACGATGCTCGAGGTGGGGCAGCGCTTCATCCTCGACGGCGCGACCACCGAACTCGGCAGCAACGAGCGCGTCGGCCTGGACTACAAGGAACTGCCGCGCGACGTGAAGGCCGGCGACATCCTGCTGCTCAACGACGGGCTGCTCAAGCTCGTCGTCGACGCGGTGCGCGGCGAAGAGGTGCACACCACGGTGGTCGTGGGCGGTGAGTTGTCGAACAACAAGGGCATCAACAAGGCCGGTGGCGGCCTGACCGCACCGGCGCTGACCGCCAAGGACATGGACGACATCAAGACCGCGATGAGCTTCCAGTGCGAGTACCTGGCGGTGAGCTTTCCGAAGACCGCCACCGATATGGAAATGGCGCGCCAGCTTGCCAACGTGGCCGGTGCGCCGTGGCGCCACAAGCCGCAGATGATTGCGAAGATCGAGCGCAGCGAGGCGATCCCGGTGCTCGATCAGATCCTGAAGGCGAGCGACGGCATCATGGTAGCGCGCGGCGACCTGGCGGTCGAGGTCGGCACGGCCACCGTACCGGCGCTGCAAAAACGCATGATCAAGATGGCGCGCGAGATGGACCGCGTGGTCATCACCGCCACCCAGATGATGGAGTCGATGATCGTCAACCCGGTGCCCACGAGGGCCGAGGTCAGCGACGTGGCGAACGCGGTGCTCGATGGTACCGACGCGGTGATGCTGAGCGCCGAGACGGCAGCCGGCAGGTACCCGGTCGAGACGATCGAGATGATGGCCAGCATCTGCGTCGAGGCCGAGAACGCCGAAGAGATTTCACTCGATGCCGGCTTCACGAACAAGCAGTTCGCGCGCATCGACCAGTCGATCGCCATGGGCGCCTTGTTCACTGCCTACCACCTCGGCTGCAAGGCGATATTGGCGCTCACCGAGTCGGGCTCGACCGCGCTGTGGATGAGCCGGCACAAGATCCATGTGCCGATCTACGGCCTGACCTCGCAGGTGCGCAGCCAGCGCCGCATGACCTTGTACCGCAACGTCACGCCGATGCTGATGCCCAACTTCACGGACCGTGACGAGGCGCTCGCGAAGGCCGAGGCCTTGCTGGTCGAGAACGGCATGCTCCACCCGGGCGACACCTACGCCATCACCTGCGGCGAGCCGATGGGCCACCCGGGCGGGACGAACATGCTGAAGGTCTGCCGCGTGGGTTGAGGCGCGGGCTGACGCGCTCACTGAGATTGCACGACCATGACGCCTGGCCTGACCATCGACGCCATCCGCGCTGCGGCCGAGCGGCTGCGCGGCGAGATCGTCGACACGCCGTGCATGCCGTCACGCACCTTGTCGGCGTTGACCGGCTGCGAGGTGTTCCTGAAGTTCGAGAACCTGCAGTTCACCGCGTCGTTCAAGGAGCGCGGTGCGCTGAACCGGATGGCGCAGCTCAACGCCGCAGAGCGCGCGGCCGGCGTGCTGGCGGTGTCGGCCGGCAACCACGCGCAGGGCGTGGCGTATCACGCGCAGCGCATGGGCATCCCGGCCACGATCGTGATGCCGCGCTTCGCCCCGGCCGTGAAGGTGGAGCGCACGCGCGGCTTCGGCGCGGTGGTGGTGCTCGAAGGTGACACCTTCGACGACGCGCGGGCATTCGGCGTGCAGTTGGCAAATGAACGCTGCCTGACCCTGGTGCATCCTTATGACGACCTGGCGGTGATGGCCGGGCAGGGCACGATCGGCCTGGAGATGCTGGTGCAGCAGCCGACGATCGACACGCTGGTGGTGGCGATTGGTGGTGGCGGCCTGATCTCGGGCGTGGCCACGGCGGCGCGCGCGCTGCGGCCCGGCATCGAGGTCATCGGCGTGCAGACCGAGCGCTTCCCCGCCGCCTGGAACGCCCGCCACGGCGCGTTGCGCGAGAGCGCGCAGGCCACCATCGCCGACGGCATTGCCGTCAAGTCGCTGGGCGCGTTGACCTTGCCGCTGGTGCTCGACCGGGTCGACGACGTGCTGCTGGTCAGCGAAGACGACATCGAGCAGGCGATCCTGATGCTGCTCGAGATCGAGAAGACGGTGGTCGAGGGCGCAGGCGCCGTCGGTCTGGCCGCACTGCTGAAACACGCTGAGCGCTTCAAGGGCCGCAAGGTCGGGTTGATCCTTTGCGGCGGCAACATCGAACCGCTGGTGCTGGCCGAGATCATCGAGCGCGGCATGGTCAAGTCGGGCCGCCTCGCCCGCCTGCGTTTCGACGTGCGCGATGTGCCCGGTGCGCTGGCCGATGTGGCCACCTTGCTCGGCAAACTCGGCGCGAACATCGACGAGGTGCAGCATCAGCGGGCTTTCACGACGCTGTCGGTGGAGCGGGCGCAGATCGAGGTGGTGGTGCAGACGCGCGGCGTTGCGCACATCGAGCAGATCCTTGCGGCGATGGGCGCCGAGGGTTACCGGGCCGAGCGTATCGGTTGAGTTGGCGGGTCGCATGAGGCGGCTCGGTCACTACAATTCCCGGGCCTGCGACGGGGTTCTGCGGTGCCTGCCCGACTGCGCCTGAGTTCGTTCTACCCCGCACTTCATCCACCCTTTCTGGAGACCACCATGCCTCTCGTTTCAATGCGCCAATTGCTGGACCATGCCGCCGAAAACGGCTATGGCATCCCCGCCTTCAACGTCAACAACCTGGAGCAGGTGCAAGCGGTGATGACAGCGGCTGACGAGGTCGGCGCGCCGGTGATCCTGCAGGCCAGTGCGGGCGCGCGCAAGTACGCGGGCGAGCCCTTTATCAAGCACCTGATCCAGGCGGCGGTCGAGTCGTGGCCGCACATTCCGCTGGTGATGCACCAGGACCACGGGCAGAGCCCGGACGTGTGCAGCGGCGCCATCGCGCTGGGCTTCAGCTCGGTGATGATGGACGGCTCGCTGCAGGCCGACGGCAAGTCGATCGCGAGCTTCGAATACAACGTCGAGGTGACGCGCAAGGTGGTAGACATGGCGCACAAGCTTGGCGTCACGGTCGAAGGCGAACTGGGCTGCCTCGGCTCGCTCGAGACGATGAAGGGCGACAAGGAAGACGGCCATGGCACCGAAGCCACGATGACCATGGACCAGTTGCTGACCGACCCTGAAGAGGCGGCCGAGTTCGTCAAGCGCACCCAGCTCGACGCGTTGGCGATCGCCATCGGCACCAGCCACGGCGCCTACAAATTCACCCGCAAGCCGACCGGCGACATCCTGGCCATCGGCCGCATCAAGGAGATCCACCAACGCATTCCGAACACGCACCTCGTCATGCACGGTTCGAGCAGCGTACCGCAGGACCTGCTGGCCGTGATCCGCGAATTCGGCGGCAACATGAAGGAGACCTACGGCGTGCCGGTGGAAGAGATTCAGGAGGCCATCAAGCACGGTGTGCGCAAGATCAACATCGACACCGACGTGCGCCTCGCGATGACGGCGGCGGTGCGCAAATACCTGGTCCAGAACCCCGACAAGTTCGACCCGCGCGACTATTTGAAGCCGGCACGTGAAGCGGCGAAGAGCATCTGCAAGCAGCGTTACCTGGAGTTTGGCTGCGAAGGTCAGGCCGGCAAGATCAAGGTGCAGACGCTGCTGCAGATCGCGCAGCGCTATACCAGCGGAGAACTGGCGCAGACGGTGGTGTGAAGAGGCAGCTGACATGACGGCCGCTCTCTTCACCACCTCCATCAAGTCGTTGCCGCTGCTGGCGAGCGGCAAGGTGCGCGACAACTATGCGGTCGGCGACGACCGCTTGCTGATGGTCGCCACCGATCGGCTGAGTGCCTTCGACGTCGTCATGCGTGAGCCGATCCCTGGCAAGGGCAAGTTGCTCACCGAGATGGCGCTATTCTGGTTCGCGCAACTGGACCACATCGTGCCCAACCATCTGACGGGCGATGATCCGCTGAGTGTGGTGACGAGTGAAGAGCGCAACCAGGTGCGAGGGCGATCCATGCTGGTCAAGCGACTGCGCCCCTTGCCGGTCGAGGCGGTGGTGCGCGGCTACCTTGCCGGCAGTGGCTGGAAGGAATACCAGCAAAGTCAATCTGTGTGCGGCGTGGTGCTGCCGCCCGGTCTGAAAAACGCGAGCAAGTTGCCAGAGCCAATATTCACGCCTGCGACAAAAGCGGAAATGGGCGATCACGACGAGAACATCGACGTTGCCCGGATGAGCGAAATCATTGGTCCGAAATTGGCCGCCGAAGTGCGCGAAATCTCGATTCGCCTGTATAAAACTGCAGCTGAGCTTGCGTTGCCAAAGGGTCTGATCATTGCGGACACCAAATTTGAGTTCGGATTGGACTCCGATGGCACCCTGACCTTGATGGACGAGGTGCTAACACCGGATTCTTCCCGCTATTGGCCGCTGGAGCAGTATGTCGAGGGAGTCAATCCGCCCAGCTTTGACAAGCAATTTGTGCGCGACTGGCTGGAACTTGCCTACGTGGGTGGCCAACCGTGGAACAAGCGTGCCCCGGCACCGGCACTGCCACGCACAGTGATCGAGCACACGGCCGAACGATATCGAGAGGCTTTGCGATGTCTGACAAGATGAAACCTTCCCGTCTGGAGCTTCGGCTTGAAGTCGAGATCAGTGCCGCAACGTCGGTACTTGAGGCTGATTGCAAACGCGCAGAGTTGGCCGCCTACCTGGTGCGGCTGGGAAGAGTTCCAGAAGTCGAGCGGACGCTACAGGACCTTCACCAGCGATACAAATCCCATCCGAATGTAGCTATCAGCGCCTGGATGAATTTGGTTGAGGGGCTCGTTGGTCATTTTGGGGACATGGATCCCGGCGCGCGCGACAAGATACT
>JANXZA010000107.1 GCA_025355745.1 Rhizobacter sp. | reverse complement strand
GCGCTCCAGTAGAGCGCCTTCATCGGGTCGATGGGTGTGAAGTCCATGCCGGTGCCCACCAGCGTGGCGATGCCGATGATGGCGTAGAAGCCCTTTGCTTCGCGCCAGTGCCGCTCCAGGCCTTCGGGCCAGCCGAAGGCCTCGGCCACCGCGTATGCGGCCGACGAGGCCAGCACCGGCACCGCGAGCAGGCCGGTGGCGATGATGCCGAGCGAGAACAGCGCGAACGCGAAGTCGCCGGCCAGTGGTCGCAGCGCCTGCGCGGCCTGCGCGGCGCTCTGCACGTCGGTGATGCCGGCGCTGTGCAGCACCACCGCGCCCATCAGCATCACGAAGAACGCCACACCGTTCGAGAACACCATGCCGACCACGGTATCGAGCCGCATGCGGCGCTTCGCATGCTTCAGGGTCGCGCGGCTTTCGGCGCCCGCCTGGATGCCGCGCAGCCGCATCTCCTCGACCTCTTGCGAGGCCTGCCAGAAGAACAGATAGGGCGAGATCGTGGTGCCCAGGATGGCGACGATCATCATCCAGAACGCCGGGCTCGACTCGATGTGCGGCACCACCAGGTCGTGCAGCACGCGGCCCCAGGGAATGGTCACCGAGAACGCCGCCGCGACGTAGACGAACAGGCTCAGCGTTAGCCACTTCAGGATCGGCGCCAGGCGCCGGTACGGCACGAACACCTGCAGCAGCAGCGTGATGATGCCGAAGGCGACCGAATGGAAATGTTCGCCGCCGCCCACCACGAGCTGCGCGGCCTCGCCCATCGCGGCAATGTCGGCGGCGATGTTGATGGTGTTGGCCACCAGCAGCAGGCCGACGATGGCAAACAGGAAGTTTCGCGGCGTGTGCTCGCGCAAATTCGCCGCGATGCCCTTGCCCGACTGGCGGCCGATGCGCGCGCTGACGAGCTGGATGCCGATCATGAACGGCAGGGTCAGGAACACCGTCCACAGCACGCCGGTGCCGAACTGCGCGCCGGCCTGGGTGTAGGTGGCGATGCCCGACGGGTCATCGTCGGCCGCGCCCGTGACCACGCCGGGGCCGACGTGGCGCAGGAACGAAGGGATGCGGTGCGACTTCCGCGCGCGCGCGGAAGTCACGGCGTCCGGCCTCGGTGGGCGGCAGCGGCAGCAGCAACGGCAACGGCAACGGTAACGGCAGCAGCGCCGTGGTCCAGGTCGGGCCGCTGCGCCGGGTCGACGTGCGTCATCAGGTTCAGAACGCGGTGGCGTTGCATCACGCGCTCGCGCGCCGCGACCGAAATGTTGTGGCCGGCCTCCACGGTGATCAGGGCATCGACCTCGATGTGCGCATCGACGACGATCATGTCGCCCATCTTGCGGGTGCGAACGTCGTGAACGCCGACCACGCCCGGGGTTTCGCGCAGCGTGGTTCGGATCGCCTGCACCTCGTCGTCATCGGCCGAACGGTCGACCAGATCGTGCAGCGCGTCCCAGCCGAACTTCCAGCCCATGCGCACGATCATGAAGCCGACGATCAGCGCGGCGATCGGGTCGAGGATCGGGTAGCCCAGCAGGTTGCCGACGATGCCCAGGCCGACCACCAGCGAGGAGGCCGCGTCCGAGCGCGCATGCCAGGCGTTGGCGACCAGCAGGCTCGACCTGACCCGCTTCGCAACCCGCAGCATGTAGCGAAACAGCAGCTCCTTGACGACCAGTGCAGCGCCCACTACCCAGAGCGCGGCGAGGTGCACCTGGGCGACCGTGTCGGGCGCCTCCAGCTTGGTCACCGCCGACCAGATCATGCCCACGCCCACCGCGAGCAGCAGCGCACCGAGCGCGAGCGAGGCTGCGGTCTCGAAGCGCTGATGCCCATAGGGGTGGTCGGCGTCGGCGTCCTTGCGGGCGTGGTGGCCGGCGAACAGGACGACGAAGTCGGCCACCAGATCGGACAAGGAATGCACACCGTCGGCGATCAGGCCCTGTGATTTCGCGAACACGCCGACTGCGATCTGCGTCGTCATCAACGCCACGTTCACGGCCACGCTGATCCAGGTGCTGCGCGTGGCCGCCGCACTGCGCTCGGCCACGCTGTGGCTGGCGTGTTCGCCGGCGTTGCCGTCGTCGAGTTCAAGGTCGGTGAATTTCAATCGGGCTCCTCGGAATGGCGTGCGGCCGGCTCGCAAGCCGGCAAGCTCGCCGGCTGCATGCTGGTTGCATCAGCGTGAATTTTCGCCGCATAACCAGCGGCCGCGATGCGCCTGACAATGCGCAGCATGTCGCTGCCCGGATTGCTCGCCGATTACGGCTACCTCGCCGTCTTCATCGGCTGCCTGCTCGAGGGCGAAACGATCCTGGTGCTGGCCGGCGTTGCGGCGCAGCAGGGCCTGCTGTCGCTGCCCGCAGTGGTGGCGCTGGCGTTCGTCGGCGGCACCCTGGGCGACCAGATTTTCTTCTTCACCGGCAGGCGCTATGGCCACACGCTGCTGCGCCAGTCGTCGCGCTTTGCGCCTGCCGTGCAGCGTGTCAATGCGCTGTTGCTGCGCCACGATGCGTGGTTGATCGTCGGCGTGCGCTTCATGTACGGGCTGCGCATCGCCGGGCCGATCGCGATCGGCATGAGCGACGTGCCGGCGCGGCGCTTCCTCGGCTTCAACCTGCTCGGCGCGGCGCTCTGGGCGGCGGTGATCACCGGCGTCGGTTATGGGTTCGGCCAGTCGCTGCAATGGCTGATCGCAGACCTGGCGCGGTTCGAGGAGATCGCTCTTGTGTTGATCGTCGGCGTGGCCGTGCTGATCGCCGTGGTGCACCAAGTGCGCGCTCGCAGGGGGTGAGGGCCTGCGCCATGAATACAAGAGACAACTCATTCACCGCAGAGGCGCGGAGAACGCAGAGTTGCGCAGAGTTGCGCAGAGTAAGAAAAAGACTTTCTCCTTCTTCTCTGCGACCCTCTGTGTCCTCTGTTTCCTCTGCGTCCTCTGCGCCTCTGCGGTGGTGAGTTGGAAGAGGCGGGGCGCCATCAACCCCGCCCGGCGCGCAAGTGGGCCAGCGGCAGCGCCGCGCCGGCCTTGACCTCGCCGAGCGAGAAGCTGGTGTGCAGGTCCTTCACGTGCGGCAAATTCAACAGCACGTCGAGCGACAGCTTCGAGAATGCATCGAGGTCGGTCGCCATCACCTGCAGTTCGAACGTGCCGGCGCCCGAGATGTAATGGCACGAGATGACTTCGGGGATGCGGCGGATCGCGTCTTCGAGTTCGCGGGTGGACGCGGCGGTGTTGCGGTCGGCGTCAATGCGCACGAAGGCGAGCACGCCCAGGCCGATCTTGCGCCGGTCGATCTCGGCCCGGTAGCCGGTGATGAAGCCGTTCTCTTCGAGCCACTTGACGCGCCGCCACGTCGGCGCGGCCGAGATGCCGATGCGTGCCGCCAGCTCGGTGTTCGACAGCCGCGCCTCGCGCTGCAATTCGTGCAGGATGGCGATGTCGTAGCGGTCGAGGCCGGCGCCGTGGGTTTCCGCAGCCTCGACCTTTGTCGCGGAAGGCTTCCTCGATTCCAGCTTCTTCGGCGTCATCTGCAATTTGTTCGCATGGTGTGCGCAAGATTATTGCTTGAGGCCCTTCGATTCAGACCAAGATAGAAAAGACTTGCCGCGCCCATTTACCTAAACTCTGGCCTTGCACCCAGGAGAGTCGCCCGATGAACGCACCGCTGCCCGAGTCCATCCGCAAGGCCATCGAAACCGTCTCGCTCGACGACAAGTACGCACTCGAAAACGGCCGCGCGCTGATGAGCGGCACCCAGGCCCTGGTGCGCCTGCCGATGCTGCAGAAGAAGCGTGATGCCTTCAACGGCCTGAACACCGCCGGCTTCATCAGCGGCTACCGCGGCTCGCCGCTCGGCGGCTACGACCAGGCGCTGTGGGCCGCGAAGAAACACCTGGCGGCACAGAACATCGTGTTCCAGCCGGGGGTGAACGAAGAGCTGGCGGCGACCGCCGTGTGGGGCTCGCAGCAGCTCGATCTCTATCCGCAATCGAACAAGTTCGACGGCGTGTTCGGCATCTGGTACGGCAAGGGCCCGGGCGTGGACCGCTGCTCCGATGTGTTCAAGCACGCCAACATGGCCGGCACCTCGAAGCATGGCGGCGTGATCGCGCTGGCCGGCGACGACCACATCGCCAAGAGCAGCACCGCCGCGCACCAGAGCGACCACATCTTCAAGGCCTGCGGGCTGCCGGTGTTCTTCCCGAGCAGTGTTCAAGACATCCTGGACATGGGCTTGCACGCCTTTGCGATGAGCCGCTTCGCCGGCGTGTGGTCGGGCATGAAGACGATCCAGGAAATCGTCGAATCGACCGCCAGCGTGTTCGTCGATCCGGACCGTGTCGATATCGTGATCCCCACCGACTTCACGATGCCCGAGGGCGGCCTGCAGATCCGCTGGCCCGACGCGCCACTGGAGCAGGAAGCGCGGCTGATGGACTACAAGTGGTACGCGGCGCTGGCTTATGTGCGGGCGAACAAGCTGAACCACAACGTCATTGAAGGGCCCGCAGGCGGGTCGTCAGACCGGTTCGGGATCATCGCTTCGGGCAAGGCCTACAACGACACGCGCCAGGCCCTGCACGACCTCGGGCTCGATGACGCCGAGTGCCGGCGCTTGGGGCTCAGGCTGCACAAGGTCAACGTCGTCTGGCCGCTGGAGGCCACCATCACGCGCGACTTCGCGCAGGGCCTGCAAGAGATTCTGGTGGTCGAAGAGAAGCGCCAGGTCATCGAATACCAGTTGAAGGAGGAGCTCTACAACTGGCGCGCCGACGTGCGCCCGAACGTGCTCGGCAAGTTCGACGAGGCCGATGGCGACGACTCCGGTGGCGAGTGGAGCCAGCCGAACCCGGCGAAGAACTGGCTGCTGCGGGCGCAGGCCGATCTGACGCCGGCGATCATCGGCAGGGCGATCGCGAAGCGCTTGAAGAAGCTGGGGGTCGATGCAGACACGCAGGCCCGCATGGACGCGCGCATTGCGATGATCGACGCGAAGGAACGCAGCCTGGCGGCGCCGCTGGCCCTTACATCGGCAGGGGTGCTGGCCCTCACCCCGACCCTCTCCCAGGGGGAGAGGGAGCAGACCGGCGAAACCGCTGGCGCGGTTTCGCAGGCGGAGGCGGACCGCACCCCGTTCTTCTGCAGCGGCTGCCCGCACAACACCAGCACCAAGGTGCCCGAAGGCTCGCGCGCGGTGGCCGGCATCGGCTGCCACTACATGGCGGTGTGGATGGACCGCAGCACTGTCACCTTCAGCCAGATGGGCGGCGAAGGAGTGTCGTGGGTCGGCCAGGCCGCGTTCACGACCGACAAGCATGTGTTCGCGAATCTGGGCGACGGCACCTACTACCACTCAGGTCTGCTGGCGGTGCGCCAAAGCATCGCGGCGAAGGTCAACATCACCTACAAGATCCTGTTCAACGACGCGGTCGCGATGACCGGCGGGCAGCCGGTCGATGGCACACTGAAGGTGCCCGAGATGACGCGCGAACTCGATGCCGAAGGGGCGGCGCGCATCCTCGTCGTCACCGACGAGCCGGAGAAGTACGACGACCCGGAAGTGGCCGAACGACTGGCCAAGGGCGTGACCGTGCACCACCGCGACGAGCTCGATGCGGTCCAGAAGCAGCTGCGCGATGTCGAAGGCTGCACGATCATCATCTACGACCAGACCTGCGCCACCGAGAAGCGGCGCCGCCGCAAGCGCGGCACGCTGGTCGACCCGGCGAAGCGCGTCGTCATCAACGAGCTGGTCTGCGAAGGCTGCGGCGACTGTTCGGTGCAATCGAACTGCCTGAGCGTCGAGCCGGTCGAGACCGAGTTCGGCCGCAAGCGCCGCATCAATCAGAACAGCTGCAACAAGGACTACTCGTGCGTGAAGGGCTTCTGCCCGAGCTTCATCACGGTCGAGGGTGGGCAGTTGAAGGGCAAGGCGAAGGAGGCTTCAAAAGACGCTTCCAACGCACGCCCGAATCCGTTCACGCTTCCCGCATTGCCCGAGCCATCGCTGCCTGTGGCCGAGGCCCCGTGGGGCATCATCGTCGCCGGCGTCGGCGGCACGGGCGTGATCACGATCGGCCAGTTGCTCGGCATGGCCGCGCACCTCGAAGGCAAGGGCATCGTCACCCAAGACTCGGCCGGCCTGGCGCAGAAGGGCGGCGCGACCTGGAGCCACATCCAGATCGCGAACCGCGCGGATGCCATCCTGACCACCAAGGTCGGCACTGCCGAGGCCGACCTGGTGATCGGCTGCGACCCGATCGTCACCGCCAACAAGGCGACGCTGGCGGCGATGCGCGAAGGCCGCACCTATGTGGCGATGAACACCCACGGCTCGCCGACCGCCGCCTTCGTGACGAACCCGAACTGGCAGTTCCCGTCGGCCCATTGCGACGCGGCGGTGCTGAACGCGGCCGGCGCCGCGAACATCGGCACGCTCGATGCCGACCAGCTCGCGGTGCAGCTCGTCGGCGACTCGCTTTACACCAACCCGTTGATGCTCGGCTACGCGTGGCAGAAGGGCCGCGTGCCACTTAGCCATGCGGCGCTGCTGCGCGCCATCGAGCTGAACAATGTGCAGGTCGAGAACAACAAGCTGGCGTTCGAATGGGGCCGGCGCGCGGCGCATGATCTCGCGGCGGTGCAGGCGCTCCTGAAGCCCGCCGCTCTGGGGTCATCAGTCATCGAGTTCATCCGCAAGACCGTGAACCTCGACGACCTGATCGCCAGGCGCATCGAGTTCCTGAGCGGCTACCAGAACGCCGCGTATGCGCAGACGTACAAGACCTTCGTCGACAAGGTGCGCGCCGCCGAGGCGCCGCTCGACAGCAAGAAGCTCACCGAAGCCGTGGCCCGCTACCTGTTCAAGCTGATGGCCTACAAGGACGAGTACGAGGTCGCACGGCTGCACACCGATGCGAGCTTCCTCGCCAGCGTCGCGGCCCGCTTCGAGGGCGACTACAAGCTCCGCTACCACCTCGCACCGCCGCTCACCGCGAAGAAGAACGCGAAGGGCGAACTGCAGAAGCGCCCCTTCGGCCCGTGGATGCTGAGCGCCTTCAAGGTGCTGGCCAGGTTGAAGGGCGTGCGTGGCACGCCGTTCGATGTGTTCGGCCGGACCGCAGAGCGCCGCACCGAGCGAGCGTTGATCGGCGAGTACCGGGCCTCGATCGACGAGTTGCTGGCCACATTGAACGCGGGCAACCTGGGGCTCGCTGCCGAGATCGCGCGCATCCCCGAAGAGATCCGCGGCTACGGCCATGTGAAGGAGCGCCACTTGCACGCTGCGCGGCCGAAGTGGGCGGCGCTGATGAGCGAGTGGCGCGCCGGCGGGCAAAGGCGCGCGGCATGATCACCGCGCGGTGTCTCGGCGGCATGGCGCTTGCCACGCGGCGCCTTGGCAGCGCGGCGCTCGCCGCGCTGCTGGCCGGCTGCGCCGCCGTGGTGCCGGCGCCGCCGCCCGACGAGGCGGGCGACACGGTGGCGCCCGGCCCGGGCAGCTACACGCTCGACACGACCCACACCTTCGTGCACTGGGAAGTGCTGCACATGGGCACCTCGACGATCCGCGGCCGCTTCGACAAAGCCACCGGCCGGGTCGAGTTCGAGCCGAAGGCGCAGCGGCTCGACGTCACCATCCGCATCGACACCGCCTCGGTGAACAGCGGTGTCGCACCGCTCGACTCGCTGCTGCGCGGCAGCGCGATGCTCGACGTGGCCGCGAGCCCGCAGGCGACCTTCTCCTCGCGCAGCGCGCGCTTCGAGGGCGAGGTGCCGAAGGAAGTGCGCGGCGAGCTCACGCTGCGCGGCACGACCCGGCCGGTCACCTTGCGCAACTTGCGCTGGAAGTGCGGCCTGAACCTGCTGTTCCGCCGCGAAGTCTGCGGTGGCGACTTCGAAGCCCAGATCGAGCGCAGCACGTTCGGAATCACCCACAGCCTGCCGTTCGTGGCCGACCCGGTGCGGCTGCTGGTGCAGGTCGAGGCCATCAAGCAGTAGCGCGGCCGCGCCGGGCTGCGGGGCCGCCGCGCCGCGCCGGCCATCTGCCGCCGGCGCAGCCGGGGCGGGCGGCGTTGCAGCCTGTCGCTGCGTGCTGTGCGCCCGGCGTTTGCGCCACTAGAGTCGGCTCCATCGCAAGACCGCGCCCGCTGCCGAACCCACCATGCCGAACGACTTTTCTCCCCTGCCCGCCATCAGCAACTGGCGCCGCTTCGTGGACGGGCTCGTGCGCGGCTACCACGGCTACGCCAACTGGCTGGTCGGCATCAGCTGGAAGCGCTTCTTCGTGCTGGCGGTGTTGCTGATGATCGTGGTCAGCATCATTCAAAGCCTGCCGCCGTTCGCCAGCAAGGTGATCGAAATCCGCGACCTGAACGACGACCCCGTGCCGCCGAAGGCACCCAGGCCGCCGGGCACCTTGCGCGTGCCGGGCGGCGTGACGATCGACAAGTCGGGCGTGCGCATCGAGCCCGGCTCGGGCTCGAAGGACGACGTGACGATCTCGATCGACAAAGACGGCGTGCGCATCACGCCGCGTTCGCGCGCTGCCTCGGCACCGGCAGCGCCACAGGTGCCACCCACCGCTTCACAGGCCGGCTCCGGGGCCGCAGCGGGCGACTGGAGCGCGCCTTCCGGCAGCGCTTCCGGCAGCGCTCCAGCCGACGGCAGCGTGCACATCGCGCTGCCGCCCGGCGCCACCAGCGAGGCCGTGAAGCAGGCCGTGGAACAGGCGCGCGATGCGGTGGTCGAAGCCATCGAAGCGTCGCGCGAGGCGGCCGCCGATGCCGCTGCCGAAGCCGCCGATGCAGCGAAGGAAGGCGCGCAGGCGAAGCGGCGCAGCCGCAAGGTGATGGTCTCCGGCGACCCGCTCGACGGTCTGGCGTTCCTCTTCATCGCCGCCTCGGCGATCCTGAAGATCAGCTACAAGGGCAGGGTCCAGGCCGAGGTGAAGGCCGCCGCCGCGACCGAAACCGCCGAGTCCGAGCAGCTCAAGCGCCAGGTCGTCGAGGCCCGCATGGCCGCGATGCAGGCGCAGGTCGAGCCGCACTTCCTGTTCAACACGCTGGCCAGCATCGACCACCTGATCGAGACCGACCCGGCGCGCGCCAGCCAGATGCAGAAGAACCTGATCGCACTGCTGCGCGCCTCGATGCCGACGATGCGCGAGAACCACCCGGCCGCGCACAACCTGGGGCGCGAGATCGCGGTGATCCGGCCCTACCTCGAGATCCTGAAGGTGCGCATGGAAGAGCGGCTGCAGACCGTGGTCGACGTGCCCGATGGCCTGCTGTCGGCCGAGTTCCCGTCGATGATGATCCAGAGCCTGGTCGAAAACGCCATCAAGCACGGCCTGGAACCGAAGCCCGAAGGCGGCATGCTGACGGTGCGGGCCGAAGTCCAGCATGGCAAGCTCGCGGTCACGGTGGCCGACACCGGTGTCGGCTTCGGCAACGCGGCCACGGCCGGCACCGCCGGCACCGGTATCGGCCTGGCCAACATCCGCGAACGGCTGCAACTGCTGTACGGCGGCAAGGCCTCGATGACGGTTGCCGCGAACACGCCGAGCGGCACCGTGGTGACGCTGACCGTGCCTTACCAGGCACAGGCCCGTGAAGGAGAGAGCGCATGAGAACCAACGTGGTACGGCGTCTGTTCAGGTTGTGGGTCACCTCGCTGCTGATCCTGCTGGCCGCCGGCCTGCTGTTTGCGCTGGTCCATGCCGGCCTGCGCGGAGCAGCCCCTTTCGATCCCGGCTTCATCACCCTCAGCGCCGAGCCGCTTGCGCCTTCGCGCTGGCACGGCGGCCACGGGCTGGCCGTGTTCGGCGCGCTGCTGCTGGGTGCGGCGCTGCTGTTGCTGGTGGTGCCGCTGGTGCTGCTGCTGCCGCTGCTGATCGTGGTGGTCGTATTGCTGGCGGCGCTGGCCGGTGTGCTGAGCCTGCTGTGCTCGCCACTGGTCCTGCTCGCGGCGGTCGTCTGGCTGATCTGGCGGCTGGTGCGTCGGCCGGCCGAGCCGGCGCCGAGGTCCACACCATGAACACGCCGATGCACGCCGCGCGGCCGACCCGCGCCCTGATCGCCGACGACGAGCGCCTGCTGCGCGAACAGTTGCGCGCACGGCTGGTCGAAGTCTGGCCCGAGCTCGAGATCGTCGCCGAGGCGAAGAACGGCGCCGAGGCCGTGCGGCTCACCGAAGCCCATCACCCCGACCTGGTGTTCCTCGACATCCGCATGCCCGGCATGAGCGGCGTCGAGGCGGCCCGCGCGATCGCCCAGCTGCCCACCGATGACGACACGGCCGACGCCTGGCGCGGCTGCGAGATCGTCTTCATCACCGCCTACGACCAGTACGCGATCGAGGCCTTCGAGCAGGGCGTGGTCGACTACGTGCTGAAGCCGGCCGAGCGCGAGCGGCTGATGGTCACGGTGGCTCGCATCCGCAAGCGGCTCGCACAGCGCGATGCCGGCGACAGCGCTGGCGATATCGCCGGCGAGAACATTGGCGGCGGCGCCGAGCCGGCGCCCGCCAACATGCAATTGCTGCTGCAGACCCTGGCCGCCCGCATGGACCCGGCCAAGGCGCTGCGGCTGCGCTGGATTCAGGCGACGGTCGGCCAGAGCATCCAGATGATCCCGGTCGAGGAGGTGCTGTTCTTCATCTCCGACGAGAAGTACACGCGGGTTCAGACGGCCACGCTCGAAGCGCTGATCCGCAAGCCGATCAAGGAGCTGATTGACGAGCTCGACGCGAACCTGTTCTGGCAGGTGCACCGCTCGACCCTGGTCAATACGAAGTTCATCGCCGGCGTGAGCCGCGACCTGCGCGGGCGCCAGCTCGTCAGCGTGAAAGGGCACTCCGAGAAGCTGGAGGTGTCGCGCAGCTTCGCGGGGTTGTTCAAGGGGATGTGAGGAAGCCGCGTTGACCGGGTCGCGCCGGCGCAGGCCGCCACGCAGCCGAACAAGACAATCGCCCGATGGCGTTCACCTTCCTCGCAAGAACACGCCAGCCTCGATCCCGGCCTGGTGGAGGACCGCTCGAAGCGTGACCTCGGGCATATCGCCCGGATGATTCGGGGTCGTTGTGTACCGGTCTGGCGCGGAGTTGAACCAGGTGCCAGTTGCGCGGCCGATGTTCCCGGCTGCGCTTCGATCAACTTTCTGGCCACGTCGCGCGCAATCTCGATCGTCTCCTGAATCGTGCGGCCCTGAGCGACCAGACCTGGGACCTCGTCGCTCGTCGCGAGGTACATCCCTTCTGGCAGCTTCTCGATGTGCAGTTGGATCATGTGCTCCATGGGGTCACTCCTTCGGGTCCATGACAAGACCCGCCACGCAGACGAGGCAGGTTGACGGTCTCGAATCAGCACAGGTCGGCGGTACCCGCGGCCCGACCTTCAGCCCAGCGGCCACAGGCCGCTCACCTGGCGCGCCCGTTGTCGGTTTCCCTTCAAGCTGTCACCTTCGCTCTTTCATGTTGTCACCAACCCGGTGACCTCGCCGAGCGTTTCTCAGGGGTCGCAGCAGGAGCGCCTGCTTACATGAAGTTTGAGGCCGTAGCGCCCGCACGGGCCTTTT
>JANXZA010000101.1 GCA_025355745.1 Rhizobacter sp. | reverse complement strand
TGCGCAGAGTAATTTCAAACGACTTGCTTTCTCTGCGGACCTCTGCGTTCTCCGCGCCTCGGCGGTGGTGAGTTTGCGGTTTGCGTCGGAGCCTTGCCGGGAACGGATTTGGTGGCAACGGCCTTCTTCGCAGCGGCTGTTTTCGGCACCGCTTTCTTTATCGCCGCTTTCTTTATCGCCGCTTCCGCCGCCTTCTTCGCTGCCGGTGCCACCGCCTTCACAGCGGGCACCTTCTCGAGCTCCGTCGGCGCCGCTTCCACGGTGGCCGGCAGCGCGGCGAACTCGTCGAACGCAGCCTGCACATGTTGCGCCAGTTCGGCGATCTCGGGCATCGCCTGGCCGCAGGCGATCATGCCGAATTCGAGCGACTGGTTGTAGGTCTGCACGGTGATGTTCAGCGCCACGCCGTGCACGACGATCGAAGTCGGGTAGTTCGTCAACATCTGGGCACCGGCCATGTAGAGCGGTACGGTCGGGCCGGGCACATTGGAGATCGTCACGTTGGCAATTGCGGGCAGCCGGTCGGCCACGCGCGCCTTGGCATACAGCGCGCCCAGGCCCTGCATCAGCCAGGGTACGCCGAGCGACGGGAAGTCGGTCGGCATCAGGCTCTTCATCGCGCCGAGGCTGCTCTTCATCGCGGCTGTGGCAGCCAGCACATGGCGCAGCCGCTTGGCCGGGTCGGCGATGTGGGTGCCCAGGCTGACCATCGTCATCGTCGCCTGGTTGTTCGACGAGGTGTCGCCCTTCGCGCGGGTCGAGACCGGCACGCCGGCCACCATCGACTTGCGCGGCAGCGGGCCGTGCTTCAGGAAGTTGCGCCGCAGCGCGCCGCTGCAGATCATCAGCACCGCGTCGTTCAGGCTTGCCTTGTGGCGCCGCCGCACCGCGTTGACCTGCGCCAGCGGCAGGCTCAGGGTGGCGAACACGCGGGTCTCGGAGACGGTGGTGTTAAGGCGCGTGCGCGGCGCCAGCGCGAGGTTGCTGACGCTGTGGGCCGGCGCGCGCGCGGCGCGGCCGCGCAGCCGCGCGCTCACCGCGTCGTAGGTGTCGCCGGCCGTGTTGCCGGCTTTCTGGCCGGCCATCTTCGACAGCACACTGACGGTCTGCGGAATCGCCTTGACCGCCGAGACCACCAGGTCGAACTGGTTCGCCAGCGCGCCGCGCAGCATGTCGACCAGACCGAGCGAGCGCTTCACCGGCGCGGCTTCACCAGCATGCCTGGAGGATGCATGCATCGAGGATGGCAGCCCCGCGCGCGGCACCGGGCTCAGGTCGAGGATCGCCTGGCCGAGCGCCACGGCCGCCTGGCCATCGACGGCGGCGTGGTGCAGCTGGGTGTACATCGCATAACGTTTGCGCCCAGCGGCACCGTCAGCCAGACCGCTGAAGACATGGAACTTCCACAGCGGCCGGCTGCGCTCGAGCAGCACCGGGTGCAGCAGGCCGACCTGGCGCTCCAGCTCGGCCTGGCCACTGCCGGCCGCCAGCTCGATGCCGACGATGTGCTGCGCCAGATCGGGCTGCGCATCGACCCAGCCCGGGTTGACGAAGTTCATCGGCATCGTCGCCAGCTTCTGGCGCAAGGCCGGCGCCAGCGCGAGGCGCGACGCCATGTGGCGCCGCATGTCGGCCGGGAAGTCGCCGCCATAGTCGGCCGGCAACTCGAAGTTGTGCAGCGCGCCGACATGCATCGGCATCTGCGGCGTCTCCAGGTGCAGGAAGCTGGCGTCGAGGCCGGGGAGTTGTTTCATGGGCAGGCCCAGGCAGATGGAGCGTCGATGCTATGCCCGCGTCGGCGCGTCAACGCTGAGGGGAAGCCCGGTTCAACGCCAATGCCTCGTTGGCGGCGAGCGCGCCCAGCACCAACGTGCCGCCGACCAGCACATGCGCGGCCGGCGCCTCGTTTGCGCCGAGCCAGGCCCAGGCCACGCCGAACACCACTTCCAGCAGCGACAGCAGCGAGGCCTCGGGCGCGCTCAGGTGGCGCGCCGCAGCCACCGCCATCAGGCACGGGATCGCAAGCTGCACGACGCCGAGCAGCGCGAGCAGGCCGAGGTCGTGCGCGGAGGCCGCGAACGGCAGCGCCAGCGGCAAGGTCAGCAGCGCCGACAGCAGCGCGCCGATCAGCACGGCGGGCAGCAGGTCGAGGTCGGCGCGATGGCGGCTGTGCTGGATCACTGTCCAGTTCACGGCCGCCGCGATCGGCACGCCCAGCGCCACGGCCGTGCCCAGCAACTGGCGCGCATCGGCCGTGTTGACTTCGCGCGCGTACATCCAGGCGATGCCGATGCCCGCGACGATGATCGCGCCCCAGGTGCGCGCCGCCAGCCGATGGCCGAGCACGAGCCGCGCCAGCAGCGCTGTGAGCAGCGGCGCGATGGCCATCGTGACCAGCACATTGGCGACGGTGGTGAGCGTGATCGCGAGCATGAAGGCGGTGAACATCACGGCCCAGCACAGGGCCGAGAGCCACAGGGTCCGGCCGCCTTCGATCATTGAGCGCCACAGCGCCTGACTGCCCCGCAGCCCGGTCAGCAGCACCAGCAGCGCGGGCACGGTGAAGGCGCTGCGCCAGAAGGTGACCTCGAAGCTGCGCGCCGAATCAAGGTGGCGCGTGACGACGCCGGCGATGCTCCACATCAAGGTGGCAGCCAGCAGGGTGAGGACGGCGCGGCGGTGGGTCATGGGCACGCGCTCCAGCGCCCTCGCGCAGCGTGCACCGGGGGTGGTCTCAAGGAGATGTGGCTTCGCCACTTTCCTTGAACCCCCACGCGGGGCGGGCTGGGCGCAGCCCGGCCATGCGGGCGGTCAATACTCAGAACCGCCGCCGCTGCCAGGTGCCAGGTTGTCGAACTTCGTCAGCGGCTTGTTGAAGAACAGCCGAACCGTGCCGGTCGGCCCGTTGCGCTGCTTGCCGATGATGATCTCGGCCACGCCGGGCTCCTTGCTGGCTTCCTTGTTGTAGTAGTCGTCGCGGTAGATGAACATGATCACGTCGGCGTCCTGCTCGATCGCCCCCGACTCACGCAGGTCGCTCATCATCGGGCGCTTGTCGGTGCGGCTCTCGACGCTCCGGTTGAGCTGCGACAACGCCAGCACCGGGCACTGCAGCTCCTTCGCGAGCGACTTCAGGCCGCGCGAAATTTCGCCGATGACAGTGGCGCGGTTCTCGTCGCTGCTGCTGCCGCTGCCGCTCATCAGCTGCAGGTAGTCGACGACGATCATGCCGAGCTTGCCGCACTGGCGTGCCTGGCGCCGGGAGCGCGCGCGCACCTCGGTGGGCGTGAGCGCGGCGCTTTCGTCGATGTACATGCTGACCGACTGAAGCTTCTCGATCGCCTCGGACAGGCGGCCCCATTCATCGTCTTTCAGATTCCCGGTGCGCAGGTGCTGCTGGTCGATGCGGCCGAGCGAGCCGACCAGCCGCAAGGCCAGTTGCGCCGCGCCCATTTCCATCGAGAACACGACCACCGGCAGCCCTTCGGAGACCGCCACATGCTCGGCAATGTTGAGCGCGAACGCGGTCTTGCCCATCGACGGCCGCGCCGCCAGCACGATCAGGTCGCCGGGCTGGAAGCCGCTGGTCATGCGGTCCAGGTCGATGTAGCCGGTGCGCACGCCAGTCACTTCCTCGGCGCCGTTCTCGTGCAGTTCGGTGACGCGGTCGAGCAGCTGCACGACCAGCGCGTCCATGCTCTGGAAGCCCTGCTGCGAGCGCGAGCCTTCCTCGCCGATGCGGAAGATCTTGCCCTCGGCATCGTCGAGGATTTCGGACACCGCGCGGCCCTGCGGATTGAACGCGCTGGTGGCGATCTCGTCGCTGGCCGCCACGAGTTTGCGCAGCACGGCGCGCTCGCGCACGATCTCGGCATAGCGCCGCATGTTGGCCGCACTCGGCACGCTTTGCGCCAGCGCGTTCAGGTACACCAGGCCGCCGCAATCTTCGGCCTTGCCCAGGCTTTGCAACTGCTCGAACACGGTGATCACGTCGGCCGGTTTGGTGGCGTTGACCAGCGTGCTGACGGCCGCGAAGATCAGGCGGTGCTCGAAGCGGTAGAAGTCGCTGTCGGTCAGCAGGTCGCCGGCCCGGTCCCAGGCGCTGTTGTCGAGCAGCAAGCCGCCGAGCACGCTTTGTTCGGCTTCGACCGAGTGGGGTGGAATGCGCAACCGCGAGACTTCGTCGTCAGCGCGGGCGTGTTGAAAGTTCTCGGTCTTCGGGAATGCTGCAGCCATCTGGAAATGATAAGACCGGCCGCGCGCATCGCCTGTGCGCAACCCTGTGGAAATTCGGGGGACTTGCGGTGGATGGGGCCAGCGCTTGGTCGATCCTTGACAAGCGGAAGAGACAACTCACTACCGCAGAGGCGCAGAGAACGCAGAGAACGCAGAGGACCGCAGAGGAATTCAAATTCTTTCTGTATTCACTCTGCGTTCTCTGCGCCTCTGCGGTGCGTGAGTTGGCCCTTGTGCCTTCCCCGGCGCAGCCACACAAAGCAGCGGGGCCGGCATTGCCGGCCCCGCCTTGTGCGCTTGAGGGAAGGCGTTACGCCGTCTCGCCCATCACCACAACCTTCACTTCGACCACCACGTCGGTGTGCGGCGCCACCATCACGGTGTGCTCGCCGACCGTCTTCAGCGGGCCGTTCGGCATCCGCACCTGGGCCTTGGCGACCTTGAAGTCGATGCGGGTCAGCGCGTCGGCGATGTCGGCATTCGTGACCGAGCCGAACAGGCGCCCGTCGACGCCGGCCTTTTGCGTGATGTGGACCGTGCGGCCGCTCATCTTCTCGCCCATTGCGGCAGCAGCGGCATGCTTTTCAGCGGCCGCTTTCTCGAGGTCGGCGCGCTTCACTTCGAATTCCTTGATCGCCGATTCGGTCGCGCGGCGGGCCGCGCGGGTCGGGATCAGGAAGTTGCGTGCGTAGCCGTCCTTGACCCGGACCACATCGCCCAGGTTGCCAAGGTTGGCGACTTTTTCCAGCAGGATGATTTGCATGTGATTGCTCCTCAGCCTTTGTGCTGGTCGCTGTACGGCAGCATCGCCAAGAAACGGGCGCGCTTGATGCACGTCGTCAACTGGCGCTGGAAGAAGGCGCGCGTGCCGGTCAGGCGGGCCGGCGTGATCTTGCCGTTTTCACCGATGAAGTCACGCAGGGTGTCGATGTCTTTGTAGTCGATCTGCTTGACGCCGGTGACCGTGAAGCGGCAGAAGCGCTTGCGACGGAACAGCAGCGACTGAGTGTTGCGTTTGGGTTTGCGGTCCTTCGAGAACCGGCCTTTACCACGTGGCGGGGGCATATGAAACCTCTTTGTAAATCAAGTCCGTGCCCGAGGGCGGTGGGACGAATTTCGAACCGTGAGCTTGAACCGTCAGTCCAGCTCGGTGACGTGAAACACGATGCCTCGGCCGTTGCGCGCGGAGCCCAGAAAGCCGGCAAAGCCGTGCGTGCTTCCCAACTCCAGCGCCGCGACTCGCTGCGTGATGTCCCCGATCGCCCGGGCCCGGATATCGAACCAGACCTGGCGAACCTGGCCGTCTTGCGTGACCTGCGATTCGTGCTTCAAGCCCAAATCGAGGGCCGGCAAACCAGCCGGGGTGTATCGCAACGCGCCTCGCTCCAGCAACTGCGCGGTCAGAACCAGACGGTTCATTCAACGCGGTGCCCGAGCCGGCCGGCAACAAACATTCTTCAGGCCGTGGCTTCCTGCGGCTGCGGCGACTTGCGCGAATCTTCACGCTCGACCATCTTCATCATCACCGACGGGCCAGTGACGGCCGCGTCTTGCAGCACCGTCAGGTGGCGCAGCACGGCGTCGTTGAAGCGGAAGCCGGTTTCCAGCTCCATCAAGACTTCCTTGCTGCACTCGATGTTGATGCACAGGTAGTGCGCCTTGGCCAGCTTCTGGACCAGGTAGGCCATCTGGCGACGGCCCCAGTCTTCGACCCGGTGCACCTTGCCGCCGCCGGCGGTGATGACGCCCTTGTAGCGTTCCAGCATGGCCGGAACCTGTTCGCTTTGATCCGGGTGGATCATCAGCACGATTTCATAGTGACGCATTGAGACTCCTTGTGGTTTCCGGCGCTGTGTGCGGCCCGGCCTGATGTGCAGGCTGGACCGACACGGCGCCGGGTTGTGAAGCCACCCCGAAGCGTCAGACCCGGATGTGGCAAGGTAAGCCCGCGAGTATAACGCGAGCGCGTGGTCAGTCCTCGCGCGGGTAGCGCAGCCTGCGCACGAAGCGGCGCTGAAGCTCGGTCGGCGCAGGTGTGAGCAAGCTGACCAGCACGCACACAACGAAGCCGGTGGGCACGCCGAACACACCGGCCGAAACCGGCAGCACGGCAAACCACAAATCGGGCGCGGCACTGACGCCGAACAAGCTGCGCAGCCAGGCCTCGTTGCGGATCAGGTAGTACAAGGTCACCGCCAGACCGCTGGCCATGCCGAACACCGCGCCCCAGCGGTTTGCCCGGCTCCAGAAGATGCCAAGCACCAGCGCCGGAAAAAACGCCGACGCGGCAATCGAAAACGCCGCCGTCACCAAGAACAGGATGCCGGCCGGCTTTTGCGTCGCCAGCGCGGCCGCCGCCAGCGCCGCCACCAGCAACAACACTTTCGAGATCGTGACGCGCCGCGTGCTCGAGGCATTGCGGTCCAGCATCTTGTAGTACAGGTCGTGCGACAGCGCGTTCGAGATCGTCAACAGCAAGCCGTCGGCGGTCGACAGCGCAGCCGCCAGTCCGCCGGCCGCGACCATGCCCGACACCACATACGGCAGGCCGGCGATCTCGGGCGTGGCCAGCACGAGGAGGTCGCCGCTGATGCGGAACTCGCTGAGTTGCAAGATGCCGTCGTGGTTGATGTCGATGGCCGAGATCAGCGCCGGGTCGACCTTGGCCCAGTTCGCAATCCACGCCGGCAGGCGCTCGAACGGCAGGCCGACCAGGCTGTTGAAGACCTCGAACTTGACCAGCACTGCAAGCGCTGGCGCGGTGACGTACAGCAGCGAGATGAAGAACAGCGACCAGACCACCGACTCGCGCGCCTGCTTCACCGACGGCGTGGTGTACGAGCGCATCAGGATGTGCGGCAGCGCGGCGGTGCCCACCATCAAGCAGAACACGAGCGCGATGAAGTTGCGCCGCGACTCGCTGAAGGCTTGTTGCTCGGCAGCGCCGCCGTCCGGGTCGCCGGCGAACTGCTGCGCATGGCGCGGCATGCCGCCAAGCGGCTGGGCCCGAAGCTCGTCGTCGGCCTGGGCGCGGCGCCAGGTGTCGCGCGCCTGCGCTTCGGTGCGCGGCACCGCGGCAATCGCCTTGTCGGCCGCCTGAATCTCGCGCAGCGGTGCGTTCTCGGCCTTCAGTGCCTTCGACAAGCGCTGCGCCGCCGCCCGGTCTGCCACCAGCGCCGCCGGCACGTTCTGCAGCTTGGCGGCGTAGTCGTCGGCGCGCGCCTTGAACAATGCGCGCACCTCGATCTCTTTCGGGTCGGCCAGCAACTGCTGTTCGCGCTCCGTGATCTTCGCGAGTTGCTGGCCGACCACGAGCTGCGGCACCGGCACGCCGGTCTGCTTGACCGACAGCCACATCACCGGCACCAGGTAGGCGATCAGCAGGATGATGTACTGCGCCACCTGGGTCCAGGTGACGGCGCGCATGCCGCCGAGGAACGAGCACACCAGCACCCCACCCAGGCCGAGGAAGATGCCGATCACGAAGTCGACCCCGGTGAGCTGGGTGGTGATCAGGCCGACCGCATAGATCTGCGCCACAAGGTAGACGAACGAGCACAGGATGGCAGCAAACACGCCGATCAAACGCGGTGCGCTGCCGCCATAGCGCTCGCCCAGAAAATCGGGGATCGTGTACTGGCCGAACTTGCGCAGATACGGTGCGAGCAGCAGCGCCACCAGCACGTAGCCGCCGGTCCAGCCGATCACATAAGCCAGGCCGTTGTAGCCCTGCAGGTACAAGGTGCCGGCCAGGCCGATGAAGGATGCCGCCGACATCCAGTCGGCGGCCGTGGCCATGCCGTTGTACATCGCCGGCACACGTCGGCCGGCGACGTAGTACTCGGCCTCGTCGGTGGTGCGCGCGACGACGCCGATCACCGCATACAGGCCGACGGTTGCGAACAGGAAGGTCACGCCGACCCACAGGCGCGACATGCCGAGCCGTTCGAGCAGCGCGATCAGGCCGACGAAGAGCACGAAGCCGATCGTGTAGCGCAGGTAGATCTTGTCGAGCCGACGCCGGAACGCGGCGGCCCCGGCGGGCTCAGTCATCGGCAGCAAGCTCGGGCGCGTCCAGGCCGTGTTCGATGTCGAGCCGATTCATCAGCCGGGCATAGATCGCGACCAGCAGCACGTAGACGAGCAACGCGCCCTGCGCTGCGGCCCAGAAACTGAAAGGCCAGCCGAACACCGACAGGCTCAGTTCGCGGGCGAAGTACGTCACGCCAAAGGACACGATGAACCAGATGCCGAGCAGCCCCGTCGTGATGCCTTGGCTGCGGCGCCAGCGCCGGCTTGAGGCGTCTTGAACCATCATCGGAAAATGAACCCCATCGTCATCGCTTATTGTGCAATCGCGGCGGCGGCGAATCGAGCACCATCTCCAACCGATCCCATCGGTGTTTTCCTCTGACCGGGATGGTGTAACCGTCGCCTGACTGGCTCACGGCCAGGCTGTGATGCCGACTACACTGCCTACGGACTTTCGGCATTCGACCAGCAAGGAAGCGATGACCCGATCCAACAGCGCAGACACCGGCTCGGCCGCTCACGGCGCCGATGCTCCGGACGCCTGGCAATCGACCCGCGCCCAGACCGCCGTGGCGACCCAATTCGCGCGCGACGAAGACGACTACCTTGCCCCCGACAAGCTCGACATCGGCCGCCAGACCAGCGCCAATGTGCGCGAGCTGTTCGTCTCCTGTGCCCCAGCCGAGGCCTTGCATCAGCAGTTCGAGCACCTGCGCCCCGAATTCATCGCGGTGCACGACATTGCGACCACCTCGTCGCGCAAGCTGCTGGCCGGCGTCGCGGCGGCCAGCGCGCGGTCGGTGCAAAAGCTCGTCATTCGGCGCCAGGGTTTCGGCACCCAGCTGGCAAGCCTGGATTTCCTCGAGCTGCCGACCGCCGAAGGCAGCATCTTGCGCATGTATTCCACCGCGGCCGACGCTGAGCCCGACGCGCGTGCCGGTCTGGCGCACATGCTGCTCGCGTTCAGCCGCCTTGCCGTCGTGATGGTGGGCGACCTGGCGGGCGCCGCCCTGCCCGCCGCCTTGGCGCCGCTGCGCGCCCAGATGGTCAGCGGCCCCTGGCCGAACCGGCAGATGCTGCTGCTGCCCCTGGCATCGGCCAGCACGCTCGTCACGCAGGGCATCGAACTCGGTCGCGGCACCGGCGTGAATGTGCGCACCACCCCGCAGGTGACGCGCCCTGCCGATGCCTGGGGCTTCATCAACGGCACCTGGGGCCGGCTGCGCGGGGCCGACCCGGCAGCGCGTCCCCGGTCGCCGCAGAGCGGCGCGCCCGCCGCGTTCCCGGCCCGCGGCAACGGCCTTGCGGGAAGTTCAGGTCCAAGCGCCGGCGCCCTGCCCGGGTCGCGCTCGGGCGCCGACCCGCTGTCGATGCGTCCGATGCCGGCCGTGCCGTCGGCGGCGTCGCGCGCCACCACGCCGAAGGGCCTGCTCGACCGCTATGTGCATCAGCTCGCCGAGCTGGCCGGCATGGTGAGCTGCTGCGTTTTCGATGTCGCCAGTGGGCTGGAGATCGCCCATGCCGGCGCCCGCCCTGACCCGGCCGAACTGGCGCGCCACGGCAGCAGCCTGCTCGCTGCCATGGGTGCCACCAGCCGCACGCTCGGCCTCGGCCATGCCGCGCCTGACGCCGCCATCACGCTGGGCGCGCATCACCTGCTGCTGCGCGCCGTACCGCGCCATCCCGGCCTGGCGCTGCACGCCGTGCTCGACAAGACCCACGCCAACCTGACGCTGGCGCGGCTTCAGATCCAACGTATGGACGCGATGTTCGAAGCGCCTGCCGTTTAGCCAACCGTCGGGCTTTGAATCCGGCCCGGCGCCGGGCTCAGTGGACGACGCGCTCGAAGCCGAACGCACCGTCCTCGAAATCGACCGGGATCACATCCTTCGGGCCGAAGCGCCCTTCGAGAATCAGCTTCGCGACCGGGTTCTCGATGCGGCGTTGAATCTCGCGCTTCAGCGGCCGGGCGCCGAACACCGGGTCGAAGCCGGCCTTCGCCAACTCGGCCAGCGCGCGCGCCGAAACGTCGAGCTTCATCTCCATCTTCTCGAGCCGCGCTTCCAGCACCTTGAGCTGGATCTTCGCGATCGCCTCGATGTTCTTCGCGTCGAGCGCGTGGAACACCACCGCTTCGTCGATGCGGTTCAGGAACTCGGGGCGGAAATGCTGCTTGACCTCGACCCACACAGCGTCGTGGATGGCCTCGCTGCTCTGCCCGGCCATCTGCATGATCTGGTGCGAGCCGAGGTTGCTGGTCATCACGATCACGGTGTTCTTGAAGTCGACCGTGCGGCCCTGGCCATCGGTCAGCCGGCCGTCGTCGAGCACCTGCAACAGCACGTTGAAGACATCCGGGTGCGCCTTCTCGATCTCGTCGAGCAGCAGCACGCTGTAGGGCTTGCGGCGCACCGCCTCGGTCAGGTAGCCGCCTTCGTCGTAGCCCACGTAGCCGGGAGGCGCACCGATCATGCGGGCGACCGAATGCTTCTCCATGAACTCGCTCATGTCCAGGCGGATCAGGTGGTCTTCACTGTCGAACAGAAAGCCGGCGAGCGCCTTGCACAGCTCGGTCTTGCCGACACCAGTGGGGCCGAGGAACAGGAACGAGCCGGTCGGGCGGTTCGGGTCCGACAGGCCCGAACGTGAACGCCGGATCGCGTTCGCCACCGCCGTGATCGCCTCGTCCTGGCCGACGACGCGCTCGTGCAGCTTGGCCTCCATCTGCAGCAGCTTCTCGCGGTCGCCCTGCATCAGCTTGGAGACCGGGATGCCGGTCGCGCGTGCCACCACCTCGGCGATCTCTTCGGCGCCGACCACCGTGCGCAGCAGTTGCGGGCGGCCCGTCTTCCCGCCGGTCGACTCCGTGGCCTGCGCATCCTTCAGTTTCTTCTCGAGCGCCGGCAGCTTGTCGTATTGCAATTCGGCGAGCTTGTTGAAGTCGCCCTTGCGCTTCAAGTCCTCGATCTGGGTGCGCATCCGGTCGATCTCTTCCATCACCTGCGCCGAGCCCTGCGCAGCCGCCTTTTCCGACTTCCAGATCTCGTCGAGGTCGGCCGCCTCGCGCTGCAGTTTCTCGATCTCTTCGGCGATCAGCGCGAAGCGCTTCTGCGAGCCTTCGTCCTTCTCGCGGCGCACCGCTTCACGCTCGATCTGCAGCTGGATCAGCCGGCGGTCGAGCTTGTCCATCACCTCGGGCTTGGAATCCATCTCGATCTTGACCTTCGCGGCCGCCTCGTCGATCAGGTCGATCGCCTTGTCGGGCAGGAAACGGTCGGTGATGTAGCGATGGCTGAGCTCGGCCGCGGCGATGATCGCGGGGTCGGTGATCTGCACGCTGTGGTGCACTTCGTATTTCTCCTGCAGCCCGCGCAGGATCGCGATCGTCGCCTCGACCGTCGGCTCGCCGACCATAATTTTCTGGAAGCGCCGCTCCAGCGCGGCGTCTTTCTCAACGTACTTGCGATACTCGCTCAGCGTGGTCGCGCCCACGCAGTGCAACTCGCCGCGCGCCAGCGCGGGTTTCAACATGTTGCCGGCGTCGATGGCGCCTTCGGCCTTGCCGGCGCCCACCATGGTGTGGATCTCGTCGATGAAGACGATGGTCTGGCCTTCGTCCTGCGCCACTTCCTTCAGCACGCTCTTGAGCCGCTCCTCGAACTCGCCGCGAAACTTCGCGCCGGCGAGCAGCAGCGCCATGTCGAGCACGAGCACGCGCTTGTTCTTCAGCGAATCGGGCACCTCGCCGGCAACGATGCGCTGCGCCAGGCCTTCGACGATCGCCGTCTTGCCCACGCCCGGCTCGCCGATCAGTACCGGGTTGTTCTTGGTGCGGCGTTGCAACACCTGGATGACGCGGCGAATCTCGTCGTCGCGGCCGATCACCGGGTCGAGCTTGCCCAGACGCGCGCGCTCGGTCAGGTCGAGCGTGTATTTCTTCAGCGCCTCGCGCTGGCCCTCGGCCTCGGCGCTGTCGACCTTCTGACCACCACGCACCGCTTCGATCGCCGCCTCCAGGCCCTTTCGGTTCAGCCCGTGGCCGCGCACGATGCCGCCGAGGTCGGTCTTGGCGTCGGCCAGCGCGAGCAGGAACATCTCGCTGGCGATGAACTGGTCGCCGCGCTTGCCGGCGTCTTTCTCGGCCGCCTGCAACAGCGCGCCGAGATCACGGCCCGGCTGCACGACCTGACCGCTGCCCTGCACCTGCGGCAGGCCCTTGATGGCGGTATCGAGCGCGGTCTTGAGGGCCGCGCTGTTGGCGCCGGCGCGCTCAATCAGCGCCTTCGGGCCGTCGGCCTGCGTGAGCATCGCGGCCAGCAGATGGGCCGGCTCGATGTAGGGGTTGTCATTCGTGACGGCCAGGCTCTGCGCGTCGGCGAGCGCTTCCTGGAACTTGCTGGTGAGTTTGTCGATTCGCATGGGGAAGATCCTCCGATAGCGTCGGACATGAGGCGCAACACCCCGATTTTCAAGCCGCCGGCACGGCCCGGCTTGCGCTCAATCAAGCAATGCGTTCAGCGCCGCATAGCCGAGTGCCGCGCAGGCCAGCGACCCGAACAGGTGCGCTCCGGTGTGCGCCAGCGCCAGCGCGAACTGGCCGCGGTGCAGCAGCAACAGGGACTCGCCCGAAAACGACGAGAAGGTCGTCAGCCCACCGAGGAAGCCGGTCACCAGCAGCAGCCGCAGCAACTCGTTCGGCGTGCGCTCCAGCCATGCCAGCGCGAGCCCGATCAACAGGCCGCCGACGCAATTCACGAGCAGCGTGCCGAGCGGAAAGCCGGCCCATTGCGCGTTCAACCAGAGCCCGGCGAGCCAGCGCGCGAGGCCGCCGATGGCCGCGCCGATCGCGACCGCGAGCACCTGCACCCAGGGCCATGCGGTGATCATGCGGCGGGCGGTTCGGGCGGCGCGTTGCCTGTGGTGATGCCCCAGCGCGAGATTGCCGCGTCGTCGCTGCTGCGCGCATCGACCCAGCGCGCCCCGTCGGGTGTCTGTTCCTTCTTCCAGAACGGCGCCTGGGTCTTCAGGTAGTCCATCAGGAACTCGCAGGCATGAAAGGCCTGGCCGCGGTGCGCGGAGGTGACCGCGACCATCATGATCTGGTCCAGCGGCTGCAGCGCACCGACACGGTGGATCACCCGCGCGGCGCGGATCTCGAAACGCTGCATCGCCGCGTCGATCATCGCTTCGATCGCGCGCTCGGTCATGCCGGGGTAGTGCTCGAGCTCCATCGCGCTGACACCGAGACCGTCGTTGCGGTCGCGCACCGTGCCGATGAACGACGCCACGGCCCCGACCGCCGGATCGCCCGCGCGCAGCGCCGCGACCTCGGCGCCGAGGTCGAAGTCGGCGGTCTGGATCGTGACGCGCGCGCTCGACAACTCAGCCTCCGGTCACCGGCGGGAAGAACGCGAGTTCGGCGCCGTCGGCGACGGTCGCCGCCTCGTCGCAGAGCACCTGGTTCAGCGCGCTGCGCAGCGCGCGGCCGCGGGCCAGGGCGCCCGCATGCGCGCCGCCGCGCGCGATCAGCGCGTCGCGCACCGCGCCGACGGTGCTGCCTTCGGCAATCTCGACCGATTCGGCCGCGCCCAGCGCCTCGCGGATCGATGCGAAATAGCGCACGGTGAGCCTCATGCCAGCCATTCTGCGAACGCGATGAACTCGACCGCGTCGCCGGCACGAATCGCCTGACCTTCGGGATTGTCGACCACACCGTCGCCCCACACCACCGAGGTCAGCACGCCCGAGCTCTGGTTCGCAAACAGATCGAGCCCGCCGCGGTCGTTGCGGCGCACGCGCAGGAACTCGCGGCGCTTGTCGGGCCGTGGCCAGTCGAAGTCGGCACGCAGGGCGGTGCGTGTCGGCGTCAGCTCGGTCGCGCCCTGCAGCCGCAACAGCAGCGGCCGCACCATCAGCAGGAAGGTCAGGAAGCTCGACACCGGGTTGCCCGGCAGCCCGACGATGTAAGCCGACGAGCCGTCGGGCCGGTTCACCGCGCCGAACGCGAGCGGCTTGCCGGGCTTGATCGCGATCTGCCAGAGCTCGATGCGGCCCTCGGCCTGGACCGCAGGGCGCAGGTGGTCTTCCTCGCCGACCGAGACACCGCCGGAGGTGACGATCAGGTCGTTGCCCTGCGCCGCGCGGCGCAGCGCCGCGCGCGTGGCGTCGAGCCGGTCGGGGACGATGCCGAGGTCTCTGCAGTCGCAGCCCAGCGCCTGGATCGCGGCGCGCAGGGTGAAGCGGTTCGAGTTGTAGATCGCGCCGGGCTTCAGGGGCTCGCCCGGCATCGCGAGTTCGTCGCCGGTCGCGAACAGCGCGACTCTCGGGCACCGCGCGACCTGCAGCGTGGCGGCGCCGACCGTCGCCGCCAGCCCGAGCGCCTGCGGCGTCAGCCGCGTGCCGGCCGGCAGCACCACGTCGCCCGAACGCACGTCCTCGCCGCGCCGGCGAATCCATTGACCGTCGGTCGGCAGCACGTTCACGCGCACCGCGTCGCCCACGGCCTCGCACTGCTCCTGCATCACGACCGCATCGGCGCCGGCCGGCAGCTGGGCACCGGTGAAGATGCGCGCGGCGCTGCCCGGTTGCAGCGGCTCGCCCACCGCACCGGCGGGAATGCGCTGGCTCACCGGCAGCAGCGCACCGATCGCCGGCACATCGGCGCAGCGCAGCGCGTAGCCGTCCATCGAGCTGTTGTCCTGCGGCGGCACGTCGAGCGTGGAACGCACCTCGGCACGCAACACCCGGCCGAGCGCATCGAAGCTCGACAGCGTCTCGAGTTCGCTCGCCGGAAGCGGCGACACGGCGTCGAGCAGGCGCGCGAGCGCCTCGTCCAGCGTCAGCATCGGGGCGCGTTCGGGATTCATGATGTCAGCTGTGAGCGGCGATGAAGGCCTTGACCCGCGCCGCGTCGGCCGGCATCACCTCGAAGCGCTTGGGCAGCCGCTCGATGCCCCGCAGCGCGGCGGGCCGGTCCGGCTCGCGGCCGATCGCCTCGACGATCGTTTCGGCAAACTTGGCCGGCAGCGCGGTCTCGAGCACGATGGTCGGCACGCCCGGCGACCGATGATCGCGCGCGACCTTCAGACCATCGGCGGTGTGGGTATCGACGACCGTGCCGAAGCGCTCGTGCGTGTCGCGGATCGTCGCGAGCCGGTCGGCGTGCGTGCTGCTGCCCGACACGAAGCCGTAGCCGGCGATGCGCGCGAACTCTGCCGCGGTGATCGTGAAGGTTCCACGACGATCGAGCTCGGTCTTGAAGAGTTCTTGCGTGCGTGCCGCGTCCCGCCCGACCAGATCGAACACGAAGCGTTCGACGTTCGATGCCTTCGAGATGTCCATCGACGGGCTCGAGGTCTCGTGCGTCTCGGCACTGCTGCGCACCCGGTAGCTGCCGGTGCGGAAGAATTCGTCGAGCACGTTGTTCTCGTTGGTCGCCAGCACCAGTTGCCGGATCGGCAGGCCCATCATGCGCGCGACATGGCCGGCGCAGATGTTGCCGAAGTTGCCCGAGGGCACCGCGAAGGTCACTGACTCATCATCGCGCTTCGTCGCCTGGAAGAAGCCCGCGAAATAGTAGACCACCTGCGCCAGCAGTCGCGCCCAGTTGATCGAGTTGACGGTGCCGATGTGGTGGCGGCGCTTGAACGCGAGGTCGTTCGAGACCGCCTTGACGATGTCCTGGCAATCGTCGAACACGCCCTCGATCGCGATGTTGTGGATGTTCGCGTCCTGGAGGCTGAACATCTGGGCCTGCTGGAACGGGCTCATCCGGCCCTTCGGCGACAGCATGAAGACGTTCACGCCGGCCTTGCCGCGCATCGCGTACTCGGCGGCGCTGCCGGTGTCGCCGGACGTGGCACCGAGGATGTTCAGCACCTGGCTGCGGCGCGCCAGTTCGTACTCGAACAGGTTGCCGAGCAGCTGCATCGCCATGTCCTTGAACGCCAGTGTCGGGCCGTTCGACAGCGCCTGCAGGTACAGGGCGGGCTCGAGCGCGCGCAGCGGCACGATCTGCTCGGTGCCGAACACCTCGGCGGTGTAGGTCTTCGCGGTCAGCGCGCGCAGGTCGTCGGCCGGGATGTCGGCTATGTACAGCGACAGGATCTCGTACGCGAGCTCGTGATACGCCAGGCCGCGCCAGCGTGCCAGCATCGCGGCATCGACCACGGGGTAGTGCGCCGGCAGGTACAGCCCGCCGTCCGGCGCGAGACCTTCGAGCAGGATCTCGCAGAAGCCGCGCTGGGTGGCATTGCCCCGCGTGCTGAGGTACTTCACGCCAACTCTTCCTTGCGGATGCGCACGATCGGCGCGAGCACCGTCGGCAGCGCCTGCATCTGGGCGATCGCCTTGTTCATGCGGCCTTCGACGGTGTCGTGGGTCAGGATGATGACGTCGGTCTGCGCCTCGCCTTCGGCCGATTCACGCTGCAGCAGCGCGTCGATCGAGATGTCGCTCTCGGCCAGGATCGCGGTGATGCGCGCGAGCACGCCGGCCTGGTCGGCCACCTGCAGGCGCAGGTAGAAGGCGGTCACGACCTCGTCGATCGAGAGGATGCGCGTGTCCTGCAGCGCGCCGTGCTGGAACGCGAGGTGCGGCACGCGGTGGTCGGGGTCGGCGGTGTGCAGCCGGGTGATGTCGACCAGGTCGGCGATCACCGCCGACGCGGTCGGCTCGGCGCCCGCGCCCTTGCCGTAATACAGCGTGCTGCCGACCGCGTCGCCCTGCACCATCACCGCGTTCATCGCGCCTTCGACGTTCGCGATCAGCTGTTTCGCCGGCACCAGCGTCGGGTGCACCCGCAGCTCGATGCCCTCGACCGCGCCGCTGCGGCGCTTCGTGATGCCCAGCAGCTTGATGCGGTAGCCGAGCTGCTCGGCGTAGCGGATGTCGGCAGCGTTGAGCCGGGTGATGCCTTCGACGTAGGCCTTGTCGAACTGCACCGGGATGCCGAACGCGATCGCACTCATGATCGTCGCCTTGTGCGCGGCGTCGATGCCATCGATGTCGAAGGTCGGGTCGGCCTCGGCGTAGCCCAGGCGCTGCGCCTCTTTCAGCGCGACGTCGAAATCGAGGCCCTTGGCTCGCATCTCCGAGAGGATGAAGTTGGTCGTGCCGTTGATGATGCCGGCGATCCACTCGATGCGGTTCGCGGTCAGGCCCTCGCGCAACGCCTTGATGATCGGGATGCCCCCGGCCACGGCCGCCTCGAACGCGACGACCACGCCTTTCGCGCGTGCCGCGGCGAAGATCTCGGTGCCGTGCACCGCCAGCAGCGCCTTGTTCGCGGTGACCACGTGCTTGCCGGCCGCGATCGCCTCCAACACCAGGGCCTTGGCAATGCCGTAGCCACCGATCAGCTCGATGACGATGTCGATCTCGGGATTGGCGATGATCTCGCGCGCGTCGCTGACGATCTGCGCCGAATCGCCGACGATGCGGCGGGCGCGTGCGGTATCGAGATCGGCCACCATCGCGATGCGAATGCCGCAGCCGGCGCGGCGCTGAATCTCTTCCTGGTTGCGCTGCAGGACGTTGAAGGTGCCGCCGCCGACGGTGCCGATGCCGAGCAGGCCAACTTGAATCGGTTTCATGGTGCAGGTTCGAAGCTTCGGTGAGGTCAGTGCGAATGGCGCTTGCGGTAGTGTTCGAGGAAGCGCGCAATGCGGCCGATCGCTTCAGTCAGGTCGTCGGAGTTCGGCAGGAACACGATGCGGAAGTGATCCGGCGTGGCCCAGTTGAAGCCGGTGCCCTGCACGATCAGCACCTTCTGCTCCGCGAGCAGGTCATAGGCGAATTGCTGGTCGTCGGCGATCGCGTAGACCTTGGGGTCGAGCTTCGGGAACATGTAGAGCGCAGCCTTCGGCTTGACGACGCTGACGCCCGGAATCTCGCTCAGCAGCTGGTACGCCAGATCGCGCTGGCGGCACAGTCGCCCGCCGGGCGCGACCAGGTCGTTGATGCTTTGGTAGCCGCCGAGCGCGGTCTGGATCGCGAGCTGGCCCGGCGTGTTCGCGCACAGGCGCAGCGAGGCCAGCATGTCCAGGCCTTCGATGTAGTCGCGCGCGTGGCGCTTCTCGCCCGAGACCACCATCCAGCCCGAACGGTAGCCGCAGGAGCGGTAGTTCTTCGACAGCCCGTTGACGGTGACGAACAGCACGTCGTCGGCGAGCGCGGCGATGCTGGTGTGGGTGTTGCCGTCGTACAAGGTCTTGTCGTAGATCTCGTCGGCGAACACGATCAGCTGGTGCGTGCGCGCCACCTCGACGATCTCGCGCAGCACGCTCTCGGGGTAGAGCGCGCCGGTCGGGTTGTTCGGGTTGATCACGACCAGCGCGCGGGTAGCTGGCGTGATCATCGATTTCATGTGCTCGATGTCGGGCATCCAGCCGGTAGCCTCGTCGCAGAGGTAGTGCACCGGCGTGCCGCCGGAGAGGCCGACGACCGCGGTGTAGAGCGGGTAATCGGGCGACGGGATCAGCACCTCGTCGCCGTCGTTCAGCAACGCGTTCATGCCCATCGCGATCAGCTCGGAAGCGCCGTTGCCGAGGTAGACGTCGTCGATCGTCACGCCGGCCACGTTCTTCTGCTGCGTGTAGTGCACCACCGCCTTGCGCGGTGCGAACAGGCCCTTGCTGTCGGTGTAGCCGGCGCTGTGCGGCAGGTTGCGGATCATGTCCTGCACGATCTCGTCGGGCGGCTCCAGGCCGAACGCGGCGACGTTGCCGATGTTCAGCTTGATGATCTTGTGGCCCTCTTCCTCCATCTGCCGGGCCTTGTCGAGCACGGGCCCGCGGATGTCGTAGGCCACGTTGGCGAGCTTGCTCGACTTGAGGATGGGTTTCAAAAGGCCTCCTGAGGAATTGCCGCGCCGTAAAACATAGAATTTAACCACAGGGTTTCATGCGCTTCGCCCGCCATGCGCACCCTGGCAACACCTGCGACTGCCCTGCCACCGCCATGAAACTCCAAGCCGACCGCATCGAAGGACAAAACGCGATTGCCCGCCACGGCAGCGACGGTGTCCTGGTCAACGGTGTCGAGCACCGTCGCAGCGTGGTCGTGCCCTGGCGCGGCGCCGTGGCACCGTGGCTGGTCGACCGCTTCGAAGCGCTCGCGCAGACGCATTTCGCCGAACTGCTGGCGCTGGCGCCGGAACTCGTGATCTTCGGCAGCGGCCCGAGGATCCGTTTCGTGCCGCCGGCGTTGCTGAAGCCGCTGATCGAACGCCGCATCGGCGTCGAGACGATGGACACCGCAGCGGCTTGTCGCACCTACAACGTGCTGCTGGCCGAAGGCCGATCGGTGGTGGCGGCGCTGCTGTTCGAGTCGGGGCCCGCCGCCGGCCCGGGTTGACCGGGGAGCCTGGGGTGCTCCGGCAACGTTTATAATCTGCGGCTACGCCCGCACCGGCGCAACCAATCAGAATACTCCATGACGCCAGCCCTCAACAAACCCCTCCCGGAATTTGAAGCGCTCGCGACTGGTGGCGTGAAGTTCACGCCACAAGCCTTCGCCGGCAAGATCGTCGTTCTTTATTTCTACCCGAAGGACAACACCCCCGGCTGCACCACCGAGGCGATGCAGTTTCGCGACCACCACAAAGAGTTCGTCAAGGCCGGCGCGGTGGTGTTCGGCGTCTCGCGCGACAACATGGCCTCGCACGACAAGTTCAAGCAGAGCCTGGAGCTGCCCTTCGAGCTGATCGCCGACACCGAAGAGAAGCTGTGCCACATGTTCGGCGTGGTCAAGAACAAGATCATGTACGGCAAGAAGGTCAAGGGCATCGAGCGCAGCACCTTCCTGATCGATGCCCACGGTGTCCTCAAGGGCGAGTGGCGCGGCCTCAAGGTCGCCGGCCACGTCGAGGAAGTGCTGAAGGAAGTCAAGGCGCTGAAGAAGGCCGGCTGAAGCCGCTTGGCGCGTCTCGAAGGCCGGCCGGGTGCCGGCCTTTTTGCTTTCCGACGCCCGGCCTTCGCCATGCGCCGACTGGCATCGAACTTGTGCATAATGGCGTGCATGCCCGGACGTTCCGAACTGCGCATTCCGACCAAGCCGCCCAGCCGACTGTGCGGCTTTTTTGTTTCCTGACCGCCCACACCCACCGATGCCACTGCCCAAGCCGCCTGCCAAACGAGCCTCTCTCCTCAGCGCCGCCGACTTCGATTCCCAGGCCGCACCCCAACCCGGCAACCGCCCCCAGAAGACCCGCTCGGCGCTCGAACCCAGCTCCCCCGCCGTCGTCGAGCTCTACGACGCCGCGGCCACCACGGGCGCGGCGATCGCGAAAACCGTGCCGGTGATCCTGGACCGGCCGCCGGCGGTGCCGCGCAAGCCGCAGTCAGAAACGCGCGCCCGCAAGCCGCGCGGCAATGGCCCGGCCACGCTGTTCGTGCTTGACACCAACGTGCTGATGCACGACCCGAGCTCGCTGTTCCGCTTCGAGGAGCACGACATCTATCTGCCGATGATCACGCTCGAAGAACTCGACGGCCACAAGCGCGGAATGACCGAGGTCGCGCGCAACGCCCGCCAGGTGAGCCGCGACCTCGATGCACTCGCGGCCAGCATGCCGACCCGCGATTCGTCGGGCATGTCCGAAGGGCTTTCGCTCGCGCGCACCGGCCATCGCGAGGCCGGCGGCAAGCTCTACTTCCAGACCAATCTGATCAACGTCACCTTGCCGGCCGGCCTGCCGCAGGGCAAGGCCGACAATCAGATCCTGGGCGTCGTGCAGGCGCTGCGCGAGCAGCAGCCGGGGCGCGACGTGGTGCTGGTGTCCAAAGACATCAACATGCGAATCAAGGCACGGGCGCTCGGGCTGCCGGCCGAGGATTACCTGAACGACATGACGCTGGAAGACGGCGACCTGTTGTACACCGGCGTGCTGCCGCTGCCCGCCGACTTCTGGGACAAGCACGGCAAGACCATGGAGAGCTGGCAGCAGGGCGGCCTGACCTACTACCGCATCAGCGGGCCGATGGTGCCGGTGCTGCTGATCAACCAGTTCGTCTACCTCGAGGCACCTGGCGCCGCGCCGCTCTATGCCAAGGTCACCGAGATCACCGGCAAGACCGCGGTGCTGCGCACGCTGAAGGAATACACGCATCAGAAGAACGCCGTGTGGGGCGTGACCGCGCGCAACCGCGAGCAGAACTTCGCGCTGAACCTGCTGATGGACCCGGACTGCGACTTCATCACGCTGACCGGTGCCGCCGGCACCGGCAAGACGCTGATGACGCTGGCGGCAGGCCTCTCGCAGGTGATGGACGACCGCCGCTACACCGAGATCATCGTCACGCGCGTGACGGTGCCGGTGGGCGAGGACATCGGCTTCCTGCCCGGCACCGAGGAAGAGAAGATGAGCCCGTGGATGGGCGCGCTCGACGACAACCTCGAGGTGCTGTCCAAGACCGACGGCGGCGCCGGTGAATGGGGCCGTGCCGCGACCAACGACCTGGTGCGCAGCAAGATCAAGATCAAGTCGCTCAACTTCATGCGCGGCCGCACCTTCCTGAACAAGTTCGTGCTGATCGACGAGGCGCAGAACCTCACACCCAAGCAGATGAAGACCCTGATTACGCGCGCCGGCCCGGGCACGAAGATCGTCTGCCTGGGCAACCTGGCGCAGATCGACACGACGTACCTGACCGAGGGCAGTTCCGGGCTGACCTTCACGGTCGACCGCTTCAAGGGCTGGCCGCATTCGGGCCACGTGACGCTGGCACGCGGCGAGCGTTCGCGCCTGGCCGACTTTGCCTCCGAGGTGCTGTGATGATCGGCTGCACGCCACCGCGACCTTCCGTTCGCCGATGGCGTTCAAGCCTTACGCGAGCGCGAAGGCGGTGAACCTGATCCTGGCGACGGTGATCGGCGTGTTCGGGTCTTCGAGTACCACCGCGAACTGGCCACCGACGATGGGCTGAACCCAGTGCACGAGTTCAGCGCCCGGGTCGGTGACAAGCAGCTCAAGGGCATCGACCTGATCCGCTTCGACGCCGAGGGCAGGATCGTCGACTTCGAGGTGACGATCCGCCCGCTCAGCGGGCTTCGGGCGCTGGGCGAAGCGATGGGCCAGCGCATCGGGCCGTTGCTCGCCGCCTTCAAGACCCCGAGCTGATCAGGAACTTCGCGAGCGCGTGGTATGCGGGCAAGGTGGTCGGGTCGATGCCCATGTTGCCTGCGATGTGGTGCGACGCGAAGCGCGCGATCACCATCTCGGCCTTCGGGTCGATGTACACGCCCTGCCCGTGGATGCCGCGCGCACAGTACGCACCGTGCTCGTTGTGCAGTACCCACCACATGTCGCGGTAGCTCGCACCCGGCAAGGTGACGTAGCCGGCCCGAGCGAAATGCGCCGGGTCGCCGCCGCCGCGAATGTCGTCGATCGCGGCCTTCGGCACGATGCCCTGGCCGTTCCAGGCGCCGTCGTTGCGCAGCATCTCGCCGAAGCGCGCCAGGTCGCGCAGGCAGCAGTTGAAGCCGCCGCCGGCGAACTCGGTGCCGGTCGGGTCGACCATCAGACAGCCGTCGTGTTCGGCGCCGAGCCGTGACCACAGGCGCTGCGACAGCAGCTCGCTCAGCGACTGGCCGGTGGCGCGCCGCAGCACCCAGCCGAGCACGTCGGTGTTGACGGTCTTGTAGGTGAAGCCCTGGCCGTGTGCGCCGTCCTGCTGCAAGGTCGCGAGGAACTCGTAGAAGCTCGCCGGGCCGATCTGCGCCGGCGTGCGCGGCAAAATGCCGCCGGCGCGGCCGTGCTGCCAGATGCCGGCCTCGGGGTCGGTGTAGTCCTCCGAGTAGTGGATAGCCGTGGTCATGTCCAGCACCTGACGCAGCGTGGCGTTGCCCAGGCCGCTGCCGGCGAGTTCGGGCACGTACACGCTGACGGGCGCCCCAGGGTCGAGCCGCGCTTCGGCGATCAGCGTGGCCGCGATCGTGCCGAAGAACGACTTCGTCACCGACCAGGCGATGTGCGCGCGCTGCGCGTCGAGCGCGCCGAAGTAACGCTCGTGAACGATGCGGCCACGATGCAGAACGACAATGCCGTCGGTGTAGTTCGCAGCAAGCGACTGCGCCCAGCTCATCGTGTCGCTGCGCCCGATCGGCTGGAACATCACGCCGTCGATGTCGTCGCGATCGGCACGCGGCAGCACCGCGACCGGCCCGCTGCCGCGCGCGACGTTGGTCGTCGGCACCAGCCGGCGGATGTTCGAATAGGCCCAGCGCAGCTTCGGGAAACTGTACATCCCCTCGTCGTCGAAGCGCACCTGCTTGTCGGGCAGTGGCGGCGAACCCCGCATCCAGCCGAGTCGGTTCGGGTCGCTCTCGGTCGCGTTCAGCGGCTCGGTGGCGGCGATCGGGATGTTGGCAATGTTGTCGCTCATCGTGGTGGCGGGGGTGGTCAGGTGATGGTGGGTGATTCGACGAGTGCCTTGATCTGCTGCAGCGCCGAGGGGTCGTCCATCGTCGTCAGGTCGCCCGGATCGCGCCGCTCGCACACGGCCTGGATCGCGCGGCGCAGCATCTTGCCGGAGCGCGTCTTGGGCAGCAGCGTGACGAAGAAGACGCGCGCCGGCCGCGCCAGCGCGCCGAGCTGGTTGTTGACGGTCTTCATGATGTCGCCTTCGAGTTTGAGTCGCGCGCTCGGGTCATCGAGCCCGCTCGCGTCCTTCGCGATCACGAACGCCATCGCGACCTGCCCCTTCAGCGCATCGGCGACGCCGACGACCGCGACCTCGGCCACGCTCGGATGGCTGGAAATGCTCTCCTCGATCTCGCGGGTGCCCAGGCGATGACCGGCGACGTTGATGACGTCGTCGGTTCGGCCGAGGATAAAGAAGTAGCCGTCGGCATCACGGATGCCCCAGTCGAAGGTGCTGTACAGCTGCTTCCCCGGGAAATCGCTCCAGTAGGTCTTGACGAAGCGTTCGTCGTCCCGCCACACCGTCTGCATGCAGCCCGGCGGCAGCGGCCCGGCGATCGCGAGCACACCCTTGCGGTTCGGCTCGGTGATCTCGGCACCGTTGGATTCGTCGATCACCTTCACGTCGTAGCCGTACATTGCGAAGCCCGGGCTGCCGAACTTGCTCGGCAGCGGCTCGATGCCGTTCGCGATGGTCAGGATCGGCCAGCCG
>JANXZA010000079.1 GCA_025355745.1 Rhizobacter sp. | reverse complement strand
ACCTCGGCGCAGAGTCGACACGGCCGGGCTCGAAGCCGGTGTCGGTGGCCGAGGAACTGGCTCGCCTGCTGCCGGTGCTTGACGGCGCGCTGGCGCTCGGCCTTCCGGTCTCGGTGGACACGAACAAGCCCGAGGTGATGGCGGCGGCGCTGGCGCGCGGCGCCGACATCATCAACGACATCAATGCCTTGCAAACCGAGGGCGCGCTCGATGTGGTGGCCGCCCACCCGGCCTGCGGCGTGTGCCTGATGCACATGCGCGGCACGCCTGAATCGATGCAGAGCAGCCCGGCGTACGACGATGATGTGGTGCAGGAGGTCAGCCGGTTCCTCGACTCGCGGGTGCAGGCGCTCGAGGCGGGCGGAGTTGCAGCCGAGCGCATCGTTCTCGACCCTGGCATCGGCTTCGGCAAGAGCGTGGAACACAACCTCGAATTGCTGCGCCGCCAGCATGAGCTGCTGGCGCTGGGCCGGCCCTTGCTGCTCGGCTGGTCGCGCAAGTCGACGCTCGGCGCGCTCACCGGCCGCGACGTGACGCAGCGCCTTGCGGCCAGCTTGGCCGCAGCACTCGCGGCGGTACAGCGCGGCGCCCGCATCCTGCGGGTGCACGACGTCGCGCCCACCGTGGACGCGCTGCGCGTGTGGCGGGCCGCCGGCCTGGAGCACGATTGATCTTCGCCGAGTAGTTGGCGCCGAGAAGTTGGCGCCGAGAAGTGCGCGCCGAGATAATCTGCGCCAAGGACATGACATGACAACGACCATCAGCAGAACCTATTTCGGCACCGACGGCATTCGCGGCACGGTCGGCGAGCCGCCGATCACGCCCGACTTCATGTTGCGCCTGGGGCATGCCGTGGGCCGCGTGCTCAAGTCGCAGGACACCAGGCCGACGGTGCTGATCGGCAAGGACACGCGCATCTCCGGCTACATGATCGAGTCGGCGCTCGAAGCCGGCTTCGCCTCGGCCGGCGTCGATGTGCTGCTGACCGGCCCGCTGCCCACACCCGGCGTGGCCTACCTGACGCGGGCGCTGCGGCTGAACCTCGGCGTGGTCATCAGCGCTTCGCACAACGCGTTCGGCGACAACGGCATCAAGTTCTTTTCGGCCCGTGGCGAGAAGCTGCCCGATGCCTGGGAGCAGCAGGTCGAGGCCGCGCTCGAACAGGCGCCGCAGTGGGTCGACTCGGCGAACCTGGGCAAGGCACGACGCATCGACGACGCGCGCGGCCGCTACATCGAATTTTGCAAGGGCACGTTCAGCAGCGAGCTGTCGCTGAAGGGTTTGAAGATCGTCGTTGATGCAGCCAATGGCGCGGCCTACAACATGGCGCCCGATGTGTTCCACGAACTCGGCGCCGAGGTCATTGCGATCGGCTGCAGCCCGAACGGCACCAACATCAACGCCGGCTTCGGTGCCACCTCGCCGGCGGCGCTGGTCGAAGCGGTGAAGGCGAACCGCGCCGACTACGGCGTGGCGCTCGATGGCGACGCCGACCGGCTGCAACTCGTCGATGCGGCGGGCCGGCTCTACAACGGCGACGAGCTGCTGTACCTGATGGTGACTGATCGGCTGGCACAGGGCCTGGCCGTGCCGGGCGCGGTCGGTACGCTGATGACGAACATGGCGGTCGAGGTGGCGTTGCGCGACCGGGGCGTGGCCTTCGTGCGGGCCAAGGTGGGCGACCGGCATGTGCTCGAAGAACTCGTGGCGCGCGGCTGGCAGCTGGGTGGTGAAGGCTCCGGCCACTTGCTGGCGCTGGACAAGCACACCACCGGCGACGGCATCGTCAGCGCCTTGCTGGTGCTGCAGGCGGCCTGCCGCAGCGGGCGTTCAATGGCGGAGTTGCTGGAAGGGGTGACGCTGTTTCCGCAGACGCTGATCAACGTTCGGCTGGCGCCGGGTTCGGACTGGAAGTCCAACCCGAAGTTGGCTCAGGCGCAGGCCGAGGTGACGCGTGAACTCGGCGACCATGGTCGGGTGTTGATCCGTCCATCGGGCACCGAGCCGGTGGTGCGGGTGATGGTCGAAGCGCGCGATGCCGATCAGGCGCGCCGCTGTGCCGAGCGCATGGCGAACACCTTGCGCTGACGTGGGGTTGCTGTCGCCGCTTGAGTGCGGCGTTAGCCCGGCCTCAACACACCATCAGCGCAGTATCAGCGCGGCATCAGCACCTTGTCGACGATCTGGATCACGCCGTTGGTGGCACGCACGTCGGGCGTCGTCACGAGCGCCTCGTCGGCCGTCAGGAAGGCGCCCGATTTGTAGAGCGACATGTCGCTGCCCTGTACCGTCTTGACCGGGCCGTTTTTCAGCGCCGCTGACGTCAGGCTGCCCGGCACGACGTGGTATGTCAGCACCGCCTTCAGGCGCGCCTTGTCGCTGGCCAGGGCCGCCATGGTCGCGGCGGGCACGGCCTTGAAGGCTTCATCGGTCGGGGCGAACACCGTGTACGGACCGGCGCCTTGCAGGGTGTCGGTCAGGCCGGCGTCCTGCAGCAGTTTCGTCAGCGTGCTGAGCTGCGGGTCTGCGGCGGCCGTCTCGGCGATCGTCTTCGGTGCGGGCGCGAGTGCCGGCGCAGTGGCGCAGGCGGCGAGGGTGAGTGCAGCGACGAGCGGGGTGAACTTCTTGATGAGACGGCTCATGCAGGCTCCAAAGCGAAAAATCGCAGGTTAGGCAGCTTGTGTGACAAAGGCGTGAAGGCAATGTGACGCGGTTCGTACGCGGTTCTCATGCCGCGACTTGTCATGGCAGCGTCACATCACGACCCTAGAGTGCGCCGCATGAAAACCTCATCACTCTCGCAGAAAGGCCTGCCCATGAAGCCCTCCCTGATTCGTTCCATCACCGCAGTTGCCTGCCTTGCCGGCATCGGCTCGGCCGCGATCGCCCAAGACGTGACCGGTGCCGGCGCCACCTTCCCGGCGCCGCTGTACGCGAAGTGGGCCGATGCCTACAACAAGGCGAATGGTGCGCGCTTGAATTACCAGTCGGTGGGCTCGGGCGCGGGCCTGAACCAGATCCGCGCCAAGACGGTTGACTTCGGTGCTTCCGACATGCCGCTGAAAGACGATCAGCTCGCCAAGGACGGCCTGGTGCAGTTCCCGACCGTGATCGGCGGCGTCGTGCCGGTGGTCAACATCAAAGGCATCGCGCCGGGCCAGATCAAACTCACCGGCCAGGTGCTCGGCGACATCTACCTGGCCAAGATCACGCGCTGGAACGACCCGGCGCTGACCGCCCTGAACCCGGGCGTGCCGCTGCCCGACGCCGCGATCTCGGTGGTGCGGCGTGCCGATGGTTCGGGCACCAGCTTCATCTTCACCAACTACTTGTCGAAGGTGAGCCCCGAATGGCAGGCCAAGGTCGGCGAGGGCACGGCCATCAACTGGCCGACGGGCGCCGGCGGCAAGGGCAACGAAGGCGTGGCAGCGTTCGTCACGCGGCTGCCGAATTCGATCGGCTATGTCGAGTACGCGTACGTCAAGCAGAACAAGATGACCTATACCTTGCTGAAGAACAAGGACGGCAACTTCGCGACGCCCGACGATGCGAACTTCAAGGCCGCAGCGGCATCGGCCGACTGGTCCAAGACCTTCTATCAGGTGCTGACCGACCAGGCCGGCAAGGAAGCCTGGCCCCTGACGGGTGCCACCTTCATCATGATGCAGAAGAGCCAGGACAAGCCGGTGAATGCCTCCAACGCGCTCAAGTTCTTTGACTGGGCCTACACCAACGGCGACAAGTTGGCGGCCGATCTGGAATATGTGGCGCTGCCCGACGCCGTGAAGGCGCTGGTGCGCAAGCAGTGGGGCGACATCAAGGACGGTGCCGGCAAGCCGATCGCATCGAAGTGATTTGAACCCGCGCTGAACCCGCGCTGAACCCGCGCTGACCCCGCAGCAGCGAGCGTTCTCTGCACTGCAAGCACCCCCGCCATCGCTTCGAGGAACCCCCTTGGCCGCTACACTTTCCGCTACGCCATTCGATGAGCCAGCGAAGATGGATCGAACCGAGTCGCACGGGCGGCCGCCGCCGAAGAAGCGCGTCGCGCCTTGGGCCGACACCCTGTTCGCGGTGCTGGCGCACAGCGCTGCCTGGCTGACGCTGGCGCTGCTCGCGGGCATCATCGTCTCGCTCGTCATCGGCGCGGCGCCGGCGATCAGGGAATTCGGTCTGGGCTTTCTGTGGAGCACCGACTGGGACCCGGTGAAGGACAAGTACGGCGGCCTGGTGATGATCTACGGCACGCTGATGACGTCGCTGATCGCGCTCGTCATCGCGGTGCCGGTGAGCTTCGGCATCGCGCTGTTTCTCACCGAGCTGTCGCCAGCGTGGCTGAAGCGGCCGCTCGGCACGGCCATCGAATTGCTGGCGGCAGTGCCGTCGATCGTCTACGGCATGTGGGGCTTGCTGGTCTTCAGCCCGCTGTTGTCGACCTATGTGCAGCAGCCGCTACAAGCCGTGTTCGGCGGCGTGCCTTACCTCGGCGCGCTGGTGTCGGGGCCGCCGGTGGGCATCGGCCTGCTGTCGGCCGGCATCATTCTGGCGATCATGATCATCCCGTTCATCGCCTCGGTGATGCGCGATGTGTTCGAGGTCACGCCGCCGCTGTTGAAGGAGTCGGCCTACGGGCTGGGCTCGACCACCTGGGAGGTGATGTTCAAGGTTGTGCTGCCGTACACCAAGACCGGCGTGGTCGGCGGCATCATGCTCGGCTTGGGCCGCGCCCTCGGCGAGACAATGGCCGTGACCTTCGTGATCGGCAACCAGAGCCAGCTCAATTCGGCCTCGCTGTTCGAAGCGGCGAACAGTATCACCTCGGTGCTGGCGAACGAGTTCGCCGAGGCCGGTGCCGGCCTGCACCAGGCCTCGCTGATCTACCTCGGGCTGGTGCTGTTCTTCATCACGTTCGTGGTGCTGGCATTCTCGAAGCTGCTGCTCGCGCAGTTGAAGAAGAGCGAAGGGATGCGCACATGAACACTGCGGCTTCAATGCCTTCGCCGGCCGTCGTGGCGTTGCGCGCCTCGCGGCTGAGCAAGCACGCCCAGCGCAAGCGCGTCAACGCCATCGCGCTGGTGCTGTCGCTCAGCGCGATGGCGTTCGGCCTGTTCTGGTTGATCTGGATCCTGTTCGAGACCGTGCGCCTGGGCATCGGCGGCCTGAGCCTGTCGCTGTTCACGCAGATGACGCCGCCGCCGCAGGACGAGAACGGCGGCTTGGCGAACGCGATCTTCGGCTCGGTGACGATGGTCACGCTGGCCACCGCGCTCGGCACGCCGATCGGTGTGCTGGCCGGCATCTACCTGGCCGAGTACGGCCAGAAGGGCTGGCTCGGCAGCGTCACGCGCTTCATCAACGACATTTTGCTGGCCGCGCCGTCGATCGTCATCGGCCTGTTCATCTATTCGGTGGTGGTGGCGCGCGTGAAGAGCTTCTCGGGCTGGGCCGGCGTGCTGGCGCTGGCGCTGATCGTGATCCCGGTCGTGATCCGCACCACCGAGAACATGCTGTCGCTGATCCCGAATGCGCTGCGCGAAGCCGCCTACGCACTCGGCACACCGAAGTGGAAGGTCATCATGACCGTCACGTTGAAGGCGGCGCGTGCCGGCGTGCTGACCGGCATCCTGCTGGCGCTGGCGCGCATCGCCGGTGAGACCGCGCCGCTGCTGTTCACGGCGCTGTCGAACCAGTTCTGGACCAGCGACCTCGGCGCGCCGATGGCCAGCCTGCCGGTGACGATCTTCAAGTTCGCGATGAGCCCGTACGAGAACTGGCAGAAGCTGGCCTGGGCGGGTGTGTTCCTGATCACGATGGGGGTGCTGGTGCTCAACGTTCTGGCCCGCACCTTCCTGCGCAACAAACACTGAGTCGGGCCACACCATGGACAAACGAGTCGATTTGCCCGTCACCGAAAAAGTGAAACTTTCGGTGCGCAGCCTCAACTTTTACTACGGCAATTTCCTGGCCCTGAAGAACATCAACCTCGACATTCCCGAGAACAAGGTCACCGCCTTCATCGGCCCGTCGGGTTGCGGCAAGTCGACCTTGCTGCGCACCTTCAACCGCATGTTCGAGCTCTACCCCGAACAGCGGGCCGAAGGTGAAATCCTCATCGATGGTGAGAACATCCTGACCTCGAAGGAAGATGTGTCGCTGATCCGCGCCAAGATCGGCATGGTGTTCCAGAAACCGACGCCGTTCCCGATGTCGATCTACGACAACATCGCCTTCGGCGTGAAGCTGTTCGAGACCTTGCCGCGCATCGAAATGGACGAGCGCGTGGAATGGGCGCTGAAGAAGGCGGCGCTGTGGAACGAGGTCAAGGACAAGCTGAACCAGAGCGGCTCGGGCCTGTCGGGCGGGCAGCAGCAGCGGCTTTGCATTGCGCGCGGCATTGCGATCAAACCCGAGGTGCTGCTGCTCGATGAACCCTGCTCGGCGCTCGACCCGATCTCCACCGGCAAGATCGAAGAGTTGATCCACGAACTCAAGACCGACTACACGGTCGTGATCGTCACCCACAACATGCAGCAGGCGGCCCGCAGCTCCGACTACACGGCCTATATGTACCTCGGCGACCTGATCGAATTCGGGCCGACTTCGGATGTCTTCATGAAGCCGAAGAAGAAGGAGACTGAAGACTACATCACGGGCCGGTTCGGCTGAGCCCGGCCGCGTTTCAAAGGACACCAGTATGAGCGACAAACACCTCTCCACCCAGTTCGACGCCGAGCTCAGCGGCATCTCCACCCGGGTGCTCGAGATGGGCGGCATCGTCGAGTCGCAGGTGGCGCGCGCGGTCTATGCGCTGACCCATTTCAGCTCCGAGATCGCCTCCGATGTGCTGATGGTCGAAGAGCGCGTCAACCAGACCGAGATCGAGATCGACCGCGACTTGTCCACCATCATCGCCCGGCGCCAGCCCACCGCGCGCGACCTGCGGCTGCTGATCGCGATATCAAAGACCATCGCCAACCTCGAACGGGTCGGCGACGAGGCGGCGCGCATCGCGCGCACCGTGCAGCGGCTGGTCAACACCGGCGTGTCGAGCCGGCTGCGCCTGCCGGTGAAAGACCTGGCGTATGAGTCGGAGCTGGCGGTGTCGCAACTGCGCAAGGCACTCGACGCGTTCGCGCGGCTCGATGTCGACAAGGCCGTCGAAGTGTTGAAGCAGGACGACCTGATCGACCAGGAGTTCGAGGGCCTGATGAGGAAGCTCATCACCTTCATGATGGAGGACCCGCGCACGATCTCGGCCAGCATCGACCTGGTGTTCGTGGCCAAGGCGATCGAGCGCGTCGGCGACCACGCGAAGAACCTGGCCGAGCAGATCATCTACATCGTCAAGGGCACCGATGTGCGCCACAACCCGGTGGACGCGATCGAGTCGCTGGTCCGATGAAGCGCGAGCTTGGGAGCACTGCAGCATGAGACATCAAAGATGAGCCGCATCCTCGTCGTCGAAGACGAATCGGCGATCGCCGAACTGATCTCGATCAACCTGCGCCATGCCGGCTTCGAGGTCAACATTGCCGCCACCGCCGAGCAGGCGCAGGCGGCGGTCGACGGTGTGCTGCCCGACCTCATCATCCTCGACTGGATGCTGCCCGGCCAGTCGGGCCTGGCGCTGGCCAAGCGCTGGCGCGGCGACGCACGCACGCGCGAGATGCCGGTCATCATGCTGACCGCGCGCGCCGAAGAGGCCGACAAGATCGCCGGCCTCGACGCGGGCGCCGACGACTACCTGACGAAGCCGTTTTCCACCAACGAGTTGATGGCGCGGATTCGCGCGGTGCTGCGCCGCAAGGCGCCCGAAGCGCTCGATTCGGTGGTCGAGGTCGGCCCGTTGAAGATCGACCCGGCGACGCGCCGCGTGACCCGCGGCACCGACCACGAGGCCCGCGAAGTAAAGCTCGGCGCGACCGAGTTCCGCCTGCTGCATTTCTTCATGACGCACCCCGAGCGTGTCCACAGCCGGCCGCAGTTGCTAGACCGGGTCTGGGGCGACCATGTGTTCATCGAGGAGCGCACGGTCGATGTGCATGTGAAGCGCTTGCGCGAGGCGCTGAGCCCGGTGCAATGCGCGCAGATGATCGAGACGGTTCGCGGCGCGGGCTACCGGCTGACGAGCCAGGTCAACGTCACGCCGGCGGCGTTGCCGGCGTGAACGGACGTGGCATTGCGCCCGGCGTTTGTCATGGTGGCATGAGCGTGCCCATGCCGCGCCGATGACCTGGCTGCTGCCGCGCTTGCTGGCCGTTACCGTGGCGATGGTGGCTGGGGGCTTGATCGGCCTGTTCGCAGCGGGCGGCGAATTCGTTCTGGTCGGCGCGCTGCTCGGCGGCGCCTGCGCGGTTGGCATGACGGCGGTGCGCGACACCTTGCGCGGGTTCCGGTTGATCCACTGGTTGCGTGGCTCACAGGTTGAGCCAGCGCCGCGCGATGCCGGCTTGTGGGGGGAGCTCGGCTACCGCATTGAACGGTCGATTCGACTGCGTGAACTGACGGCCGCCCGTGAGGGCGAACGATTGACGCAGTTCCTGTCGGCCATGGAGGCATCGCCGAATGGCGTGATGCTGCTCGACGCCGGCGACCAGATCGAATGGTGCAACTCGCTGGCCGCCGACCACTTCGGTCTTGACCCGCGGCGTGACCGGCGCCAACGCGTCACGAACCTGGTTCGCGCGCCGGCCTTCGTGGCCTATCTGCAGGCCGGCAATTTCGACCAGGCGGTGCAGTTTCCCGACCCGCCGGGGCGGCGCAGCCTGTCGGTGCAAGTGCGTATCTACGGCGCCGAGCAGAAGCTGGTGCTGTCGCAAGACATCACCGAACGCGAGCGCTCCGAGGCGATGCGGCGCGACTTCGTCGCCAATGTGTCGCACGAGATCCGCACCCCGCTGACGGTGCTGGCCGGCTTCATCGAGACGATGGTGAACCTGTCGCTGACCGAGGTCGAGCGCAAGCGCGTGCTGGTGTTGATGACGCAGCAGGCCGACCGCATGGGCACGCTGGTCGGCGACCTGCTGACGCTCGCGCAGCTCGAAGGCAGCCCGCACCCTGCGGCCGATCGCTGGGTGGCGCTGCGTCCCTTGCTGGTGCAAGTGGAGGCCGATGCGCGCCAGCTTTCAGCGGGGCGCCATGGGCTGGTGTTTCCGGGCGCCGTGCTGGCGAGCGCTGCGCTTGCAAACGGCTCGGTGCCGATGACGGCCGAGATCGCCGGCGCACAGACCGAGTTGCTGAGTGCGATCACGAACCTCGTCAGCAACGCCATCCGCTACACGCCACAGGGCGGGCGCATCGAACTGGGCTGGGTCAGGCAGGCCGATGGCTCGGGTGTGATCGCGGTGACCGACACCGGGCCCGGCATCGCGCGCGAACACCTGCCGCGCCTGACCGAGCGCTTCTACCGTGTCGATGGCAGCCGCTCGCGTGACACCGGCGGCACGGGGCTCGGTTTGGCAATCGTCAAGCATGTGGTGCAGCGCCACGGCGGCGAGCTGGACATCCGCAGTGAAGTCGGAAAAGGGTCGTGCTTTCGGCTGGTGTTTCCGGCCGCGCGGGTCAGGGATAGCGAGCCCGCGGTGGTGAGCGGCGGAACGGCCGGGATCGACGCAAGCGTCGCGGCGAGCCTCGCCGTGCCGGTCGAGGCGGCGGTGAACTGACCTCAATGCAGTCGCGCGATCACAGCCGCATCATTTCCCCGCCGTGGTCCGACGCCGGTACACGGCGATGACTTCCTCATCGCTGGTGTTGCGCCGTTCGCGGCCCAGCAACTGCCAGGCGGCGCGCGCTGCAACCGGGGTCTGGCGCGTTTCCAGCTGAAGCAGAAATTCGCAGCCCGTGAAGGTCGGCGGGGTGACCGCATCGACCCGGTAGCCACCCAGGTATTCCAGCGCCACCACCTGGCCCGGCGTGACCCCGGTGGCCGAGACACAGCTGCCGCGTGGCACCTGCTTGGCAATGCGCTGCACCAGCGAGCGGTAGCTGCGCGCATGGTCCAGCGGCGGCAGAAGCAAGGTCATCACCAGCAGCCAGCACAGTGCCACGCCGCCGGCCGGTAACACCAGGCTCTTCCACAGCGGGTGGCGGCTGCGGCCGGTGCGCCATTTCACCAGCCACAGCCAGGCCAGCGTGGCGCCGAGTGCGGGCAGCAGCGCCCACAGGGAAAAGCTGTGCGGGTAGCCGGGCGCGAGCCGCGCCACATTGGCGCCGGGCTGCGCCGGCACGCCGGTCTGCATCGATACATAGACGACCCAGATCGCGGCGGCGAAGATGGTGAAGAAGCAGACCGAGAACCAGTCAATCGCGGCGGCGGTAGCGCGTTGCAGGGTCGGCAACGCGAATGCTGCCAGCACCGCCAGGGCTGGCAGGCCGAGCATCAAGGCGCGGTCCGATCCGCCCATCGTGATGCACGCCAGCAGGCTCACGCTGACACAGCCGAGCGGGATCGCGATGTGCCGGTCGAACAGGTGGCCGCGCCAACGCCAGACCGTCCACACCGCGAGCGGCCAAGCCGGCCAGGTGAACCAGAACAGCAGCCGCAGCAATTCCCAGCTGCGGCCGTGAGCCAGGCCGGCCAGGCCGACGCGCCAGGCCCAGGCGCCGAGCAGGGTGGCGACCAGCGCCGACACGATACCGCTGGCGATCACCCAGGGCACGAAGCGCCGCACTGGCTCGTAGCTTGAGCGCTGACAGATCAGCGCGCCCACCGCTGCCAGCGCCAGGGCGATGCTGGGTGCCCCGCTGGCCGCCAACGCGGGCAGGGCCGTGAGCACGGCGAGGCGCGATTGCGCGGCGAGGAACGGGCTGGCCGCCAACGCGTAGACAAACAAGGCACAGCTTGCCAGTTGCGCCAGTTCCGGCGTGGTTTCATGGCCAAGTTGCAGCAGGCCGAGTGAGCCCATTAACGCCAGCAGTGCGCCATCGGCGATGGCGCGCGCGTAGTCGGTCGGCTTGGCTTCACCGCCGAACGCGAACGGCAGTGGCTGGGCCGCTTCAGTGCGGGCCAGGTGATAGGTGCTGTACCAGGTCAGCACCAGCGTCAACACCAGCAACAGCGCGAACGGAATGCGGGCCGCCATCGCGGGATCGACCCAGGGCGTGAGGAACTGGATGAACGCCGCGCCGAGCCAGTAGGGCAGCAGGGCGGCGTCGGCAGGCAGGCCGCCCACCGTCGGTGCGAGCCACGGCGCGCGGCCCTGCGCAATTCCCAGCATGTAGCCGAACGAAGTGATGTCGGCGTTTTTCCAGGGGTCGCGTCCGAACAGACCTGGCAGCACGTAGGCGGCGCAGAACAGCAGCAGTGCCACACGAGGCAAGCGTTGTGCGGCGCGCTGGGTGACAAGGGCAGGGTTCGGGGAATTCAATTCGGCGGCTCGCGGGTCAAGCCGCGCATGATGCAGCAAGTTGATTTCATGGCTGACTTGAACAGCGAGGCGCTTGCGTGCCGGCCAACAAAAAAGGCAGCCGAGGCTGCCTTCTCTTTCAGGTGCACATGGCACCTGCGTACTGGGAAATTACTTCTTCGCGCCGAGGTGCGCAAACTTGTTGCGGAACTTCTCGACCCGGCCGCCGAGCGAGTCGATGCTCTTTTGCGTGCCGGTGTAGAACGGGTGCGATTCGCTGGTCGATTCGAGTTTGAACAGCGGCAGTTCGCGGCCGTCGTCCATCTTGATGGTTTCCTTGGCCGTGGCGCACGAGCGCGTCACGAACTTGAAACCGTTCGACAGGTCGACGAAGCAGACTTCGCGGTACGTGGGGTGAATGCCTTCTTTCATAGAAACCTCGGTGCCTTGGTTGTGGGAGCCACGCCGAACGATTCGGCGCACTTTCCGTCAAGCGGAAAACCGCGAATTATAACTTGCGAGCACGGGCTAGCCGCCGCGCCGCATCATGTCGAAGAAGTCGTGGTTGTTCTTCGTCGACTTCATCTTGTCGAGGATGAACTCCATCGCCTCGATCTCGTCCATCGGGTACAGCAGCTTGCGCAGGATCCAGCTCTTTTGCAGGATCTCGGGCTGGAGCAGCAACTCCTCGCGCCGCGTGCCGCTCTTGTTCAGCAGGATCGACGGGTAGACGCGCTTCTCGGCCATGCGGCGGTCGAGGTGGATTTCGCAGTTGCCGGTGCCCTTGAACTCTTCGTAGATGACTTCGTCCATGCGGCTGCCGGTGTCGACCAGTGCGGTGCCGATGATGGTCAGCGAGCCGCCTTCTTCGACGTTACGCGCGGCGCCGAAGAAGCGCTTCGGGCGCTGCAGCGCGTTCGAGTCCATGCCGCCGGTCAGTACCTTGCCGCTGGAGGGCAGCACGTTATTGTAGGCCCGCGCCAGACGCGTGATCGAGTCGAGCAGGATCACCACGTCCTTCTTCATCTCGACCAGGCGCTTGGCGCGCTCGATCACCATCTCGGCCACCTGCACGTGGCGCGCAGCGGGCTCGTCGAAGGTCGAACTGATGACCTCGCCGCGTACCGTGCGAACCATCTCGGTGACCTCTTCGGGCCGCTCATCGACGAGCAGCACGATCAGGTAGACCTCCGGGTAGTTGGCCACGAGTGCGTGCGCGATCTGCTGCATCATCACCGTCTTGCCGGTCTTCGGCTGCGCCACCAGCAGCGCGCGCTGGCCCTTGCCGATCGGGGCGATCAGGTCGAGCACGCGGCAGGTGATGTTCTCGTCCGATTTGATTTCGCGTTCGAGCTTGAACTGTTCCTTCGGGAACAGCGGCGTCAAGTTCTCGAACATGATCTTGTGCTTGCTTTCCTCCGGCGTGAGGCCGTTCACGCGATCGACCTTGACGAGTGCGAAGTAGCGTTCCCCGTCCTTGGGCACGCGCACCTCGCCTTCCACCGCGTCGCCGGTGTGCAGGTTGAAGCGCCGGATCTGGCTCGGGCTGAGGTAAATGTCGTCGGTCGATGCCATGTAGCTGGCGTCCGGCGAGCGCAGGAAGCCGAAGCCGTCGGGCAGAACTTCGAGCACGCCGTCGCCAAACACCTGCTCGCCGCCCTTCGAGCGCTTCTTCATGATCGCGAACATCAGCTCCTGCTTGCGCATGCGGGCGACGTTTTCGATCTCCAGCCCCTCGCCCATCGTGATGAGCTCCGAGACGTGGATCAATTTGAGTTCTGAGAGATGCATGGGTGAACACCCTGGATGTGAAGTTGACCCCGCCCGACAAGGCGGTCATCGGCCGCAAGCTCGCGATGCATTGAACGGCGGGTCTGGCGCTAGCCCGTGACGTGGGCAAGCCGCTGGGAGGCTGGAGTTTCTGGCCAAGGTCACGGGTCGCCGGGTGGGGCGCCGGAACATGCTGCCGGACTGTCTTCAAGCTTTAGGCTTCAGGCTTCAGAAGCCAGTGACAAATCAGGAGAATGGTTTGATCAGAGTGGTCTGGCGGATGACTGACTGCGGGTTCCGATGGTATTCGTCAAGCGCCGATTGCCGAATCCGCTGGCGGTGATTGTAGATGATCGTCGAGGAAGGCCTTCAGCTGCGCTTTGGACAGTGCGCCCACCTTGGTTGCGGTGAGTTGGCCGCCCTTGAACAGCATCAGCGTCGGGATGCCGCGAATGCCGTACTTGGCTGGCACATCACGGTTCTCGTCGACATTCATCTTCGCGATCTTCAGGCGCCCGTCGTAGTCTTTCGATACTTCGTCAAGGATGGGCGCGATCATCTTGCAGGGGCCGCACCAGTCGGCCCAATAGTCGACCAGCACCGGCTTGTCGGCTTCGATCACGTCGGTGTTGAAGGTGGCGTCGGTGGTGTGCTTGATCAGATCGCTGCTCATGGGAGTCCTTGGTCGTGCACTGCATGGGACAGGCGTCAGGGCAGCCGAATTTTGACACAAAGCCCGCCACGTCGCGACGCCGGGACAGCCCCGGTGTCTATGTCCGCGATAGTTCGCATCAGCAACCGGCGGTGGCGCGAACTGAGCGGCAGACCTGGCCTTGATTCGCGCATCGGGCAGCGGCGCCGAGTTGTCAAATCAAGTCACTTTTGCCGACCCCGATTGACCGTGATCCCTGAGCCTTCCGCCCCGGCGGCCCCGCCCCGCAAGTTTGGCCGCTTCGAACTTCGCCAGTTGCTGGGCAAGAGCGCCGCGGCGATGGTGTGGCTGGCCCACGATCCGCGCGGCAGCCATGAGGTGATGCTGACCTTGCCGCGCCTCCAGCCTCAGGACAACGACGCGCTCGAGCACTGGACCCGAGGCGCGCGCGGCGCCGCCCGGCTTGACCACCCGAACCTGGCGCCCGTGGTCGAGGTGGGGGTGCAGGACCACTGGCCGTTCATCGCCGTGGACCGCAGCCATGGCGTCACGCTGGCCGAATGGACGGCGGCGCACCCGAACTCGCCAGCTGCCGACGTCGTCGGCTGGGCCTGCCAGTTGCTGCGCGGCCTGGCGTTCGCCCATGAAGCCGGCGAGGTCCATGGCGACATTCAATTGCACAGCGTGTTGATCAACGAACGTGGCCAGGTCTGCCTGGCGGGCTTCGCCACGGCCCTGCCCGCGCCGGGTTTCGAGGATGGCACGACCCGCACACCCGGCCCCGCGCTGGCCACCGACATGCGCGCCCTGCAGGCGCAGCGCGCCGCTGCCGCCCATGACCTGCTCGCTTGCGGCGTCTTGTTGCATCACCTGCTGACCGGGCAGCCGGCGCTCGATCAGCCCGACACCGCACTGGTCATGCAGCGCATCGCGCCGCACGGCCGCGAACTGGTGCGCCTGCCGTGGATCACGCCGCTGCCAATTCCCGAGCCCTTGCGGGCGATCGCGAACCGCTGCACCTCGGGCCAGGAACGGCTGCGCTACAGCATCGCCCGAACGCTGCTGGACGCACTCACCGGCTGGCTTGAGGCCGATCAGCACGACGGCGGTGGTCCGCTCGGCCTGCTGCTGGCCCGCCTGCACAGCGTCGGCCACCTGCCGGCGCTGCCGGGCCTTGCGGCCCGGGTGGCGCGGGTCACGAGCCTGGAAGGGCAGCACACCGACGAGATCGCCCACCAGGTGCTGGAAGATATGGCGCTCAGCTTCGAGCTGCTGAGAACGCTCAACACCGCGCAGGTGCAGGGCACGCAGATTCAAGGCAACGGACCGGTGTTGACCTTGCGGCGCATCATCGCGTTGATCGGCGTCAGTGGCGTGCGGCTGGCGGCGAACACCTTGCGGCAGTGGCCCGGCCCGCTGTCGGAACGCCACGCCGCCGCGCTGCAGGCCACGTTCGATCGGGTCAGGCTCGCCGGGCATCTGGCGCAGGCGCTGCGGCCGGCCGGCTACGACCCGCAGGTCGTCTACCTGATTGCGGTGCTGCAGAACCTGGGCCGATTGATGCTGCGCTACCACTTCGCCGACGAGGCCGAGCAGGTGCAGCAGTTGATGAAAACGACCCCTGCCGACCGCGACACCGGCGCCCCCGAGCAGCCGGGGCTCAGTGAAGAGGCGGCCGCGTATGCGGTGCTGGGGGTGGACATCGAATCGCTCGGCCACGTGGTCGCGCGCGCCTGGGGCCTGGGCGACGATGTGCAGCAGATGGTGCGCCGGGTGCCGGCGCAAGCCCCGGTGCGCAGGCCGGACTCGGACGCCGACATGCTGCGCCTCACGGCCAGTGCCGCGAACGATTGCGTCGACGCGGTCGAGTCGGTGCCCGAAGCCCGGGTTGGCGCTGCGCTGGCCCACGTGACCCAGCGCTATGCGCGCGCTCTCGGCCTCACCTCACGCGAGGTGGGTGACGCCCTCGTGGCCGCGCGCGACATGCTGCGCAAGGGCGCGACCCCGCCCGCCGCCCGATCCGCCCGCCCGGACGCTGCCGCAATGCAGATTGACCCGCAAGCCGATCTGCAAGTCGACGCGAGCGTGGCCCAGAACGAAGCCACGGCGCGTGACCATTGAGCCCCGCATGACCGCTACCGCTGTCGCACCGAACAAGGCTCGCTCCAACGCCCCTTCAATGATCGGCCGCTTCGAACTGAAACGTGAACTTGGCCAGGGCGCGCAGGCCACGGTGTGGCTGGGTTTTGATGCCCGCCTGGAGCGCGAAGTGGCGGTCAAGCTGATGCACGTCGATGCGGCGGCGGACCCGGCTGCGGTGCGCCAGTGGCTGCAGGAAGCGCGCAGCGTGAGCCGCCTGACGCACCCGAACATCGTGCCGGTGTTCGAGGCCGACCTGCACGCCGAGCGGCCCTACCTGGTGTTCGAATACGTGCCCGGCCCGACGCTGGCACAGCATCTGAAAACGCGCGGCACCCTGCCGGCGGTGGAGGCAGTGGCGATGATGGTGGGTGTGCTCGACGCCCTGCACACCGCGCATGCAGCCGGCGTCGTGCATCGCGACCTGAAGCCCTCGAACATCATGGTGACCGGCAACGGCCGGGCGCAGGTGCTGCGGGTGATGGACTTCGGCATCGCGGCACGTGCCGGGGATGCGGGCGCCGCCGATCAGGTGGTCGGCACGCCCGGCTACATGTCGCCCGAGGCCACGCAGGGCGGCTTGCCGGCGCCGACGATGGATGTCTTTTCGGCCGGCCTGGTCCTGATCGAGATGCTCAGCGGCACCAGGCTGGTGGCCGAACGCGACCCGTTGCGGGCGATGCAACGCGTCGCCTGCGAAGACCTGGCCCTGCCCTTGAGCCTGTCGTCCGAGGTCGACGATGCCTTGCGGGCCGTGCTGCGGCGCGCCATCGAGCGCGAGCCGGCGCGGCGCTGGCCTGGCGCGGCGGAACTGCGCGACGCGCTGCAGTCCTGGCTTGCGCCGGCGCTGCCGGACGACGCGCCGGCCGGCGCCGGGCCCGGTGGAGCGCAAAGCGGCGCGCTCGAATTCCTGCTGCGCCGGATGCGCCACAAGAGCGACTTCCCGGCGCTGTCCGACTCGATCGCCCGCATCCAGCGCGTGACCCACTCCGAGAACCAGAGCTTGGGCAGCTTGTCGGGCGAGATCCTGAAGGACGTGGCCCTTACCAACAAGCTGCTGCGGCTCGTCAACACCAGCCACTATTCGCCGGGCGGCGGCAGCATCAGCACGGTCTCGCGGGCGGTGGCGCTGATCGGTTTCAGCGGTGTGCGCAACATGGCGATGAGCCTGGTGCTGCTTGAGCACATGCACGACAAGGCGCACGCCAACCAGCTGAAGGAAGACTACCTGCGCTCGCTGATGGCCGGCATGCTGGCCAGTGAACTCGGCACCCAGACGCGCGACAGCGAAGCGGCCTTCATCGGCGCGATGTTCCAGAACCTCGGCCGCATGCTGACCGAGTTCTACTTCCCTGAAGAGGCGCGCCAGGTGCGCGGCATGGTCGCTGCCGGCGGCGCGCTGGTCGAGGAGTCGGCGTCGGTCAGTGTGCTCGGCATGAGCTTCGAAGCGCTCGGCGTCGGCGTGGCCAAGACCTGGGGGTTGCCGCCGGCCCTGCAGGGCTGCATGCGCAAGCCCAGGGGCGCGCCGCCCGCCCACGAACCACAGGACGCCGGCGAGCGCCTGCGCTGGCTGAGCTTCGCGTCGAACCAGATCACTGATGCCTTGTTGCATTCGGCACCCGAGCAGGCCAAGGCCCAGGTGGCGAAGATGGCGCGGCGCTATGCCCGCACCCTCGGGGTGAACCCGGCCCGCATCGAAGCGGCGGCCGAAACGGCGCGGCTGCGTCTGGTCCAGATGGCGCAGGTCATGAACCTTCGGGTGGCAGCCCAATCCCCGGTTCAGCGCCTGCTGGAGGCGCCGCCGGCGCAGCCTGATGGCGACGATGTGCCGACCCTGCGCGAGGCCCACGATTCGCTGTTGCCGCACGCGTTGCAGGCGACCGTCACCGTGCGCCAGGCGGCCCCGCCATCGGCCCTCGAGAACGCCGCCGAGGTACTGGCAGCGGGCATCCAGGACATCACGAACTCGATGGTCGAGGACTTCAAACTCAACGACGTGCTCTACATGATCCTGGAGACCATGTTCCGTGCCCTGGGCTTCCGGCGCGTGGTCTTCTGCCTGCGCGATGCCAGGGAAGATGCGTTGATCGGCCGCTTCGGCCTGGGCGACAAGGCGCAGGAGATGGCGGCAAGGTTCAGGGTGCCGTTGAAAGCCAGCGGCGACCTGTTCGCTGCGGTGTGCCTGAAGGGCGCCGACACCTTGATAGCCGATGCCACGGTCGCGCACATCGCGGCGCGGCTGCCGGCCTGGTACCGCGAAGGCGTCAACGCCCCGGCATTCCTGTTGTTGCCGATGCAGAAGAAGGGCACGCCGTTCGCGCTGATCTATGCCGACAAGGCCGTGCCGGGCGGCATCGAACTGGGGGAGAAGGAGTTGTCGCTGCTGCGCACCCTGCGCAACCAGGCGGTGATGGCCTTCAAGCAAGCGACCTGAAGATCAAGCCGATTGCCGCGATCAGAGATCTGCGAGAAGGTGACGAGCCTGACCCCGGCACTGGTCGCAACGGTTGGGGCTGCTTCGTTCCCGACCTGACCCGGTTGGCCGCGCTTCCATGCGGGGAGGCCCGTCGCTGCGTATTCTAGGCGAGCCGATCAGCGTGGCGCCCACGTCGCTACAACTGGCCCTCCGGCACCAGCCACGAAATCAGCGCCGCCTTGAGCCGCTGCCACAGGCTGGTGTCCGGGTCGGTGTCCAGCACCTCATCGCCGGCGCCGGCATTCACAGCCGTCCAGCGCAGGCCCGGCCCGTCGGTCGCGAAGCGCACCCGGTACACCGCCGCGAGTTCGTTGACCTGGAACGTGCCGATGATCATCTGCACCAGTGCCGGGCTGTCGAACGCCAGGCCGATCTCGGTGTTGTTGCGGTCCGAGCGCGGGTCGATGTTCATCGAACCCACCAGCACCGTGCGCTGGTCCAGAAACCCCATCTTGGCGTGCAGTCGCCCGATCGAGCTGCCGAGCAGTTCGCGCATCGCGCTGTCGCGCTTGAGCCGGGTCGAGCTCAGTTCGTAGAGCTCCACGCCCATCGTCAGCAACTGCCGGCGGTGGTGCAGGTAGCCGATGTTGACGAGCGGCTCGTCGCTGACCGCGAGCGAATTCGTCACCACCCGCACGCGCACGCCGGCCTCGCGCACGCGGCGCAATTCGTCAATCGTGTCCGGGCCGGGAATGAAGTACGGCGAGAACAGCAGGATGTCGGACCGGGCGCTGCCAAGCAGCTTCAGGAAGCGGCGGCTGACGGTGTCGGTGCTGGCCTCTGACGGGGCCATCGGGTCGGCCTTGGCGGGCGAATCCGCGAACGCCCGGCCGCTGGCGGCGACGAGTTTGACGCGGCCCCCGGCCAATGCCGTGCTCAGCGGTGGCAGGCCGTAGGTGTCGGCGGGCGGCGCTGGTGCGGGTGTGTTTTCGGGGCGCGTGGCGACCTCGAACGCAGCGCGGAATGCAGCGTCAGTGGCGCGGCCCGGGTCGGCCCTGCCAGGCGCTGCGATGGTCTGCACCGGGTAGGACTGGGCGCTGTTCCAGTAGGCGTCAAAGCCGCCGTTCAGCGTCGGCAGCACCGCGCCGGCAACGAGCAGGTCGAAGTCGATGAAGTTACCTTCGGTGCCGCGCAGGAAATACTCGTTCGCCAGGTTGCGGCCGCCGACGACGGCCACCGCGCCGTCGGCGATGAAGAGCTTGTTGTGCATGCGATGGTTCAAGCGCCCGAAGTCGAGCAGCAGGCCGAGCGCGCGCGCCAGTGTCGACTCGCGGCCGGACACGAACGGGTTGAACAAGCGCAGCTCGACGTTCGGCTCGGCCGCCAGGCCGAGCAGCAAGCGGTCCATGCCGGTGGTGTGCAGATCGTCGAGCAGCAGGCGCACCCGCACGCCGCGTTGCGCGGCGTCGCGCAGGCCGCGCA